>NZ_CP102278.1:2022500-2272500 GCF_025149915.1 Coprococcus eutactus
TCCTATACGCTCCGCCCTCATCTTTATCTGTGAAAGGGATTCCTCACCCGACACATACAGTATCTTCTGTCCCATCTCGGACATGTTTCTGCACATCTGCAGCAATATGGTGGACTTACCTATTCCTGGATCTCCTCCCACAAGCACCAGTGAACCACTCACTATTCCGCCACCTAACACTCTGTTTAATTCGCCTATTCCTGTGGTAAATCGTGTCTCGTCAGTCGTCTCAACCTCTAAAATGCTTGTAGGCGCCACGACAGTCCTTCTACCGGACTGACTCTTGGCGCCTACCGTCACTTTCTCCTCACAAAATGAATTCCAGGCCTTGCATCCAGGGCACTGCCCCATCCACTTTGTCGATTCAAATCCACATTCCTGGCAAAAAAACACCTGTTTTTCTTTTGCCATAAATATTCTCCTGTGAAACTCTCTTTATAATCCTAATAACAGATATTAAGATTCTCTGTTATCCTATTGATCTTATTATTTCTTCCAAATCGGTCTAACCTATCTGTTTAATCAAAAGCTCTCTTTACGTCTACCTTGACAGGTCTTCCCTCTTCGAGATCAACACTTATGCTCATCTTGCCACCAAGATTAGTCTTGTTCTTGCCGACATATACATCATCGACATGAACCTTGTACTCTGTCTCTGGCTCAAGCTCAAGTGTTATAGATGCATTCTCCGGTCCCTCGACAACAAATGTTACATCATTCTCGTCTGCCTTGAAACCATGTACTGCTGTTCCCGGAACTGACTCGTACACGAACAGACCGTTCTTCTCAAGCTTTGTGATCTCATTGAATGTCTTTATCTTGTATATATCTCCCTGAAACTCAAAGCCATCCTTCTTGGTCTTTGATCCAAGTTCATAATTACCAAATTCTAATGAATCTTCCTGTACATTTATCAAATCGCTTACAACTGCCATTTAAATTTCTCCTCCTGTTTTTTACTATCCGTTAGTGCTTTTCATTATACAGTAACGGGATGCATTTTTCTACATAATTATGCATTTTCACTAAATTTTAATATTATTTTCTACTTCGTAAGCATGCCACATATATCGAACCAATTAGTCTTCTATATTCTTTTGTTTTGCAGTAAGTGATACTTTTTCAGTCACGGAGCCATTTTCACCCTTGATCTTCTTGACCGTCACAGTAACCACTTCACCTTTATGGACACCTCCGGCAAGTATAGCCTCCGCTAGTTCATCCTCGACATATGTCTGTATTGCACGCCTTAATGGTCTTGCACCGTACTTCTTGTCATATCCCTTCTCGAAGATATATTTCTTCATATTATCAGTAAACTTAAGTTCTATATCCATCTGAGCCTGAACTCTGTTTTTGAGTTCCTTCAGCATAAGTCCTGCTATGTCACGCACATTCTTCTCGCTGAGCGCATGGAACACGATGGTATCATCAATTCTGTTGAGGAACTCAGGCTTGAACGTCCTCTTGAGCTCATCCATAACGTTTTTCTTCATGTCCTCATGTTCCTTGTTGTCATCCTGTACTGTGACAAATCCAAGCTGTTTAGGGTCTATAATTCTCTGGGCGCCTGTATTTGACGTCATGATAATAATAGTGTTCTTGAAATCCACCTTTCTTCCCTGTGAATCAGTTATATGACCGTCATCGAGAACCTGCAAGAGTATGTTGAACACATCGCTGTGCGCTTTCTCTATCTCGTCGAACAGTATCACTGAGTACGGATTTGTTCTCACCTTTTCACTGAGCTGTCCGCCTTCCTCAAATCCTACATATCCCGGAGGTGAACCGATAAGTTTTGACACACTGTGTTTTTCCATGTATTCCGACATGTCAACTCTGATAAGCGCATCCTCACTTCCAAATACTACATCTGCGAGTGCCTTTGAAAGTTCTGTTTTACCCACACCTGTCGGACCGAGAAACAGAAATGTTCCTATAGGTCTTCTTGGATCCTTAAGGCCTACCCTGCTTCTCTTTATCGCTTTTGCAACGGCGGACACGGCTTCTTCCTGTCCCACCACACGTTTGTGAAGTTCAGTTTCAAGCTTTTCAAGTCTCTTTGACTCCTTCTCGGTTAGTTTGCTGACAGGTATCTTCGTCCACACTGAGACAACGTCAGCTATGTCATTTTCCCCAACAATAATGTTGTGTCTTCCTGCCAACTGACTACGAGCCGTCTTCTTCGCAAGTTCTTCCTGTCTGTGTCTTATATTTGCCGCCTCTTCTATGTTGCCAGAAATGAGTGCAGTCTCAAGATCACTGTCAAGTGTCGCAAGTTCTGCCACACTCCTGTCTTGAACAATTCCCTGGGCAGAAAATCCAAGCCGTCTCCTGGAGCATGCTTCATCCATCAGGTCTATCGCCTTGTCCGGAAGGAATCTGTCCGTGATATATCTTACAGACAAATCTACAGCCGCTTCAACTGCCTCATCACTTATCTCTACTCCGTGATGCTGCTCATAGCACGATCTCAGTCCCTTAAGTATATCAACAGCCTCATCCCTTGTCGGTTCTTCGACATTCACCGGCTGAAATCTTCTCTCAAGAGCTGCATCTTTCTCAATGTATTTTCTGTACTCAGCTATTGTTGTGGCACCTATCATCTGTATCTCACCGCGTGAAAGCGATGGTTTAAGTATATTTGAGGCATCTATGGCGCCCTCTGCATCTCCTGCGCCAACCAGTGTATGGAGCTCGTCTACAAACAGGATAACATCCCCAGACATCATTACCTCCTGGATGACCTTCTTGATCCTGTCCTCAAATTCACCGCGGTATTTGGAACCTGCAAGCATTCCAGATATATCGAGGGACAACAGTCTCTTGCCCTTCACCGTATCCGGCACATTGCCACGACTTATCATATAAGCTATGCCTTCCACCACCGCAGTTTTTCCAACTCCCGGTTCCCCTACTAGACAAGGATTATTCTTCATTCTCCTGCTGAGTATCTGCATGACTCTTTGGATCTCCTTCTCCCTTCCAACAACAGGATCCAAATTTCCATGTCTTGCTTCCATGGTGATATCCCTTGAATACTTATCTAGTGTTGGTGTGGAAACGCCCAATTTTGCCTTCTTCTTTTTGACGGATGCATATTCCTTCTTTGCTACATTTGCGTCCATTCCGCAAGTCATCAATATATCTATATATACCTTCTGTATATTGATCTTCTCTATCTGCATAAGTCTCACAGCAACGCAGCTCTGAACCTTTAGTATGGCAAGCAGCAAATGCTCTGTTCCGACTTCGTCAGATGACAGTCTTGCCGCCTCCGCCTGTGCATCCTCAAGTATCTGTCTTGCCGTCTCAGTATATTTGTCCTTTTCCCTGGTGACTGTCCCACCCGGTTCCAAAATGAACTTCAACGCATGTGCCACCTTTGCTATATCCAGTCCGTTATTATTCAATATGCTGTACGCTGTTGTATCCGAGACCGACGCCAGAGCCAGTATCATATGTTCACTTCCTACAAAGTTCTGTCCCAGCTTTCGCGCTACTTTGTTAGCCTCTTTTAAAACTAACTCCGTTTCTTTGCTATATGGCAATTTCATAAATCTCACCTCGCCTATCACAGTTTTTTAACTTCGCACTCTCATACAGAGTAAAAAAGGTTTTGAAACATTATATCTCAAAACCTCTTTTGTGTGTATAAATATTTGTTTATAATTTCATGTCTGCAACTTCAAACCTCAAAAGTTATCCTACTGCTCGTCAATAGCTTTTCCTATATCGTGTCTCATATACTTATTGTCAAATGTGATCCACTCAGTTGCAGCATATGCATTTGCACGTGCCTCGAAGAGATCCTTGCCCTTTGCTGTAACACCGAGTACACGGCCACCATTTGTCACGATTTCATCGCCGTCAAACTTTGTTCCGGCATGGAATACAAAGTAGTCATCCTTACCGTCAAAATTCTCAAGCCCGTGTATAGGATAACCCTTCTTGTATGATACAGGATAACCGTCTGATGCAAGAACGACACAAACTGCCGCATTGTCCTCAAACTGAAGATCTATCTTATCAAGTGTTCCATCGATACATGCCTCCATGACATCGATGATATCATTCTTCATACGTGGAAGTACTACCTGAGCCTCCGGATCGCCAAATCTTGCGTTGTACTCAAGAACCTTAACACCGTTAGGTGTCATCATAAGTCCGCAGAACAGAACTCCCTTGAATTCTCTGCCCTCAGCCTTCATGGCTGCCATAGTCGGCTTGTAGATATTCTCCATGCAGTACTCGTCTATATCTTTTGTATAGAAAGGACTTGGTGAGAATGTTCCCATCCCGCCAGTGTTGAGTCCCTGATCTCCATCCTTTGCTCTCTTGTGATCCTGCGCTGATGTCATAGGCTTGATAGTTGTTCCATCACAGAAACAGAGAACTGATACTTCACGTCCTGTCATGAACTCCTCTATAACCATAGTATTGCCCGCTGAACCAAAGTGCTTGTCAAGCATGATCTCCTTGACACCTGCCTTTGCCTCCTCAAGGTCATTGCATATGAGAACGCCCTTTCCAAGTGCAAGTCCGTCAGCCTTTAAAACTATAGGGAATGTAGCTGTCTCAAGATACTTGATCGCTGAGTCTGGATCTGTAAAATTCTCATAAGCCGCTGTCGGTATACCATACTTCTTCATGAGATCCTTGGAGAATGCCTTTGATCCCTCTATGATCGCCGCATTCGCACGAGGTCCAAAAGCTCTGATACCAGCTGCCTCAAATGCATCAACCGCACCTGCAACAAGTGGATCATCCGGTGCTACCACTACCAGATCAATCTCCTTCTCCTTTGCAAATGCAACCAGCTTGTCAAAATCCATCACACCTATATCAACGCACTCTGCAAGTGCTGCGATACCTGCGTTGCCAGGTGCACAATATATTTTGGATACTTTATCGCTCTTTGAAATACTTGTAACTATAGCATGCTCTCTTCCGCCGCTTCCTACTACCAATACTTTCATGGATATTCCTCCTAATCTTCCACGACTGCTATACCATCTTCCACATGAACCTTGCCGTGGGCTATCTTATCTATAACCGCAGGCAGAAGCTTCCACTCAGCCTGCTCCATAACACGTTGCTGAAGAACCTTTGGTGTATCTCCATTCTGTACTGCAACTGCCTTCTGCATTATGATAGGACCTGTGTCAGTACCTTTATCTACAAAATGAACCGTTGCACCTACAACCTTTACACCTCTTGCGAGAGCTGCCTCATGAACTTTAAGTCCATAGTAGCCTGTTCCGCAGAACGCCGGTATGAGTGATGGGTGTATGTTTACTATCTTGTTCGGATATGCATCTATCACTATCTCAGGTATGACCACAAGATATCCTGCGAGGACTATGAGATCCGCACCGGTCTCCTGAAGTTTTGCGAGAAGTACCTCGTTAAACTCTGCGCGGTCTGCGTAATCCTTAGGGCTTACGACCTCCGCTGCTATCCCTGCCTTCTTCGCCCTCTCAAGAGCAAATGCATTCCTGTTGTTGCTTATGACTGCAACTATCTCTGTATCTGTTATGACTTTATTTTCTATGGCATCTATGATGGCCTGAAGATTGGTTCCGCCGCCTGATACCAGAACTGCAACCTTTAGCATAAGTCTACTCCCTTTTCGCCAGCTACAACTGTACCGAGAACAAATGCCTTGTCACCGGCAGCTTCTATAGCTGCAATAGTCTTATCTGCGTCTGCAGTGTCTATAGCAAGACACATACCAACTCCCATGTTGTATGTGTTGTACATCATATGCTCATCTATATCGCCTTTCTTTGCGAGAAGCTTGAATATAGCTGGCACCTCATATGAATCCTTCTTAACCTGAGCACGAACTCCGTCTGGAAGCATTCTTGGGATATTCTCATAGAATCCACCACCTGTGATGTGACTGCATCCCTTGATCGTAATGCCTGCATCCTTCACTGACTTGAGAGCCTTTACATAGATTCGTGTAGGCTCAATAAGTGCCTCACCGAGTGTCTTGCCAAGCTCGTCGTAATATGTATCAAGAGATTCCTTTGTCATCTCGAAAACCTTTCTTACAAGTGAGAAACCGTTGCTGTGCACTCCACTTGAAGCAATACCTATAAGTGTATCTCCAGGCTTGATGCTCTCTCCTGTAATAAGATCCTTCTTCTCAACAACACCTACTGCAAATCCTGCAAGGTCGTACTCATCCTCAGGCATAAGTCCCGGATGTTCTGCTGTCTCACCACCTACGAGGGCAGCTCCAGACTGGTTGCATCCCTCTGCAACGCCGCTTACTATAGTTGCAATCTTCTCTGGATAATTTTTACCACACGCTATATAGTCGAGGAAGAAAAGTGGCTCTCCACCAGAACATGCGATATCATTTACACACATTGCAACTGCATCGATTCCGATAGTATCATGCTTATCCATAATATAAGCCAGCTGAACCTTTGTTCCGCATCCGTCTGTTCCTGACAGAAGTATAGGCTCTTCCATGTCTTTGATCTTAGCAAGGCTAAATGCTCCTGCAAATCCACCTATTCCGCCAAGCACCTCAGGTCTCATGGTAGTCTTGATGTGCTTCTTCATAAGCTCCACCGACTTGTATCCAGCTTCAATATCTACTCCGGCATTCTTGTAATCCAATTTCTTATCCTCCTGTTATCCGTTTTTGGCTGGCGCGATCAACAGTGACCATACATGATCACTTATATCAGTGCCACGCCCCGCCTTCATCATATGGGAGTTCACTCCCATTCAAACATTCCCATAAATTATAGATTATAAAGATTGCTTTGTAAACCTTTTCATTATTACAAATTGCTAATAAATATAGCATGTGTTATAATTACAACAGGCTGTGATTTGAATTAGGTCAAAATTATTTACGAATAAATTATCAACAATTTTGGTCAACGGTAATTATAATACAAAGGAGTGCCCAGATGACTAACAACAGACTTAACATAGGAATATTTACATGTCATATCGATAATGACTATGCTATCGAAGTATGCAAGGGGGCTGAATTTGCAGCAAAAGAACTGGACTGCAATCTCATAGTCTTCCCAGGTATGTTCCTCAACGCTTCCTTTAATGATCCAGCCAATCAATTATATGACTATCAGTATAATTCTATTTTTTACTACGCCCATCCTGAGTGTCTCGATGCACTCATAGTATCAGTGGGAGCTATCTCTTCGTTTTTATCAGAAAAGGATATCCATGCGTTTCTCTCTCATTTTGAGGGAATACCTATCCTTACGCTGGAAGAAAAGCTTGATGAATACCCATGCATCATGACTGATAATCACGTGGGCATGAGAACTGCGATAGAACATCTCATAAATGAACACCACAGTCAGCATATCTGCTTTGTCGCTGGCAAGGAGAACAATTCAGACAGCAACCAACGTTTAAACATATACCGCGAAGTTCTTTCTGAACATGGATATACAGTCACTGACAATATGATAGTACACGGAGACTTCTCCGAATACTGTGGTTCCGAGATCGGTACCCTCATAGATAATAATCCAGACATGGATGCCATTGTATTTGCAAATGACCAGATGGCTATAGCCGGTTACGCTGAACTCAGGAAAAGAGGACTTCGCATAGGTGAGAATCTGTCTGTTATCGGTTTTGATGATTCCACATCATCTGTCAACATGGATCCGCCTCTCACAACCGTAAATATCAATTCCTGTGAGCTTGGCTACCGCGCTATCTATGGAGCTGTAAGTCTTGCAAAGACCGGGGCTGCCAGATCTGAAACAATGAATTCTCATTTTATAAAGAGACTTTCATGTGGATGCAGATTGTGCCGTGAGAATGATATAGTCTCCACCCCTGCAGAGCTTCTTTCACTGAGTGACTCAGAGATAGTAGACATACTGGATCATACACTCTTTGATGAGATCAGGGATTCCTTCTTCTCACACAAGGTTATCGAATCATTCAGCGATATATTTGCAGATATTATCAGGGTGCTTAAGAACGACAGGTCCGATCCATATCTTCAAAGAAATATAATCGACAAGATAAAGAATCGTCTAGAGTCCAACATAACGGATTTCTACCCTGTCCAGAAGATCACCTACATGTTCAGGGAGATGGCTTCCATATTCTCCAGCTGTAGCATGAGCCCGGCCAGAAGGCTTGAATTCAACAATCTGAATGCAGCTATCACCAATGCCCTGTCACTGTTTATGTCAAACAGTCTGCATAATCAGATGCAGGAGAACAGGATTCTTGGATGGTCGTCCATATACATAACAAGAGATACTCTCACTTACGGAGACGATCTCAACAAAACTTACTCTTCTATCCTTAATAAACTCAAAGCTCTGAATTATAACGGAGCATACATATACACCTACGATGATGAGATAAAGATCACCGACTCAGGAAGCTGGATTGTTCCAAAGTCACTGTTCTTACAGGCTTTCTACAATCCAAACAACAGCCAGGTTCTGTTCGGCGAATCAAGAAGGATCCCGTCAACCGAAATATTTGACAATGAATACACATACTATGACAAACGTTTTACATCAGTGATAGTGCCTATATTTACAAACGAAGACCACCATGGCATATTTATTTGCAACACTGACGTTGCCAGCTTTGGCACCATATATTCAACAAGCCTACAGCTTGGCGCAGCACTTAAATATATGACCCTGCTCAGGGAACAGAACATAACTCAGGAACAGTTAAAGCTCTCACTCAACGAGATCCACGAGAAAAATGAACTGCTGAACCATCTGTCCACATCTGATGAGCTTACCGGAATATACAACAGGCGAGGATTCATGGAGCGTGTTGAGTATTACATCAACATTCCTTCAAACCACGGGCTCAAGGCTATACTGCTTTTTGCCGACATGGATTCACTCAAAGTCGTAAATGACAAGTTTGGCCACAAGGATGGTGATTTTGCTCTGAAGAATATCGCCAACATCCTGTCGATGAGCTTTGGTCCTCACGATGTCATCGGGCGAATCGGTGGAGATGAATTTGTATGCTTTGCATTTACAGGCGATCCGGATTATGTAGCACAGGTTCAGAACAGGATCAAACAGTACTCCGCAGAGCTCAATGCAACCTGTGGCAAGCCATACTTCATAGAGATGAGTGTCGGTGTTACAGAGTTCACATGCGATGGGGAACAGACAATAGAAGATCTTCTCTCTCAGGCTGACAGCGCACTCTATACCAACAAGAGATACAAGAGAATGTCTATTATTAAATAGTTTTAGACCTACAGGACAAAACGTGTTGATAAAAACCGGCATCAACTCTTTATTTTGAGGGTTAATCTCAAAATAAAGAGTTGATGCCGGTTTAATCTTTTGATAACAGTTTGCTTTTATATTCTCTCCTGAAGAGGCTCGTTGAGTTTCTCCGTTCCCGGTAATACAAATCTTCCATCTTCTATGATGGCTGTCTCGGTGCCGTCCGAATGAAGTGCGTATATACCGCCGATCTCATCGTATGGGATAGTTATGTCTGTATGGCAGTTGAAATAGGCCTTTGCCAGATCTGTCTTTCTGAGAATCGAGCACTCGTTGTCCTTTGCGACTATCTCCTTGCCGTCAGGATTGTAGAGCTTGTTGTCCTCACTCCAGCTATAGCATGTATCTCCCACTGCAAAATGCGGTCCCATTTTCTCTACAATAAGGATCGGAAGCTTGTAGACAATATTGTATTTGTTCGCCATCACATACGCCGTAGTGTTTGTTCCTATGGCGAACTCTCCTATAGGCAATGTATCCCTACCTCCAAGAAGATTTTCTCTTATAAACTTCTGGTTCATGTCGTGGTCACTGTAGTTGTCACAATCATATCCCGCTATCTTTCCATCTTCAAACTTCAGCTTCAAGTTCACATACCTGAGGCCATCGAGATAGACCTCACTCACATTCAAAATTCCATGAGTCCCCGTGAGTTTTGGAGAAGTAAACACCTCGCCGACCGGAATATTTACGTCTGCAACACAGTTTTCAAAGTTTGTCTCCTTTGCAGGATCATCCAGCTCGTGAAGCATGACCAGCATGTCTGTCTCATTACTGCCTTTACCCACAACTCTCACACGATCTGCCTTGTCCAGCTCATCTATGATATTTTGGTGTATATGCCTAAATAGCTCATTGTCAAGGGTATTTATTCTAACTGTATCTCTAAATATCTCACGATATCTGTCGCCAATCTCTGGTATAGGATATGCAATTATTGTAAAACTGCACTTATCTTGCTCAATATACTCATTTACTATCTGAGCACTTTCTGTTCGGTACTCAACCTGAATCTCCTGTTGTTTTTTATCAAGCACAGGATTTGCATCACATGATACCGGTTCAAATGGATTCTCACCAAACACCTCAATGACCGCAGGACCTGCATAAACCGACGCCTCATGTGCAAGATTCCTGTATGCCTGTCTGAGCACCTCAAGCTTTCTCTCCATAAGTTTCTTGTCAAGAAACAGCGCTTCATCCATCCTATGATCATATTCAAGCTGTTTATTCGGAACCGTTGATGAATATCCAACCCGACTGATAAGTCTTCTGTTTATACGCGAAACCGCATACCTGTAGCATATCGGTTCAAGTCCCATGGCACGGAACTGTTCTATGGCAGCTTTTACCATTCTCTCCTGGCCGAGGAAGTATCTTATATTGACAGTTTTCTTCGCTGACAGATCTATCTTGGCAGCCTCAAATCCGAGTCTGTAGCCTTCAGTGTATGTTCTCGCCATTGACTCTATTTCTTCCTCCGTAAAGGTGCTGAGATATATTGCAGTATCGATCTCGTTTTTACTGATGTATTCTCCGTATTTATAGAGGTATGATACATCCTCAAGATCACTGTTCATAACTATATCAGTCGCAAATGTGAGATCAGGACTGAGCTGCTCTCTTATTCTGTATGACATAAAAAACTCAGCATAGTCATTTTCAAAGTAATATATAACATCCTCTAGTTCTTTTACCGTAAAATTATCCTGGAACATAAAATATATCTGGACAAATAACTCCGCAAGAAGTGTTATGTCAACTATTCTGCCCTCAAATGCATACACAGTCATGCCTCTTATCTCGTTATATACAAATCCAAGTAGCTGGGCTATTTTCTTTATTTCGTTTTTCTCTCTTGAATAATCCTTCATGAACTCATCGGTGATATACCTGTAATTGGCGTAACTCTTATTATAATTATCTCCTAGAATATCACTGTAAAGGCCATGGTTCATCGCCTCAAGCTGAGACAGACTCCTGTCTGAAAGGGCATCCTTCCTCACCAGTTCAAGAACATCCCCTATGCGGGTTATGAACGCTGCAACATGGGTAAAGTAACCACCATATGGCTGCTTCACAACTGATTCATGAGTTATCTGTCTTATCCTGCTGAGTACTAGTTCATAGCGTTCTTCTATATCATCAAATTCTTCTATAAAGTTGTCATAATAATTCATCTCGCGTCCTCTCTTTTCCAGCGTATTATTACAAACCCATCAATAAAAATATAATCGACAGTCCAAACACTACTCCATTCATTATGATAGCCATCTTCTTGCCGGTTATTCCACCATTGTCAGCTCTGTATCCTATAACAGAGAAAACAATCCCTGTAAACGCCATTATCAGAGCGCTCACCATCAAAACTCCGTACACCCTTTGGACTTTTCCCTGTGTAAGGATGGACTTTATTATTGATATGATGATAAACAGCCCGCCAAAGCCTCCAAGAAAGTATCCTATTATCGTGTCCGTCGGCATTCCCGGCGCCGAAACTCTGAATTCTTTACTTCTTTGCATGATATCTCCTAAGCAGCTTTGCTGTGACATAATATATACAGTATCCTACGATTCCACCCAACGTATTCATGATGATGTCATCGATATCGAATACCCCAAGCTTCGTTATGTACTGTGATATCTCTATGGCAAGCGTAAACATAAGGGAGTACAGCAAAGCTTGCCAAAACGTTGTGTTCTTATTTCTCGCCCATCTGAGCAACATGCCAAATGGAACAAATGCAATGATATTGCCGTACAGGTTCAGAAATACACTCCAACCGGATATCTGATCCCTGTATATTATAAATCTCTCTATCTCCTGAAACGGATGAAGATTATAACGTCTTTCATCATAACCGCTTCTTCCAAACATATCACTAAAAATAAGGAAATAAACGATACAGATTATATAAAGCACAAACAGCACCAGACATATCGCCCGGAACTTTTTTCTATCTATTTGCTTCAAGATAACACTCCCACTACGACTTAATCAGCAGCACGCATCTCCATTATCCTGTCAAGAAGCATGTCTGCACACTCTTCCTTTGACATCATTGGCAGTTCCCTGATCTCGTCGTTTGTTATAAGAGTGAGAACGTTGGTGTCCACACCAAATCCCGCTCCCGCGACCTTTAAATTATTTGCCGCTATCAAATCTATATGTTTAGAATCGATCTTTTTTCTGGAATTCTCAACAAGATCCCTCGTCTCCATCGAAAAACCGCATATGATCTGATCCTTTATCCCCTCTTCCATTCTCTGGGTTCCAAGTGCCAGGAGTATATCCTTTGTTCTGCAAAGAGGTATACTCATGTCACCATCCTTTTTCTTTATCTTATGCTCGGCAACCTCCGCTGGTCTATAGTCAGCCACAGCGGCAGCCTTAATGATAACATCCTGCTCCCTGCTTCTTGACATAACCGCCTCATACATATCCTGAGCTGATGTTATGTCGACCACATTTACAAACCTTGGTGGCTCTATCTCCACTTTGCCTGTGACAAGAGTGACATCCGCCCCCCTCAGCATCGCCTGCCTTGCTATGGCGTATCCCATCTTGCCCGTTGAATGGTTGGTAATATATCTCACAGGATCAATCGCCTCCCTGGTAGGTCCCGCCGTAACCAACAGTTTCACGCCTGCCATATCCTTTTCCTTTGCAATTGCCTTCAATATATAATCCTGCAACACCTCCGGATCGGGGAGTTTCCCCTTTCCGGTGTCGCCACATGCAAGATATCCACAAGCGGATTCAACTATCTCATATCCATATGATGCAAGCTTTTTGATATTGTCCTGCACTATTGGATTCTCTATCATTCCGGTATTCATGGCCGGTGCTATTATCTTCGGACACTTTGCTGGCATGATGGTCGTGCTGAGCATGTCGTCAGCTATTCCGCTGGCTATCTTGCCTATGATATTCGCCGATGCCGGAGCTACCATGAATACATCCGCACGCTTTGCGAGCGCCACATGTTCAACATTGAACTGAAAATTCCTGTCAAACGTATCCACAAGACACTTGTTTCCAGTAAGTGTCTCAAATGTAATAGGATTGATAAAATTGGTGGCATTTTCTGTCATTATGACATGAACGTCCGCATGTTTTTTCACCAACATACTGGCAAGATTTGCTATCTTATATGCCGCAATACTTCCCGTAACTCCGAGAACGACCGTCTTTCCTTTTAACATTTTATAACTCCTCTATAAAGTTATCTATAAGTCTCGCCTTGCCAAACTTCACTGCCATGGCACAGAGTACATGTCCCTCTGCTTTCTCGATGGACTGCATGGTATCCATGTTTACCATCTCTACATAGTCTATTGTGGCAAGCGGCTCTGCTGATATAAGCTCCTTCATAGCTCCAACTATCTTTGCAGCTTCGCGCTCACCGTCAGCGATCATCTGCTGTCCAAGCTTTACTGCCTTACTGAGAACAACTGCAGCCTTTCTCTCTTCGGCTGTCAGATATATATTCCTTGAGCTCTTCGCAAGTCCGTCAGCCTCCCTGATTATAGGGCATCCAACTATCTCTATATCAAAGTTCAGATCCTTCACCATTCTCATGATGATGGCGAGCTGCTGTGCATCCTTCTGTCCAAAATATGCTCTGTCTGGTGTCACTATGTTGAAAAGCTTACCTACAACTGTGCACACACCCTTGAAATGTATAGGTCTTGTAAGACCACAGAGCGCATTTGGAAGA
The DNA here is from genome assembly GCF_025149915.1 of Coprococcus eutactus. Lineage (NCBI taxonomy): Bacteria > Bacillati > Bacillota > Clostridia > Lachnospirales > Lachnospiraceae > Coprococcus > Coprococcus eutactus. Next base: position 2,036,509 of record NZ_CP102278.1, read on the forward strand.
CCTGTCATATTTATGAACGAAACAAATCCATCAGCATACATCTCCTCAGGTTCAGGATTGAAGATTATATCTGCACCTGTAGCCTCACAGAGCTTTGCATCAGCCTCAAGATCTCTTGGGTAACTCTCAAGGTCCTCATTTGGTCCAAACTGAATAGGATTTACAAATACGCTCACAACCGTTCTGTCATTCTGCTCAACAGACTTTTTGATAAGGCTCTGATGTCCCTCGTGGAGATATCCCATTGTAGGTACAAGACCAACTGTGAGTCCCTGCTTCTTCCATTCCTTTACCTGTGCTCTAACTTCATCTATCTTCTTCAAAATAATCATGACACTTTCTCCTGTTCTTTAGTATAACTTCTCTATAACTTCATCGTCTATCTTGTATGTGTGCTCCGGTCCTGGGAATGTTCCGGCATTTATCTCATCGATGTATGCCTTTACAGCTCCTCTCATGGCATCGCCCACATTTGCAAACTGCTTTACAAACTTTGGAACGAAGTCTGAGAACATACCAAACATATCCTGATTTACGAGGACCTGTCCATCGCAGTATCTTCCTGCGCCTATTCCTATAGTAGGAATACTTATGCTCTCTGTTACGATCTTTGCAAGCTTCTCTGGAACGCACTCAAGCACAAGCATATATGCGCCCGCTGCCTCGACAGCTTTTGCGTCCTCTATGAGTTTCTTTGCCGCAGCCTCAGTCTTACCCTGAACCTTGAATCCGCCAAATGCATTGATAGACTGTGGCGTGAGTCCCAAATGTGCACATACTGGTATGCTCGCCTTCACTATAGCACTTATCTGAGGACACATATCCTGACCGCCCTCAAGCTTTACCGCTCCGGCACGACCTTCCTTCATGATCCTTCCAGCATTTACAACAGCATCATAGACACTTGCCTGATAAGACATAAATGGCATGTCTGTTACAACCAGAGCATTCTTTGCTCCCCTGGCAACCGCCGCACTGTGGTGGATCATATCATCAACTGTGACTGATATCGTATCCTCATAGCCGAGGATCGTGTTGCCTAATGAATCTCCCACCAGTATCGTGTTGACACCGCATTCATCCAGTATCTTTGCTGTGGTGTAATCATATGCAGTGATCATGGATATCTTCTTGTCTGTACCTTTCATCTGCATAAGTGTCGTCGTTGTGTTCTTCATAACTTTAATTCTCCTATTCCGTCCAAAATCTGTATCAAATCCTCATAATCTCTGTCCGGATGTTTTTTCTGTGCAACCGGTACAAGGCATCTAGAAACCGCAGTGTAAGCCTGCAGTTCATCGCCGGAAAGTACCGCCATGTGCTTTTTCACAGTTCCAATGTCGCACCGTTCTACCGGCCCGGTCAGACTGTCTGCCGGGCCCTTTGCTGCAGCATTTTCCGCATTCCCGAGAAACAATGGCATGATCGCCATCTGTGCTTCCTCCTCAGAAAATCCGCACTGTCTCAGAAGCTCCTGTGATGTGGCGAGAAGCCCCGTCACAAGATTGCTGGCAAATACGGCCGCACTGTGATATTTCACCTTATCCTTTCCTGATATCTTCACACATCTGTTTCCGAGGGTCTCTATCACTGAGCATATACGGTCCGCATATCTGTCATCTCCCTCAACGGTGAAAAATGAATTGTCCACTTCTTTATAGGATTCGTACTTTGAACTTATTGCATACATAGGATGAATCGAATAACCAAAGGCTCCCGCCTCCGTTATACCTGAGAAAATATCTGATGTCATAGCCCCGCTGGCATGACAAATGATCTTGCCACGTATGTCAAGATCTTTTAGTCTCCTCCAGACTTCTCCTATCTGTCCATCTGGAACAGTAAGAAAGATAACTTCACTGTTACTGCAAAGTTCTTCCAAGCTATTGTACATAACGGTCTCGGTAAATTCTGCTGCGTCCGCTGCGCTCTCACTGTGGGCACTATAATAACCACTAACCTCAAGCTGAATATGTTCAGGCTTTGAAACAACCATCTTTGTGGTTATATATTTGCCAAATGTGAATCCTACTTTCCCAGCTCCAATAAATCCAATCCTCATACAATCACCTGCTTATATACATCTCTTCAGTATCTGTAAAGTATATGTATTCCTCTGTCTGGCAGAATAAAGTTCAGGTATAGTTTCTTTCGAATACCATCCATTCCACATACTAACATTACCTTTTTTAAAAGTAAAGAAACAAAATCTTACTTAAACTTCTCTATTACCTCTTCATTTGCCTTCATTGCTGCCTTCTCCATATCCTTGCGCTCCTGCATAAGTCTGAGCTTTACAGACTCATTGTTTACTCCAATGATCTGAAGTGCAAGATATGCCGCATTCTTGCTTCCGTTTATTGCTACTGTTGCAACAGGGATTCCAGATGGCATCTGCACTATTGACAGAAGCGCATCCATTCCGTCTAATGTTGCCCCTGAGAGAGGTACACCGATTACAGGAAGCACTGTCTGTGAAGCAACCACTCCGGGAAGTGCTGCTGCCATTCCCGCTGCCGCAATGATAACCTCTGTACCATTGTTATTTGCCTCCTCTATGAACTCCGAAAGGCCTGCATGTGCCCTGTGGGCTGACAGACATCTGACATCCACCTCAACACCATAATCTTTGAGTATTGCTACTGCTGGTTCTACCTTTGGAAGATCACTTGTCGATCCCATGATTATTGCTGCTCTCATTCTTCTTTTCCTCTTTTCTTTTAGTTTATGATTTATATTTTGTTGTCATCATTGCTGATGTTACTGACTGTTAAGATACTGGTCTATCATCTCACTAGATGTCTGATAATCCCCGGATGCTACAAACTCTTTGAGCGCGGTAAAAAATTCTGTATCTATATCACCGTACTGGTATCTGTCGAGTTCGCTGACAAGGCTTTCCACAGGTTCTCTGTCACCTGCCCTCAGAAAAGCTCTTAGTTCTTTAAGTTTTCCCTTGTTGATGCCGTCACGGTATTCCTTCTCCTCTGGCTTAATAACATGGTTTATCTTCGCCATATATTTATCTATCTGTTTGAAGAAATCGTTCATCATCGCGACGAAATCGCGGGTGTTATCTCTGGCGTACTGCTGATTTCCTATATTTATGGCTGATTCCAGGTTGGCAGCCTTTCTCTCAATACCGTAGGCTCCTAGGTTTGCACTGCTGCTCTTGATATCATGAATGATATTTTTGTAGCGTCTGACATCGTCATCTATATACGTTCTGAGCATCTGGACTTCCTCCTGATACTCCTCCTTGTAATTTTTTACAAATGTGTTGAACGTCCTGAAGCTTCCGCCCATTACTCTGACAGTATCCTCAACCGCGATGAATCTTCTGAGGATAACAGCATCCTCAATATAATTCATGTCATCCCCATTCTGGGTAAGGTCTGTATTCTTCTCCTTGACCTTATCCTCCGAAACGTAGTTTCTCAGCATCGCCTCTGCCTGGTCAAGCTCTATCGGTTTCACTATGATATCATTGAATCCCGATGTGAGTATCTCCTCCCTTGATGTCTCAACCGTGTTGGCCGAAAGTGCAACGATAGGCATTTTCTTAAACTCTTCGCCGTCTAGATTCCTTATCTCCCTCACTGTATCGATACCATCCATGACTGGCATTACTGTGTCGATGAACACAACGTCATATCCATTCACCATGACCTTGTCAAGTGCGTCGAATCCCGATGTCGCAGTATCACAATCAAGTCCGTAAGTATCAAATATGGTCTTTTCCACCTGAAGACTTATCTCTGAATCATCAACGATAAGAATCTTTGCATCAGGCAGCCACAGATGTGAGTTTGCATTTCTTCTGGCCATCTCTTTACGTTTTCTCTCATTGTAGTTGACATAACTATAATCAAATACCGACTGCCTCACGCTGAACCTTATGGTTGTACCGGCTCCATATATACTCTCGACATTTATCTCTCCGTCAAGCAGTCTTACTAGCTCCTTCGCAATAGCAAGTCCAAGACTCACCCTGAACATTCCTATGTCTGATCTCTCATACGAATCATCAAGCTCAAACATCGTATCAAGTCTCTCTTCTTTTACTCCAAGTCCAGTATCTGATATCTTGAAGTCAAGGTATATTTCATCATGATCCTGGTCAAATATGCTGGATATCTCCGTCACTGGCTCGTCTATGTATTCCATATACTCCTCATTATCGGCAGTCTCCGGTGTATGATCATCATTTTCAGCATTTCTGGCCATGTGCCAATCCACATCTATACTTATATATCCCTCTTTTGTCGTGCTGGCAGACCATGCAAATATATCCTCTATTATCTCCTTGATAGCTTGCATATCTCCTATGAGACCATTAGGTATCTTGTCCTCGATGCTAACCTTCAGATCTATAAGATCCCTGTTGATCATTCCGCCAAGTTCTTCCGATAGCTCCTCTATGAGATCAGATGCAAAATACTGCTTAAATTCAGGATCAATGATATCATCCTTAAGGTTTGACAGCTTTGATATTCCATCTGACATATCAAGTATCTCCCGTCCAGCTGAGTAAAGTCTGCTGTACTGTATATACTCATCGCTATGGGTATCCTGACAGCCGCGCATGGCTATCTCTGATATGGATATAATATTGTTGAGCGGTGCCCTTATCTCGTGATTGAGATAGTTTACATAACCATTCTTCGCCTGATTAGATTTCTCAGCCTCCTCACTTTTCTTGCTAAGTTCCTCCACCTGCTCATTCTGCTTTCTGAGCGTTCTGAATATGCTTCTCGCAACCACCACTCCGATCAGTATAAGGAGAAGTATGAGTATAATGCCCAGCATCTTTGCCAGGTTTGTCTCAAAGAATCCAAGTTCTTTGTCTATGACAAATGTCAGTGGCTGCTCACATTCGACTCCATCAGCATTGTTTGCCGTGAGGACAAATTTGTATGTTCCCCCCTCAAGATTGGTATACTCAACCTCCATCTTGTCTGTTCCCGTGAGGGTTCTCTTCTCACTCTCAAATCCCTCAAGATAGTAATTTACATTTATATCTGCTCTGTTAACATAACTGAGGACAGAAAATTTTATGGTTATTCTGTTCGTATTCTTTGGAACATCTATCTGTCCATCAAGGTCAGATACCGGATAATCCTTTCCATCAACCTCAACAGATGCCACCCTTACTTTCGGTGCCACCGAGTTCACATACTCTGACTCCAGATTAATCTTGCACAATCCCTCATCACAGCACACATATACAGTGCCTGAATTAGACACATAGTTGGTTGACTTCTCTGTTATATTGGAAATTATGCCATCGTTCTTGGAGAAGCTGATATATTCAGGGGACGCACTACTCAATATGTCCTTTTCATAATATCTGTACATTCCCCTTGATCCGAATATCCACAGATATCCAGCAGAATCCAGGATCATATCATATATGCTGTTGGTATTGTCGACCGTAGTTATCTGTCTTACCGCACCTTCCCTGTAATAAAGTCCATTATCAGTTCCTATCCATAGTCCACTGCTTCCCTCAACCATGTTTGTCACTACACTCATCTTCTGATTGTCATCGAGTGCCATATTTGTCACTCTGTAATCTGAATTGATGATGTAGATACCGGCACCGTTGGATCCAGCGTATAGGTCTCCATTATCAGACACATAAAGACTTATGATATCCGGATTGTCCAGTCCATCCATTCTTGATATATTATTGATCGTTTCATCCGAGCCTATTATGGATATTCCGTTCTCCGTGCCAACCGCAACACTGTCAGGCCCCATCTCCGTTATACAGTTGACAGAATTGCTCACAAGAGCAGACTCACTCCTGTTGAAGCTCTTGTACTGCCAATTACGGTCAACTCTTATAACTCCATATATCTTGTATGTTGCTATCCACAGCTTATCGCTTGAATCCACATACAGGTCTCGTATACTTATACCGTATAATTGAGCCACAAGCTCATTATCACTTCCGGACACTATCCTGCCATTTGAGTCGACAACATACAGTCCCTCATCAGTTCCTATAAATATACTGCCATTGTAACTGGTTACGCAGTTGACTATAGAGCTATCTATGCCATACTTCATAGTCACATTCTGGAATTTACTCTGTTCAAGAAACAACAGTCCCTTTCTATAGGAAGTGAACCAATAATTACCCTCAAAATCCTTTATCATATCGCTCATGGATTCGTTGAATCTAAGGCTCTCCACATTGACTATCTTATTCCCGGAGGTGATGTAACCCACTCCGTCATCCGCAAGAATCCATATCTTCTCACCGTCATTATATATCTTGTTTATACCGTGCAGGCTTCCTGTGCTGATGACACCGACCTTGCCCTTGCTATTTATCGTCAATATACTGTATCCGGCTGATCCGTAATATCTCGTACCATTCTCATCAATGTACAGCGAGTTGATATCATCTATGCCATAACTCGACTTTGAGGTAACTGTTATCTCACCATTCTCATCAACCCTTATCAGCACATCATTATTTGCCGTGGCATAGATAGTTCCGTCATACCCAGATATGTTTCCGATATTGTATCCTGATATTCCTTCATCATCAACCATTTTCACACCGTCACTGGTGAGATAATATATGCCTGATGAGGATGCAAGCCATAACTGGTCCTTATCATCCTCATACATGGCATTTATCGTAGAAACGCCGAGGTTGTAAGTCTCCGCAACACGATTAAATGCACCGTTGTCATAGACGTACAGACCATAGTTGTCAGTTCCCACATACAACTTGTCATCACTTGTGAGATATATGCAATTTATTGAATACTTTGTTCCGTCCTCATCGGAGTCCAATGGAAACAGTGTAAATTCGCTGCCATCGTATCTGTATATTCCGTTGTCTGTTCCGATCCATATGTAGCCACTGGTGGACTGACATACACAGTTTGCCTCTCCACTGTCAAAGCCCTCGTCCCCGGCAAATGTATGCTGGCTATAATCCGATGTGAAATCGCTGTCTGCACGCACCATTTGCCGTGGCAGCATTATAACTGCCACGGCAAATGCGATTGCAAATATTCTTACTATATTAAGCCTTCTTTTTAGCTGGTCTCTCATTTATTCCTCCGGAAAAATACAGAGAATACCGCATTTTCTGAATTCATATGCATCATTCGTTGCTATGCATTTTTCAGAAATGCCACATATCCCTTCTTTGTCTCGTAAATATCCGCCTTCGATGTCACTTCCCATGGTGCATGCATATTCAGCACAGCGACACCGCAGTCTATGACTTCCATACCGTAAAGTGAAAGTATATATGCTATAGTTCCGCCTCCGCCGACATCGACCTTTCCAAGCTCTGCTGTCTGATATGTTATCTCATCATCATCCATTAGCTTTCTGATTGCTGCCATGTATTCTGCATTTGCATCATTTGATCCCGACTTTCCTCTTGATCCAGTGAACTTGTTGAACACCATTCCCTCTCCAAATACAGCTGCATTTTTCTTGTCAAATGCCGACTCAAATGTAGGATCAAAGCCCGCAGATACATCTGATGAAAGCATTCTTGACGATGCAAGACATCTTCTGAGGGATATTTCAGAAAATCCCCCCATGGCATTCATGATCTCTGCAACTGTATTCTCAAAGAAGTGTGACTGCATTCCAGTTGCACCGACACTTCCTATCTCCTCCTTGTCCGTCAGGAGACAGCAGGTAGTCTTCTCTGGTAAATCAGCCTCAAACATCGCGACAAGTGATGTGTATGCACACACTCTGTCATCCTGTCCGTAAGCCATGATCATGCTCTCATCTATACCGCAATTTCTTGCCTTTCCAGCAGGAACGATTTCTAGCTCCGCTGAGAGGAAGTCCTCCTCCTTCATGTCGTATTTCTTCTCAAGCAGATCAAGGACTGCAGCCTTGACAGCCTCCTTCTCCTTGCCCTCAACCGGTCTGCTTGCAAAGAGTATATCAAGCTGCTCTCCTTCTATAACAGAATCTGCTCTCTTCTTGAGCTGCTCCTGTGAGAGGTGTATAAGAAGATCTGTAACACAGAATACCGGATCATTCTTGTCCTCGCCTATGTTTACAGTCAGTACATCGCCATTTGTCTTTGCCACAACTCCATGTATAGCCAGAGGAAGTGTCACCCACTGATACTTTTTGATTCCGCCATAGTAGTGTGTGTCAAGATAAGCAAAGCCGCCCTTCTCGTAAAGTGGGTTCTGCTTGACGTCCATACGAGGGGAATCAATGTGGGCTCCCAATATATTCATACCCTTTTCGAGTTTTTTCTTTCCTATGTTGAACATCGCTACAGTCTTGTTCATCCAGACCGCATACACTTTATCGCCAGCCTCAAGCTTCTCTTTGTTCTTGATTATCTTCTTGAGATCTTTGTAACCGTTTTCCTCAGCCTGACTGACTATCTCCTTGACACATTCTCTCTCAGTCTTGCCATTGTCAAGAAATTCCCTGTAGTTTTTGCAGAGACTCTCAAGTTCCTTTATCTCTTCTTTCTTGTACTTACTCCATGCATTTTTCTGTGCCATATTTCTTACCTCCTGTAATTTGAGCACTAGCGCAATTCTATACGCGTTTCCGGCGCATAACACTAGCTGCCGGGGCGTCCCCCCTCACTCACTGTATGCGTCAGTGTCTATATTATTTTCGCTCATTTTCATTGTGTATCTTCTCATAAGAATGAGCATAGCTCCAAGAATCATTAAATAAATTATATATACTGCAATCGACGGTATCCATGTAAATCTGAACAGAAGATATCCCGCCGCGCAAAATACAATCGCTATCACGATTGCTATTGCCATATTAAAAAACGCATTAAGATTGCCTCTGAGTGCTCCATACTCGTCCTCCCAGTCGATCTTTGGATGAGTCGAGTCCAGCAAAACTCCCGTGTATGTGCATATGCCCACACACAGTACGCCTATCACTATATAATACACACTATCCACGAAACTGCAATCCATGTATATGCTCAATATTACCGTACTGATAATTATTGTTATACCGCTAAACAGCATGCTTATCCACACTTTCACACGAACCTGCGTCCTGTAAGCCATAGGTATATGCTTGATAAATGATATGTGGCTGCCTTCCCTTGTGAACGATGTCGATGCTATGCTATTCATCGCCGTGGCAAAGAACGCAATGATCGTCACCACTATCAAAACTATCACATCTGACAAAAAATATCCCGTTTCAAATGTAGCCCTGAACTCTCTGATAGAGTCCGCTGTAGCAGGTATATTAAACAGAGCGATTATAAGTATCGGCCAGATTATGTTTACTACTACACAATATTTTCTGTATGCAGGCGTTCTGACAAGAGTCTTAAATTCCTTGTCAAGATATGCCTTAAATGGTGTTCTGATTGCAAAGCTCTCAAGCCCCTCTTTCTCCCTGCGTCTACGTCCGGATCTTCTGGATGAAGATACCAAATATACTCCCTTCAGATAAAGTGCGTTTCCCAAAACCAATAGAAGTGCTACGCACAGTGCATTCACCAGGATAAACAAAAACATGTAAACTATGCTGTCTTCCTGGAGAGCCTTAATGAACAGAGGAACCGTGAAGAACACTCTGTTCATGATATTTATAAATATATTGTCTCCATTTTTCAGGCTATCTATGTAATTATTTATATTTACCGAATCCATCTGTGCAAACGACCACACAAATAGTCCGGCAAACACCAGTATCGCGAGCCCAACCATAAAATCAACATTTTTTAAAAGCTTTGCCCTGCTAAAAAACGCCATAATGATCAGTGAAAATACTCCGCAGTACACAAGTGGAAGCACTGGCAAAAGGAACACTCCTATAATGGACGTGAGAACGGACACCGGTTTCAGTTCAGCTGCAATAAAGTAACCTATAAAGCCACAGAATAAAACCATGAACTCCATGACACTCTCTGCAAAATAGGCATGTGTGAACTTTGCTGCAACAAGCTCCGCAGGCTTCACTGGCAGTGGAAGCAAATGGTCAAGGTCTGACGAAAAATACAGCAGATTAAATATGACCATTATGCTGAATATAACTCCAAATACAGACATAAGCTGTATGACAAGATTCAATCCCTCGGTCTGCCCACCGGCCTCCATAAGCGCCGCAGTCATAATATACACTATGAATCCCACAACCAGACAGCACGGTATCATGATACAGCACATGGCAATTATTCCCATGACTTTATAGCCCTTTGCCTTATCTCCGTGTTCAGGCATCTCCATATCATTGTTGCGGCTTATCATCTTAAGCAGAGTTCTAAAATTCTTCATGCGTCATCTCCACAAAAATCTCCTCAAGAGATTTATTCTTATGCTGATTCTCAAGTTCCTCAAGAGTTCCCTGATATATATCCTTTCCCTTGCGTATCATTATGATCTTATCACAGAGCTTCTCTGCGACCTCAAGCACATGCGTGGAAAAGAAAACACAGTTGCCAGCATCTGCATGTTCTCTCATCATCTTCTTCAGTTCATAGGCAGCATTCGGATCAAGCCCTGTCATCGGTTCATCAAGTATCCACACCGGTGGATTGTGTACCAGGGCTGCTATGACCATCATCTTCTGTCTCATTCCATGGGAATAACTGACCATCTGTCTATTCAGGCTGTCCTCCATTCCGAATCTCTCAGCCATCTGCTCAATCCTTGCCTTCCTGTCAGACACCGATACCCCATATATATCTGCGATGAAATTTACATACTCAAGTCCTGTAAGGCGAAGGAAAATATCAGGATTGTCAGCTATGTATCCCATGGACTGTTTCGCCTCCATCGGCTTCTCCCTCATGTCATAGCCATTTATCACAACTCTGCCCTCGGTTGGCATAAGTATTCCTGTCAGCATCTTGATCGTGGTTGTCTTACCTGCACCATTCTGTCCGACAAATCCAACAATCTCTCCCTTGTTTATATGGAAGCTGAGATCATCAACCGATACAAAATCCCCTCCATACACTTTCTTCAACCCTTCCGCTTTTATCATGTATGTAACCCTTTCATTTTATATATTCTTCTTATATATTATGCATATCTCAGGGGACATATCAGATTACTGTCCACACTTATGGACATTATAACAATTCATTGTATTGTTTACAAGTTTACAGTGGTATCAAGGCAGAACGAATATATTATTTTCTCTTTGACCTTCATGCCTGTGAGCTGTTCCAGTACATCCGCATATTTATCCAGCTGGACATGATACTTCCGAACCAGTTCCTCAGATTTTTTGACCGAATCGGTCTTGTAATCCATAAGCACTATCTGTCCGTCCTCTATGAAATATGCATCTATTATTCCCTGGACAACTATCGTCTCATCGGTCTTATCTTTTTCAGAACGCCCAAGTATCTCTCCTGGTGTCATCATCATATAGAACTGCCTTTCCCTGTAGAGATCACCGCGCAGATCTGCTGCCGCCATCCTCTGCCCCAGACTGCTTCCAAGCATTTTCACTATCTTATCCGCTTTTATCTTCTCCCTGTAACCGTCATCGAATAAGCCAAGTCCAAATATGCGTTCCACATCTGCGTATATTCCTGCTTCTGTGGTCTGCCTGAAGTCTGCAAGCTCCATTATCTTGTGGTATACGGTTCCTATTTCATTTCCCGCTATGGTTTTCTCACCGCTCATGAACTTCGGAGCGGGAGCTGACTTTCTCTCAGCATACTTTCTCTCTCTGCCCATATCAATATACTCCGTGTCATCATACATTGCCTGAAGCTTTTTTATCTCCGTTATCGACATCTTGCTCTTGAGTCCGGAGGAGACGTGTCCGTATCTGAAATCTATGCCTTTTCTGATCTGTTCAAAAACTTCCTTATCTAACCCCTCTGTTTCATCCAAAATCTCCATTTCATCTGAGTTCTCAGTTTTCGATGTAAGCGAGACTGCATCTGTGTGCACAAAATCCGAGGATTTTATCTCATTAACATCGAGGAACTCTTCATGATCTATATAGCTAAGAGCCGTGTATATCCATGACAGAAAACTCTTTCCGTTAATGAGCGCCGCACTGCTCATCTCCGAACCAATCGCATAGATCCCACAGTTCTCCTTGAACTTGTCTAGGGATTTTGGACATCCCGTCATATACAGCTTTTCTTTTGCCCTTGTGAGCGCAACGTACAGTACGCGAAGTTCCTCCGCATAGTTCTCCACCCTCATCTCAGAGGCCATGACGTTTCTTAGGAATGTATCCCTCTTAACCCTGGCATCTGCATCTATAGCTGAAGCCGTAAGGTAATACTGCTGATGAACCAGCACTTTTTTCTGTACATCCTTCATGTTGAACGACTTTCCAAGCCCTGCAACAAACAGTACCGGGAACTCCAGACCTTTGCTCTTGTGCATAGTCATAACACGGACAACATCATCATTATCGCTTACTATATCCGCCTCCGCAAAATCAAGGGAATTGGTCTTAAGCTCATTTACATATCTGATAAAATTAAACACACCCTTACTATTTTTCTCAAAATCGTCAGCTTTCTTTATGAGCATATCGATATTTGCCTGTCTGCGCCTGCCCATAGGTCTTGCACCGACAAACCAGTAAAATCCCGTTTGGTCAAGAACATATCGTATGATATCGCTGAGCGACATAAAGTTCTTATTCTCCTTTAAATAGTCGAGCATGCCTACAAATGCTCTTACCTTCCCTATAAGCTTATCCTCATCACCGATGGCTGCGCTTGATTTCGCCATATCATCGAGCCCCGCGCACTCACCCTGACCTTCATCGTCGTGATTTTCAAGATAATCTATAAGTTTGTCATACAGGCGGACGTTGTAGTCTCTGCCGTCTATCTCATACCTTGTCCTGTATTCACCGACTATTCTGGCAAGCTCTTCCTCATCCATACCAACCATAGGGGATCTGAGAACCGCCGCAAGATCACCGTCTACATAACTGTTATCTATGACCGACAGCATACTGACAAGACAGCTCACCTCAACCGCACCAAAATAGCCGCTCTCACTCTGTATATAGATAGGTATTCCCTCGTCTTCAAACACCTGGTCAAATACAGTGGCGGAGCCTGATACACTTCTTAGCAAAATAACTATATCGCTGTACTCCACCTTTCTGACAGTACCATCGCCATCGTGGATATACATCGGATCGTCTCCATCTACAATCTCATGGATCTTATTTGCAATATACTTTGCCTCTATCTGCGCACAGCTGTAATCCTCATCCATATCTCCGGACACAGTATCCCCGTCTATCATGATAAGCTCTGATTTTGGTCCCTGATACACGTCACCTGGCTCGCTCATTCTGCCATGTGGATCTTCCAACGCATATTTTGAATTGAGTCTTGCAGCATCATCGTATTCTATGCCACCGATTTCTTTTCTCATAAGCTGTTCAAACAGTGCATTCACAGTCCTTAACACATTGATCTCACTCCTGAAATTTCTTGTCAGGATGATACAGTTTCCAATCATATCAGCAGATGCTTTATCATCATCGCCAAGCCTCTGATACGTATTGTACTTGCCGATAAACAGGTCAGGCCTCGCCATCCTGAACTTATATATACTCTGTTTTACATCACCTACCATAAAAGTGTTATTGATGTTCTCACCATGTCCAGCCACGCTTCCCAGTATGTACTCCTGAATAAAGTTGCTATCCTGATATTCATCGATAAATATCTCCCTGTATCTGAGGGATACCTCACGCCCCGCCTTCGACGGGACCGGTCTTCCATCCTCTATACCATCACACAGTATCCTGAATGCAAATTCCTCTATATCGTGAAATTCAAAGAGATTTTTGTCCATCTTGACTTTCATCAATTCATCCATATAGAGTTCTGTCAGATCAAGCAGCGCACCAAGAACCGGTGCGGTGATATTCAGCTGTCCTAGCACCTCATCCACTTCCGTTATTGCAGACATGAGTTCTGTTATCATGCCCTTATACACATCCCTGCGATTCTTCACAAATGCTTTCTTCTCAGGATCAGCATCCCTCGATGTTACAGCAAGGCTGTCAAAAGCGTAGTATATCTTATTTCCTGACGCATCCACAGAAACCTTTTCATTTTTCGGTCTCAATGATGCCTTATATATCTTTTTCAGCTCAAACAGATTAACACTTGAATGCGCGACCGGATCACACTCCCTAAGCATGTGGGTGAGCATCTCCGCATCCCTGTCCACCCTGTCGCCGTAAGATTTAAGTCCATATTCCTCAGTGGCGTACAACTGACATTCACACGCCATATCGTGTGCTATTTTCACCGTCTGGCGTGCCCTCTCTGCAAACAGTCTCACCATCGGAATGTTCATCACAGCATCACACTTCTCCTCAAATGAAGCGCCTTCCCTCACCTGAATGTCAAGTGCCGCTCTGGCATCTCTTATCCATCCATGACGATCCGGATAGCTTGATATGACCTGCATAAGGTGTGTCACAAGCGCCGGAACCTCGGTATCCCTCTCCTTCACGGCAAATGTCCTGACGAGCTTTATGAAACCCGGCACAAGGTTCTCGTCCTGATAACAGCTCTCCATGACCTTATCCATGACATCCTTCTTTATGATCTCCATCTCTGTTTTATCCGCTATGTCAAATGCAGAGTCCAACTGTACCTTTGCGAAATACTCCTTCACTATATGGAGACAGAAGCTGTCTATTGTGCATATCTCAGCATGGTTTATGAGTGTCATCTGCTTTATCAGGTGTTCATCATATATTCCGTTTGCCATATATTCATCTATCTTCTTCTGAAGTGCCGCACTTATCTTCTCCTTCATCTGGGCTGCCGCCGCATTGGTAAATGTCACAACAAGCAGTTCATCCACGTTTACCCTGTCCTGATCCGGCAGTTTGTTCCCATTAGAATCCACACCCAGAACCATCTCTATTATGCGCTCAACCAGAACAGCAGTTTTTCCCGAACCTGCTGCCGCAGCAACAAGAAGATTGCCAATCCTCGTGTCAATTACATGCGCCTGCTGTTTAGTCCAGCTTATCTTATTGCTCCCCATCTACGTCGCCCCCATTCTCTATATCTGTTACACCAAGTTCCACAGCCCTGCTCCTTAGCTGCTCAGCCTCCCCGCGGGCTGCCTTAAGAGCATTCTTAGCCTCCTCCAGAGCTGTTGTTGCACTTTCAAGGTTCTCACGCATCTTCGCAGTTGCCTTGTCCCCACGGCTCGTGACTTTTTCCTCCGCAGTTTCATATTTTTTGCTGGCACTGGCGAGTTTTTTCTCCGCAGACTTTATCTTTTTATCTGCCTCCGCGAGTCCGCTCAAAACCTCATCGATAGCCTTCTGACTGTCGTTATACGCCTTCTTTTCCCCATCATACATTTTGGAATATGAATTTCCGCCGTATTTGCTGTCGAACATACACACATGTCTGTATGAGCAATAGGTACACGCGCTTCTGTTCCCCTGCTTTACGGGATTGATGGCGATCTTACCGTCCGCTATGCATGTGCCAAGTCTATCTATGTTCCTGCGATTTGCCTCCATAAGCGCCTTTATCATAACCTCTTCCATGGCCTGCTTCCCCACCAGTGTTGCCTGTGTGCTGTCCATTATGCTAACTGCCCGACTGCTGCCATTGTATATTCCGGCATACTTCGACGCATCCAACAGCCCGCTCTCTATAGCATCCACCTGAAACCTGCCAAATGTCCGCTTCTCATCCGTGACCAGCTCCTGACTTTCCTCGTCGTATCTTATATCCCCGTCAAAGTCCGTCATGTCCACTATCGGATCATCAAATGTATAATACAAAAGACCGCCTACATGCACCTGCTCAGATGAGCGTCCAAGCTCATTCATCCTTCGTTTCTCAAGCTCATATGCAATAGCGCCGTAGGTCACAAGCTGCATCTGAAGTCCAGCCAGCACCCTGTCCTTATCAATCTTCTGATCTGATGATTTGTAGTCTATGATCTTGAAATAGACATCTCCGTCGCTCACATACTCGTCAACTCTGTCTATAACACCCTTAAGGCTCATCGTCATTCCGTTTGGCAGTTTGAATATATAGTTCTCTATGCCGTCTCCCAGCTTTGAGGTATCAAAGTATCTCTCAAAGTTCTCCGGATGCATATCTCCGCACAACACAAATGTTCTCAGTGTTTTCGCTGTTCTCACCGCGATATCCTCAAGGAACTTCTTCACATACGCCGCTCTGCTCGAATCCTCAAAGTATTCTGCCGCCTCATCATCCGCCGAGGCATCTACAAACTCCACAGCTCTGTCAGCAAGCTCTGTTTCCGTGATATCAGCCCAATTGTTACCGCATTTTGTCTTGATATATTCAAACATTTTCTGCATGGAGCTATGCAGAATGATTCCGACATTTGCAGCATTCAGCTGATATGTCTCCCTGTCCATAAGACCGAGTCCATACTGCAGGAAATATTTAAACTGACATTCTGCGTATTTTTCAAGTTTGGACACGCTCTCCGTGAGCTCTGTTCCATATAACAACCTCACAGTCTCCGGAGAGAGCGTCTTTGTCTCATTCACATAGTCATATCCGCTCTGCATGGCTCCAAGCCATGTCGCATACTCAGTGTTTCCTCCTTGCTGCTCTATAAGGCGTTTTACCGCCTGGAGTGTCCCATCACTGCCAACCTCATCATATCTGCTCACCAAATATCTGAGCGCTCCATTCACCGTCTCCGGTATCTGACTGTCAAGGTCATAATCCTCTATCTCTATGTCCGGGAAGATATTTCTTATCCTGTCGACGAGGTAGGACGGACCGACTGCGTTCATGTCCTCACCCATCTTTCTGAATACGATATACAGATTGTCTGACGGCTTTGTGAGGCTCGTGTATATATAGAACTGTTCTATATATGCATTTGTCTTGTCCGATGGTGCAAGTGTAACACCGCATTTTTCTAGATTCTGTCTGTCACCGTTTGAGAGTATCTTGCCCTTCTTAGCCGGCTTCGGTATTATCCCCTCATTCACGCCAGTGAAAAACAGAGCCTTCACATGATTCAGTCTCGATCTTGTCATGTCGCCCACAACTACTCTATCTATGGTCGGAGGAACGATCCCGATCTCCATATCTGATATTCCGGCCTCAAGGACTCCGGCATACTCCTTGACAGTCATCTTCTCATCGCCGAGTATTGTAACGACTTTGTCAAACAGAGCAACTATCTTGTCAAATATCTGACCGTACGCATCGCCCTCATCAAACAACTTTTCCTCGTACAATCTTTTTCTGCGCTCCTCAAGCTTTTCACACACATGCAGTTCATCGAGGAAGTTATAAAGCTCTTTGGTATAATTTGTGACAGTATCTTTGGAATTCGGGCTTGACGGCTTGTACACATCGATGCAATCTTCGCCAAATATTGACACTATCTGTCTCCTTATTGAATCCATCTCCTGCGCATAATCGCTGTTATTCTTGTCCGTTATCTCCTTAAGCCATGACTTATATCCCCTGAGATTGCGTTTTAAGGCATAGTTCTCCATGCGCTCAACATCCATATACGCCACCTCTGTCATGCCGGACTTGAGCAGCCTGAACACACTGTTAAACGAGAAATTATCAGACATGACAGCAAGGAATGCTCTCACTGTATCTGAACAAGGATCTCCCCTCAGTGCTGTATTCTCATCTATAAACACGGGGATCCTGTACTCGTCCATGGCCTGTCTGTAATACCCTGCCACATCATGAAGATCACCTGCTACAACAGCGATATCCTTGTATCTGTACCCCTTCTCCCTGACCAGTTTTCTGATCTGAGATGCAACATACAGAGCCTCATCTCTCGCCCTGTCTGTTCTCACGAGCTTTATACTGTCCGCCGCTCCATTTATCTTCTGATGAGGGTATCTGAATATGTTCCGCTCAAATGCCGCAAGACATGGATCATCCCTGAATCTGTATGGGATCTCCCCCTGTCCGCACATCACTACATTGTCCAGGATGTCAACGTGAACATCTGCCGCAGCCTTACATATAGCCGCTATGGTCTCCTTCGTCAGCCTGAACAGTTCATATTCCTTTGGTTTTGCGAGTCCTATCCTGTCCGGATCTATGTCAAATGCAAATGTTACACTTGCAGCATGACTCATAAGCTGTGTTACCAGTTTCATCTGCACCGGGGTAAACCCTGTAAATCCGTCAAAATACATATGACTCTTCGATATAAACTGCGACTTTTCAACATTTGCAGCTAGAAGCTGGGAGAGCTGCTCCGCCACGATATACTGGTCGTTTGCATTGTGCTCCTCGAACTTCTCATAGATGAGTCTTATGTCGTGGAGCTTCCTGTATGTTGAACTCTCACTGTCCATCTGCTCCATAGCCATATCTATCTCTTCCCTGTCCACCGCATACTGGAACAGCTCTGACATCATAGATTTCATCTCGTCTACAAATCCCATCTTGTCCATGTAATTGCCATACATGAGCAGATCATCCTGGTTCTCCATAAGGATACGCTTAACGAGCATACTTTTCCCAAAATCCTCAAGCACCTGCCCCGGATTGATGGATAACTCGTCAAACACTCTGTATGCAAGCCTGTTTAAACCTATGGCATCAATGTTCATAGAACCGTGTCTTGGATGCCTGGTGACTATATCTCTCTGTGCCTCCATGCTGAACTGCTCCGGAACTATGTACAGATAGCTCATATCATCATGCAGCATTGACTCCTCTATAATTGTTTTTAACATGTACTCTGTCTTGCCGGATCCTGCCGGTCCAAGGACAAACTGTACCCCCATATCTGATCCTCCTTGAATTAATGTCATAAATATTATCTGTCCTGAATAAAATGTATAAATAAATAGCAGGGAGAGCAAATAATGTCATCAACGAAATTAATAGTACTTAAATCAAAAGAACTTATATATACCGCAATCCTTCTGGCTCTTATTGTTGTATTTGTCATCATTCTCATAAACATGTTCAAACGAAATGACAAGTCTGACGGCAGCCAGTCTGGTCCCGCCAAAGCTGTCTCCGCCCCCGCCGATCCGGGAACTGGTATATATAATACCCGTTACACTCCAGGTACATATTCGTCACCTCTGATACTTGGAGAAAACACACTGTCAGTTATTGTAACCGTGGACGACTGCCAGATCACTGATGTGTCTTTCCAGCAGATGGGCGAAACCATAACCACCATGTATCCTCTCCTGGAATCGTCCCTCGAGGACATCAACACTCAGCTTCACTACATATCATCGGTGGACGATATAATTCCATCCGGCGACAGCACGTACACCACAAAACTTATCATCGACTCCATCAAAAATGCTCTTAAAGAAGCCGTTGTCAACTGATTGTTTTCCCTTTATAGAAAACGGACAGACTCATATGTAATTCTACTTTACATATTTATCTGTCCGTTTTTTTGTATACGTCTATGAAACATCTACTGCTTTGCCACGATATTGTCCTTATCCTTAAATATACTATGTGATGGAACATATCCCCTGACTCTTGATACAGGATATATATTGCTGAACGGACCTATTACCGTTCCAGGATTCAGCACGCTGTTGCAGCCGACCTCAACATTGTCTCCAAGCATAGCACCGAACTTTTTGAGACCCGTAGGTATGTCAAATGTCTTTCCGCATGCCATTCCCTTCACATGCACCAGAGTCTTGTCCGACTTTACATTTGATGTGATGCTTCCGGCTCCCATGTGGGACTTGAATCCAAGTATTGAATCTCCTACATAGTTATAATGTGGAACCTGTACATTGTTGAATATGATAACGTTCTTAAGCTCTGTTGAGTTTCCTATCACACAGTTCTCTCCGACTAGAACACTGCCCCTGATAAAGGCGCCAGGTCTCACCTCTGTACCTGCACCTATGATGGTCGGTGCAAGTATTGTTGCTGTTCCGTATACTTTGCAACTCTTGTGTATCCACACATTCTCGCTGACCTCATTGTACTCATTCTTATCGAGAGTTTTTCCAAGATTTAACACAAAATCCTTTATGAGAGGAAGAGCCTCCCATGGATATGTTAATCCCTCAAGCAGTGATCCTGCCATAGTCTGATCAAGTGAATAAAGCTCTTTTATTGTTACTGATGTCTGAATATCTTCCATTGTTTCTATTCTCCTTTTTTGAAACCTACATTTGTCTTCTATAATATGTGTCAAGCATCTTTTTTATCGGCTGTCTGCCTCTGTTTTGGCTCAGCGGACTTATCCACGTTTGCGCTTCCCTTTGCATCCGTTGATTTTTTCGCCTGGTTTACGCCGCTTTTTGCGTAATACGCTTTCGTCTTGTTAAACACTCCCGTTATTCCGCCCTGATTCTGTATCTGTTTCACTCGGTTGGTATACTGTGTCACATAAGTGGTCATCTTCTGTGTATATTCTTCCTTCGAAATCTGGCCTTCTGCCACACCCTCAAGTCCTTTTTCCCAGCTTGCAGTGAGATCCGCGCGCAGCAGACCATTTATGGAATAATAAACTATATCGTATATGATCTCGCCGAGAAATGTCGGTGTGACTATCTGTGTCTTCTTATTAAGTGATATATATTTATTTGTCTCAAGCTTAGTTATGATACCATCTCTCGTCGCACTGGTCCCTATGCCCGCACCCTTTATCTGTTCACGAAGATCTTCGTCCTCTATGAACTGTCCCGCATTCTCCATCGTCAGGATAAGGGATCCTGAGTTATATCTCTTAGGAGGCGATGTCTCACCCTCCTTTATCTCTATGCTCTGTACACTCAGCTTATCGCCCTTTTTGACATTTGCCAGACGCTCTATAAACTCCTGGCTGTACTTCGGCTCGTCCTTCTTCTTTGAAAAACTGTTGGCAGAGACCTTGAGATATCCCTCACTTATGAGGTACTTGAAATTGGCAAACAACTTTTCGCCGTTTTTTGTGAGTGTCATTGCGACCTTCTGATACTCCGCCGCAGGATAGAATATGCTTAGGAATCTCCTACATATTATCTCGTACACCTTGAGGGCAGTCGGCGCCAGACTCTTTAATGCACCAAATCCCTGTCCCGTAGGAATGATCGCATAATGGTCGGTTATCTGTTTGTCATTTACATACTTCGTCTTTGCTATACCCTTGTATGTACCGCTGTCCATAGCCCCTTGTGCCCATGCAGCCACAGGCTGGAAATTCTTCAGTCCCGAAATATTTCGTCCTATCTCCTTCGCAACCGCTGTGGAGAGGACTCTGGCATCGGTTCTCGGATAAGTCACCAGTTTTTTCTCATAAAGCTCCTGTACTATCTTGAGTGTGTCCGACGGGCTTATCTTGAACAGTGCCGAACAGTCATTTTGTAGTTCGGCAAGATTGTACAGCATCGGTGGCTGTTTCTTCTCTTTTTTCCGTTCAACTGACTCGGCCACAGCCTCCGGCGCTCCCTCATTCAGCTCCGCGAGCAGCTTTTCTGCATCCGCCCGTTCCTTGAAACCATTCTCCTTGTAAAGAAGAGGCGACTCGAAGTATTTCGTATCCTTAACGGCTTTCCACTCGGCATCAAAGGTCTGTCCTTCCTCGCCAACGCTTGCTACAAGTCTGTAAAATGGAGTCTTGACAAATTCTCTTATCTCTCTTTCCCTCTTCACTACTATGCCCAGAACACACGTCATGACACGTCCAACAGCTATGACACACCTATCCATTCCGAGATATCTCTGCACCACATTTGAAAACTTGAGCGAAAGCGCCCTGGAGAAATTGATACCCATAAGGTAATCCTCCTGCGCTCTCAGATATGCCGCATCGCTAAGGCTGTCATACTCAGAAAGAGGCTTTGCTTCTCTTATTCCCCTGAGTATCTCCTCCTCGGTCTGGGAGTCTATCCAAACTCTTCTCTTCTCCTTGCCGCTCACCTGCGCCATAGAATCCACAAGTCTGTATATATACTCTCCCTCTCGTCCCGAATCCGTTGCCACGTAGATGCATCCCACATCTTCACGGTTCAGCAGGCCCGCAACAATATTGAACTGTTTCTTTGTATTTGGAAGGATCTCATATTTGTATTCAGTTGGGATAAATGGAATCGTCGCCAAATCCCACTTCTTGAGAGCCGGATCATATGCATCCGGATAGCTCATAGTGATCAGATGTCCGACACACCATGTCACGATCGCCTTATCTGATTCCAAATAACCATTTCCGGCATTTCCCTTCACCCCCAGCACATCGGCAAACTGTCTTGCAACACTGGGTTTCTCTGCTATATATAAATTCTTCAAATTCTACTCCTGTTCCGGTGGCAATTGCCCGTTATTCTATCATCATGCAACCGCCCATAATACATCACAACACATCTTTATAATATAACAGAATTCTCGCCAAGGGGCAAGTGGGGACGGAGGTGCCTGTCCCCATCCATGTCCCAATACCGAATTGCTTCGCACTTCTCCACACGCATTGCGCGTTAACACAGAATTGCTTCGCACTTCGTGCTCCCGCATTTCTGCGCGGCATTCACACTCCGACCTATCGGCCTTCGTGTTCATGTCGCGTCATCCCGTCAAATGCGCTACATGCCGCGAGCAAGCTCTCGCATGTGCGCGCTTGACGGGATTATAACGCGCAAAAAGCACCCCGCCTGCGACATGCGCAGACAGGATGCCTCTAAACTGATTTATATTGAATTTAGTAGGATTAGCAAACTCAATCTATGTCTTACTGCTCGAATAACAGCTGCTCGTATGTTGGGAATGGCCAAGCTGTCTTTGGAAGCTCCTTCTCAAGCTCATCAGCTGGCTTTCTCACTGTGTCAAATGCTGCAAATACTGTGTTGTGGAAGTACTTAGCCCAAGCCTCTGTATCTCCCTCGTAATCTGCTGCCTTTGTAACCAGCTCCTCAAGGGCTACTGTAGCGCTCTTGAGCTCTGTGAGCTTCTCTGAGATGGTGTTCAGAAGTGATACCTGAACTGTAGGATCAATTCCGAGAGCCTTGATCTCAGCTGCACCCTTTGCAAGCTCTGCCTGATATTCCATAACTGCAGGAATGATCTCCTCATTAGACATCTCTATCATAGTGAGTGCCTCGATGTTGATCTTCTTTGCATAGTTCTCAAGCATTACATCAGCTCTCGCCTCAAGCTCTGCCTTATCCATAACTCCAAGATCCTCAAAGATCTTAACGCTCTTGTCTGCTGCAAGATAAGGAACAGCATCAACCATGCACTTGATATTTGGAAGACCACGCTTTGCTGCCTCCTCAACCCACTCGTCTGAGTAACCATTGCCATTGAAGATGATTCTCTGATGTGCTGTGAGTTCTCTTCTGATGAGTGCCTTGCATGCTGTCTCGAAATCGTCTGCACCCTCAAGCTCATCTGTCATCTTCTTGATCTGATCTGCAACTATTGTGTTAAGTACCATCATTGGGAATGCGATGGACTGCGTTGAACCAACCATTCTGAACTCGAACTTGTTACCTGTGAATGCAAATGGTGATGTTCTGTTTCTATCTGTGGCATCCATTGTAAATGTAGGAAGTGTTGATGCACCTGATACATATGTCTTGCCCTTTGGTGACTCTGTAGCCTCCCCCTTCTCGATGATCTGCTCAACGATCGACTGGAGCTGTTCTCCAAGGAATGCTGAGATGATTGCTGGAGGTGCCTCGTTAGCTCCAAGTCTGTGATCGTTTCCTGCTGATGATGCTGAAAGTCTCAGGAGCTCAGCGTTGTTATCTACTGCTGCCAGAACTGCTGCAAGGAAGAACTGGAACTGAAGATTTGTCTCAGGATGCTTGCCTGGATCTATAAGATTCTCACCCTCGTCTGTTGAGATAGACCAGTTGTTGTGCTTACCTGAACCATTTACACCGGCAAATGGTTTCTCATGAAGTACACACTCGAGGTCATGCTTTGCAGCAATCTTCTTCATAGTTGCCATAACCAGATGGTTCTGATCTGTGGCGATGTTTGTTGTCGAGAAGATTGGAGCAAGCTCATGCTGTGCAGGAGCAACCTCATTGTGCTGTGTCTTTGCAAGGATGCCGTACTTCCACAGCTCCTCGTTCAGCTCTGTCATGTATGATGCAATCTTATCCTTGATCGCTGCGAAATACTGATCATCAAGCTCCTGTCCCTTTGGAGGCATTGCTCCGAAAAGTGTACGTCCACAGAGCTTAAGATCTGTTCTCTTTGCAAATTTCTTCTTATCTATCAGGAAGTACTCCTGCTCAGGACCAACTGATGAAGTAACCTTCTTGGCTGTTGTGTTGCCGAACATTGTAAGAGCCTTAAGGGCTTCCTTGCTGATGGCATCCATTGAACGGAGAAGAGGTGTCTTGTAGTCAAGTGACTCTCCTGTATATGATGTGAATGCTGCCGGGATACAGAGGATACATGTTCCCTCATCTGTTGTCTTTACAAATGCTGGTGATGTACAATCCCATGCTGTATATCCTCTTGCAGCACATGTCTCACGAAGACCGCCTGAAGGGAATGATGAAGCATCCGGCTCTGACTTGATGAGTTCCTTGCCTGTGAACTGAAGGATAACGCCGCCATCACCGACTGTGCTTACGAATGAGTCGTGCTTCTCTGCTGTTGTCTCTGTAAGTGGCTGGAACCAATGTGTATAATGTGTTGCACCAAGCTCCATTGCCCATTCCTTCATGGCTGCTGCAACTGAATCTGCGATTGATGTATCGAGAGGCTCGCCCTTGTCAATAGTCGCCTTGAGTGACTTGTAAACTGCTTTTGGAAGTCTCTCTCTCATGACCTGATCTGAGAATACGTGTGAGCCAAATACGGCCGAAATTTTGTTCATCATAATTACTACTCCTTTTCCTGATTAAAATGAATCCTTAACGTATCCTCAAAAAAAGAGAAAGGTGTCCTCCTTCTTGAGAACACCTTTGTCCATTTCGTATCATTTAATTGTTGAATATAAAATACTCTATATTCTTTTAAAAATCAACCCCTAATTTTAAAAAAATTATAAATAGGGTTTCAAATACTCCACCAATTCATAAACCTTTGTTCATGGTGCCTAATCAAATATAAACCACTCTGTCCTCATCCACACAGTAGCACGCCAGCTTTCCGCCCCTATATCTCTCACCATTTCCACAGTCGAGATCCATATAGTAAGGCGTCTTGTAAACGTTGTAAGAATGGTCTTCATTAAGCCTGTTCGTCGTAACATGTCCGCAGAACACATACCTGTCAAATGCCTTCTTGTCTGCAAATGGAACATTATGGATATCAGGTGAGATGAGAAATCTGTACTCATCTCTTCTCGCTGCATTCATAATAGACTCAGTGATATTGATGGTCCTGTCAGCATTTCTGATGTATGAGCCGCAATGAATACCTGAATGAGTAACAACACAACCTCCGTACTTCGGCGACTTGATCTCAGTATAATGTGGCAGATGTGCCAGAAACCCATGCAGCTTCATCTGATCATCCACATTGAGCTTCTTGATATCTCTGACTGTTCCACCACCGCCGAATATGATCCACTGTCTCTCTGACATGCTTCCATCTATGTACATCTGGGCAAACAGCTCATGGTTACCCTTTATGAACTGCATGGAACCATCCACAAGATAGTCCGACATAAACTCGAGAAGGGGAATTCCCTCATCGTTCCAGTCGAATATGTCCCCCATGACTATCATTTGATCCGTGGCTGGGTCAAAGCTTATCTTTTTCAACATTTTTTTAAATGATATGACATCCCCGTGAATGTCGGATATGAGATATAGCATTTATTCTTCCTTTGACAATCATTATATTATTCCAGTCTCTTAACAAGCTCCTCATATATCTCCTCAGCGACCGCCAGTTTGTACGCAAGCCTGGTAGGCTGAGGCGGAAGTTCAACATAATACGTCCGCACATCGCCATCTATATCTATGGCAAAATACACCTGTCCCGGAACTGACGCGTCAGGATTTGCCGGATCCACATTGCCCATGGTTCCAGTCACGCCGATCCCTATATTCGCATTATATGCCTTCCTGCACGCCTGCGCCATGGCACCTGCGGTTTCATTTGAATAGACTGTATACCTATCTATAATCTCCGCCGGAACCCCCTGCATGATCTTCGCCTCATTGCAGTAGGTGACAAATGCGCCCTTAAGCACAGCAGATGAACCTTCCGTGTCTGTTATGAGGGATGCTATCTGCCCAGAGGTCGCAGACTCCATGGTTGTGATGGTGAGGTGCCTCGATATAAGGAGCTGGGTGAGATGGCTGTAGTTGGATCTGATCTTTTTGTCGTCATATACCTTATCATTTGAAAAATTATCCATATTATCCTGGTGTCTGTTATCTTCATATTTCATATAATTCATCTTCTTTTCTTGTACCAAAGCCTTATTCAGCTTACTGTTCACTGTTATCTTCTCCTGATGACATTTCAGCATCTATTTCATCATCATCGTATCCCATTTCCTTAAATTTCTGTCTGTATGCATCATCTATCTTTTTTTCCTCTGCTTCTTTAAATTTATTCATCTTATCTACTAACTCTTTATAATTAACAGGGGCACCTTTTTCCTGTACAGAAGCAATTACATTGTTCATTTCATCTCTATATTTTAAGATACTTTTTTCAACCTCACTGTCCGATTCAATAAGATATGCCACATGAGCCCTATCTTTATTCTGAGTCACTTCCAATACCTTCATATAGTTTATAAGTGTTTCCAATTCATCCTGTATACCGCCGATATATGTCATCATGATCTTATTTTTAAATTCAAGTTCTTGTATCCTTTCCTCCTCGCTACTAAAATTGCATTCCATATCAGGATAGGACTCTACCGGAATGATAAGTGCCCTGATCGCAATAAACAATACGATAACGTTTACCAGGTCGAATATAGTAAATAAGCTGGAATACCCAGCGCCGATTCCAGTCTCAGATATCACATCAATCACCAACATTAAAAACATAAACATCGCAGTCCAGATCAAAACCATCATTCTGCGTCTTGAATACTCAGACACCTTTTTCAAAGCATATATCATTATTACAACTATAATCAGGAAACTCACATACATTGCCAGCAGATATGGATTCTTGAACGCCTGTATTCCTGTATCGGAAACACCCACAAAACCTATCAAATCAAATAAATTATAGTCAACTGACGCCACTGCCATCTTCACCGTTTTGTAGAATATAAATACCGGGATTCCGATGGCTACAACCAGTTTCCAAAGAATTGTAAATAGATTTCTATCATCTTTATCCACGAGCAATGTATATACTACAAATGCAATTGCAGATGACAAATATAGCATGATAAGGTAGGCGTCTACATATCCCATATGTATCCAACTAGAAGGATCCGCAGAATCAAGCACCACATCAGCCCTAAAATATATACAATAAAATATCGATCCAAAACTGCCCATATTATATATAGTTACATATAAAAGCCAGCCAAATGCTGTGCTAAAGTACTGCTTTAAATTCAAACATAAAACAAATCCCAAAGCTGCATTACACAAAATAACTGCCATCTGATATTTCACATGAACAGATAATACAATCCAAACAGGCAACGCCAACATGATAACTAAATATCCTATAGTAGTCCATTTCCGGCTTTTGTCCGAGTCCTTATCTATGAAGTCAAAATTCTTATGAACAACGTTGTATATAATCTCATAAGGAATCAACATTATTATAACCCCAATGATCATATAGCTCTTTCTTTCATCAAACCACCACTTGATAAAGGATGATATCCCCACTTCATCACTAGCTGATTCATCCATAATTTCTCTGAATATCACATAATCCTTCACCAGAAATGCTATTGCCAGAAGTACTGCGATAACGCACACCGTGATCTTATATTTCCTTGATGTTACGTGGGTGTTATCATCTTCATTTGTAGCAGCATCCACGGCCGCATTTTCTTCAACTAAGTTTTCTTTACTCATCTCTCTGCACCTCTCATCTTTTGTATTGTAGCCTATAAAACTATATGCCACTTTTTATAATATAACCCATTATAGACAAAATTGCATCACCAATGCCACAGTCATTTATGTATAAATATAGCGTGATGTCTTTGCCAAATATGAGGTATATATAGTATTCATTTTCGGAATAAATTACCCTCTTCATCCACGCCACAATCCGAATTACCTTTCGGATCATCAGAAATTATATATGTCTCCTAACGATTTTGCTTACTTGTTATTTATGTTATAAATCCATATTAACACTTCAAAAACCACGAGATCACTAGGGGGAGTAGGTTTATAGTACATAAAAAAGACCTGAAATCATACGATCTCAAGTCTTTTTTATAACCACTGGCCGTTCGCCTTGATATCACTCAAAGCATCAACGACTCTTACTTACTAACCTTCCTGAAGTTCTTCTTTCCACGTCTCACAACAACGCCCTCTCCGTCGAACTTCTCCTCTGGAATTGTAGTCTGGACATCTGTGATCTTCTCGCCGTCCACAGCAACACCGCCCTGCTCTACGGCACGTCTGCCCTCGTTACGTGATGTTACAAGTCCTGACTTTACGAGAACTGACACAATATCGATCGAGCCGTCCTTGAAGTCATCTGCTGCAAGTGTTACTGATGGCATGTCTGCTGCAACGCCCTTTGAGAACAGTGCTCTTGCGCTCTCCTGTGCCTTAGCAGCCTCCTCCTCGCCGTGTACAAGCTTTGTGAGCTCGTATGCAAGGATCTCCTTTGCCTGGTTGAGCTGGCTGCCCTCCCAGTTGTCCATCTTGTCAATCTCCTCAAGTGGAAGGAATGTGAGCATACGGATGCACTTCAGGACATCTGCATCTGCGACATTTCTCCAGTACTGATAGAACTCAAATGGTGAAGTCTTATTAGGATCAAGCCATACAGCACCCTTCTGTGTCTTACCCATCTTCTTGCCCTCTGAGTTGAGAAGGAGTGTGATCGTCATGGCATATGCGTCCTTGCCAAGCTTTCTTCTGATAAGCTCTGTACCGCCGAGCATGTTGCTCCACTGGTCGTCACCGCCAAACTGCATGTTGCAGCCGTACTTCTGGTACAGTGCGTAGAAATCGTAACTCTGCATGATCATGTAGTTGAACTCAAGGAAGCTGAGTCCCTTCTCCATACGCTGCTTGTAGCACTCTGCGCGGAGCATGTTGTTTACTGAGAAGCAGGCTCCCACATCACGGAGAACATCAACATAGTTAAGATCAAGAAGCCAGTCTGCATTGTTGACAAGGAGTGCCTTGTCCTCTGAAAAGTCGATGAATTTGCTCATCTGCTTCTTGAAGCAGTCAACGTTGTGCTGGATAGTCTCCTTTGTCATCATCTGTCTCATATCTGTACGGCCTGATGGATCACCGATCATGGCTGTACCACCGCCTATCAG
Source organism: Coprococcus eutactus (assembly GCF_025149915.1). Taxonomy (NCBI): domain Bacteria; kingdom Bacillati; phylum Bacillota; class Clostridia; order Lachnospirales; family Lachnospiraceae; genus Coprococcus; species Coprococcus eutactus. The sequence continues at coordinate 2,065,845 of NZ_CP102278.1, forward strand.
CGCGATAGGCTTGTTGCCTGCCATCTGAAGTCTCTTCATCAGACAGAGCGCCATGAAATGGCCTACATGCAGGCTGTCCGCAGTCGGATCAAATCCGATATAGAATACTGCCTTACCATTATTTACCAAATCTCTAATTTCATCTTCATCTGTTGTCTGCGCTATAAGCCCTCTGGCTACAAGCTCGTCATAAATCTGCATGTCCTATAGACCTCCTACATTTTTTGTATATCTCTTTATATCTGTCGCAGTCATTTATATCATAGTAATATCTCTTATCAATATAAATTTACAATAAATCACCACACAGACAGATATTATAACATTTAACCATGTCAGGTGACAAGTAAGTTCAACCATAAATATAATCGTTTTATAATATTATCTGCCTACTTCCTCTGCAGTTTCAGTCTCCTGCCGATTCCGGCTGCCATGGCGGCAAGCAGAAAAATGTACGGCGTCGTCAGCGACTGGTTGAGGTTGAATAACGCCTGAACAGCATAACCGGCTATTCCAAGAGCAACTGCAATGCACGCACAGAAATCATGGTCAGACGAACTGAATGCCGTCCTTATCATACTGACAAATGCAGACACGATAAGTCCAACGTATGTCACCGCGCCGAGTACTCCCGTGGTTACCAAATACTGCAGATACTCATTGTGGGCATTATCATACACGACCCCCACCTTGGATATCATCTCATCATAATATCCGGCTGTCATTATGCTCTTGACAGACTCATTTCCGTATCCGAACAGCTTATTTACCAATGGGAACTCCTTGTACGTGCTGACAAGCCTGCTCCACACATATCCACGGTAATTACCCCATGAATCGTCAAATCTGAATATCCCATCGGCCTTCACCGAGCTGAAAATGACCGCGCACACTATTCCTGCAATCACAAGGACCGAACATACCACAAGTGAGATCTTCCCTGACCTATTAAATGTGTTACCATTCGAATCTTTCCTTGACAGTCTAAGTCTCGATACTGCATAGATCACGATACGGATCACCGCAAGCACACCAGAAGCCACTGCTATCAGTTCCGTATTTCTCGCAAAATTACTTATACCATCTAACTTTGCGATACTCTCCGGCGTTGTCTTAAGAAGCAGACTCACCGCAAGAAATCCAAGTGACATCACAAGCATCAGTTCCACAAATTCCTTTATCCTTCCACGGTATGTTGAAACCAGGAGCAATATCGCGGCTGCTGCACAGACACCTGCATACGCCAGATCTGCATTTGTCACAACTGTCGCAGCCGCCCCTGTAAATACCGCAGTCCAGGCGGAGAGCTTCACCCAATTGAACTTCCATGTGGCATCACCATCATATATCCTACGGTCGTCAAGCCCCACACCAAATCCGACAGGGATCAGCACGCACAGAAAGCTTGCAAATATATCTATATTGCCAAATGTCGATATGTATATATCCATTATGCTGGATGCTAGCCCGTCCCTTATTCCAAGGAAATCTATACCGACATACTGAAAAACCGCGATTATACACGTAAATGAACCGACACACAGAAATGCCGGGAACACACATTTTCTAAGACGCAGGCCGCGTCCCATACAGACATACAGGAGCATGGCAAGGATCATAAACTGAAGTCCGCACCTTCTGCCCTCCTCGCCAGTATAGGCGGCCATTTTATCTGATGCCATCACAAACGCAAGTACATTGGCTACGAAAAAGCCAGCCATGAACCAGTCCGTTGCAACATAGCTTTTTCTGTACTTAAACATCACAAATGGCTTTTTCCCGTCAAACACATCGAGCAGCACTGCCAGCACCATGAGCACCGCGTACACACACAGCGCCACCTCAAATGCCTTGTACTTAGTTAGTGTGATGTCAAAATATTTGTCGTGCATTATGAGTGGATACAGAGTTCCCATATATAACAGAAATATCGTGCTGAGCCAGTCCTGCGCCGTCCCGGAATCATCAGATTTTTTCTTACGAATCTTATCCATTTCGAGTCTCCTTTTAAAGCAGTGGCGATAACAGGTTGAGCAGCGGTCCTATCAGGGACACCTTGCTTATGTTATTTCTACACCAAAGTATGTCTATCTCCTCCGACTCCTCAAATGTTGCAAACATATCATTCTTGACATCCGCTATCGCCTTGCAGTCATAGAGCAGGGCGCCACACTCAAAGTGGTGATAGAAGCTTCTGTTGTCCATATTGATCGACCCCACCGACGCAAGCCTTCCGTCCATAATAAGTGTCTTGGAATGTATAAATCCAGGTGTATACTGGTATATCCTCACGCCAGCAAGAAGCAGCTCCTTGTAGTTGGACTGTGTCATCTTGTATATATACTTTTTATCCGGTATGGCTGGTGTGACTATTCGCACATCCACGTCTCTCTTGGCTGCAAGCTTGAGTGCCGTCATCAGCTCATTGCACACTATCAGATACGGGGTAAATATGTATATATACTCCTGCGCATCATTTATCATCTGAATATAGAGATTTTCTCCGACATTCTCTCCGGTCAGCGGACTTGACTTATAAGGCTGTACATAGCCATCCTCTATATTTGAAAAGTCCACCTCCGGCTTATAACTCAGGTAGCTTCCCTCCGAATATCTGAAATAATTCCACATCTGGAGGAACATGACTGTGAAGCTCCAGGCACCCTCGCCCTCAAGTCTCACTCCGCTGTCCTTCCACCTGCCGTACTTTGTTATGCGATTGATATACTCATCCGCCATATTGTATCCGCCGGTATGGGCGATCTTGCCATCTATGACCGTTATCTTCCTGTGATCTCGGTTGTTGAATATCGTTGCAAAGAAAGGCACGACCTGATTGAACGCCATACATTTGATTCCGTATGACTCAAGCTCCTTCCAGTAATACTTTGGCACATTGAACACCGATCCTATGTCATCATACATGAATCTTACATCGAGTCCCTCTGCAGCCTTTCTCTTGAGGATCTCCAGGATCGTATCCCACATATATCCCTTATCAACGATGAAATACTCCATGAAGATGTATTTCTCAGCACTCTCCAGATCCCTGATAAGGTCATCCATGACATCATCGCCGATTGCATAGTATTTTACATTTGTATGCTTATAAAGGGGGGCCTGTGCCACATGCTCCATGTAATTGCATATTCTGTACGTTGGCTCGCCCTTGATATCTGCTGCCTGGCAGACATTTGCGCCCTTCACATTCTCATACACTTCCTGCTGCATAACTCTGAGCATGTTCTTCTTAAGCCTCTTCGGTATGAGCACATGTCCATAAAGCACATACATTAAACCTCCTAGTACAGGAAACAGCAGTATCGGCACCATCCACGCCATTTTGATCATCGGGTTGGTATCCTTTGTTATGAGATGAAATACAACTATCACGCTCAAAAGCTTCAATATTCCTGAGATGTAAATGTACCTTTCCTGCAGAATTATAATTCCAAATATCATCACTGCAAGCTGCAGGACGACCAAAAAACATGTTATCACCATTCTGCTGAGAAGTTTGTTAAGTATTTTCTTCATTCACGTATAACTTCCTTTTCTACAAATGATTACTGAACTGAGATCACCTTGTAGTCCTGATCCTCAACCGCCTTTGTGAGAACAGCGTCATCTACATCAGCATTTAGTGTAACTATCGCTATACCCTTCTCGTGGCTTACCTCGGCCAGATCGACCTGTGGCAGAGCCTCCAGGCACTTCTTGACTCTTGCCTCACAGTGTCCGCACATCATACCCTCTATCTTCATTGTCTTCTTCATATCATCATTTCCTTTCTCATTTTCAATTCTATGATTATTTTCAATTATATAATTATTCTCAGTGTTATCACTGTCATTTCCCTTGCGACCTGATCCTTCATCTTTTACTCCTACAGATCCGCTTCTATATTTTTCCTTGATCCTGTATCTATTATTTTTATCATAAATATCAGCCAAATTCAACCTCAGCGCGTTTGTTACTACACAAAAACTTGAAAGGCTCATGGCAAATGCTCCAAACATTGGATTTAAAGTCCATCCAAATATCGGTATCCACACACCTGCTGCAAGAGGTATACCGATTATATTGTAGATAAATGCCCAGAAGAGGTTCTCCTTGATATTTCTCATTGCTGCCATGCTGAGCCTTATCGCCGCAGGCACATCCAGCAGTGAACTCTTCACAAGAACTATATCGGCAGCATCTATGGCGATATCTGTTCCCGCCCCTATTGCAATTCCAATGTTTGCCCTCGTGAGCGCAGGCGCATCGTTTATTCCGTCGCCGACCATTATGACATTTGCATCGTCCATGAGCTCTCTGACGACCTTCTCCTTGCCATCAGGAAGCACTCCGGCGATAACTCTGTCTACTCCGACCTGGGCTCCGATCGCCTTTGCAGTCCTCTCATTGTCACCTGTGAGCATAACTATCGAGAGTCCCATCTTCTGCATCTCCTCTACAGCCTTCCTGCTCTCCTCCTTCACAACATCCGCAACAGCGATTATACCAAGCACCTTTCCGTTTCCAGATTCCGGCTTGCCGGCAAAGAACATCGGTGTCTTTCCATGTTCTGCCAGCATGTCAGCCTGAACGTCCATCTCATCCGGGATCGTTGCTGATTCGCTTATATATTCTCTGTTTCCTCCCACCATCACCATTCCATCTACCACTCCGGAAAGTCCATGTCCCGGAGCTGCCCGGAACTGTGTGACACTGATGTCTTTTGTCTCCCTGGCATCACTGTACGCAGGATTGTCATTCCACTCGTCAACTATGGCCTTTGCCAGAGGGTGTTCACTCTTTCCTTCAAGCGCCGCTGCCAGCATGATAAGTCTTTCATTAGTTATACCCTCCGCGGGTATTATATCCGTAACAACCGGAGTACCCTTTGTTATTGTTCCCGTCTTATCGAGGACGACTATTCCTGTCTTGCCTGTCTCCTCCAAAGCTGTTGCAGTCTTAAACAGGATACCGTGCTTTGCACCCATTCCATTTCCAACCATGATCGCAACCGGTGTGGCAAGTCCCAGCGCACAAGGGCAGCTGATCACAAGTACAGATATTCCTCTCGCCAGCGCGTAGCCAACTTCCTTTCCGGCAATAAGCCATACGATCATAGTAACCACTGCAATAGCGATGACCACCGGCACGAACACCCCTGATACCTTGTCTGCTATCTTGGCTATCGGTGCCTTCGAAGCCGCTGCATCACTGACCATGTTGATGATTTTGGACAATGCAGTGTCACTTCCAACCTGTGTAGCCCTGCACTTCAAATATCCCGACTGGTTTATGGTTGCCGCCGACACCCGGCTTCCCTTGCTCTTGTCCACCGGTATGCTCTCACCCGAGAGCGTAGACTCATCCACTGCAGAATCTCCATCAAGTACGATTCCATCAACAGGAATGCTCTCTCCTGGTTTCACCACAAATATATCTCCGACAGCCACCTCGTCTATGCCCACCGCAACCTCCGCTCCGTCTCTTATGAGAACAGCAGTCTTAGGTGCAAGATCCATAAGTCCTTTTAAAGCATCCGTTGTACGTCCCTTGGAATATGCTTCAAGCGTCTTTCCAACGGTTATAAGAGCGAGTATCATGGCGGCAGACTCAAAATAAATGTCATGCATGAGTGTCATGACCTGAGCATCATCTCCCGCGGTCTGTGCCGCCGTCATGGCAAAGAGCACATATACACTGTATATAAATGATGCTCCGGAACCCATGGCGACCAGTGTATCCATGTTTGGAGCTCCGTGTATAGCACCCTTAAATCCACTGACAAAGAACTTCTGGTTGATGATCATCACCAATATGGTGAGAAGCATCTGTGTAAGTCCCATTGCCACATGGTTGCCGTCAAAGAACGATGGCAGCGGCCAGTTCCACATCATATGTCCCATTGATATATACATCAGAGGGATCAATATTATGACAGATGCCACAAGTCTTATCTTCATCTTTGACAGAGCCGCATCGCTCTCCGACTGTCCACCGCCCGAAGTCTTGTCGCTGCTTTTCGTCTGCGCTCCGCCATCTGCTGGAGAAGCGCCATATCCCGCTTTCTCCACGGCTGATATAATATCATCCCTTGAAGCAGTTCCGTCCACCATCATGGAGTTTGTCAGAAGATTGACCTGACATGTACTTACACCATCGACCTTGGAAACCGCCTTTTCTACTCTCGCACTACATGCACTGCAGCTCATTCCTGTCACATTGTATTTGTCCAATGCACACACCTTCTTTCTGTATTACATTTGTCATTTCATCCAGTTGCATAATTTCAGTTACATTATTTCAGTTATATTATTTCATAAGTCTTGTTATCGTATTTACAAGATCCTCTATCGTGTCATCCTTGCCATTTCTTATATCATCAGCCACACAGGTCCTGATATGCTCTGCAAGAAGTACCTTATTGAAGCTGTTGAGCGCCGCGTTTATGGCTGACACCTGGAGCACTATGTCTGTACAATAGGCATCATTTTCAAGCATTCCCTTGACGCCTCTTATCTGTCCTTCTATCCTGCTTAGTCTATTCATAAGTCTCTTGTATTCCTCATCTGTCCTCTGTCTCTTTCTGTCGCTGCAGCAGCATGCGTGTTCATCACTCATAGTATCCGCCTTTCCTCTGTAAATATTTGTACATGTATGATCTTTTATTTCATTTATCTATCTTTCGTATATTTTATATACCCTAGGGGGGTATTTGTCAATTCTTATTTCTTTATTGATAATCATAATCAATATCGCTATCTTGCTTGCCTACGGTTTATAACACAAAAAAATCCCTGTGAAAGATCTGAAATAAACAGATCGCTCACAGGGATCATATTCCTGTTATTCTGTATTTACTGCTCTGCAGTTATCACTCTATAACGCTTACTCTTCTACAGCATCTGTAGTATCATCCACCTGAAGATCAAGATCATTGATATCTATTGAACCATCATCAGATGAATCTGAAGAGTCATCTGATGCAGCGCTGTCATCCGTTATTGAAGCTCCGTCCTCATCGAGATCGGAACCATCTAAAGTCACAGTATCATCATCGCCACCTACCACTGTACTGTCAGTATATGAGAATGACTGTGTGTTGAGTACACTCTTGAGATCGATCAGTTCTCCTGTCTCAGCATTCAGCATGATAAGCTGCAAAGGATTTGAAATATCAAGACCGTCATCACTCTGTGAACTATCACCATCGCTAGTCTTTTCACACTGTGCAAATACCCATACAGGAAGATACTCGTACTTATCTCCATCCTTTATCTTATAGTAGGCAAGCTGCACGTTGTTAAACTCTATGCTACTGTACTGAGTCTTGTTCTCAGCATAATATGTGTTGACTGCCTTGGGAAGAGCCTTCACTGCATCCTCCCATGAGATAAGATCAACATTCTCCTTCTTGTCTCCTGTTGCCTTGAAATAATCGTAGCAGTATGCTGAAACAATGCCATTATCGTCTATCTGCAGCTCAAATGTCTCATCCATAGTGTCATACCATACATCATCTGACGAATTCAGTGAATCAATATTGTATACAGATGGTGTATACGGAGCTATTCCATCAACTGAGCGCTTGTATGTGATCACATATCCACTCTTCTCAGATGCAAGTGTGTTGTATGATGTATCGCTGTACTCCCATATAAGGTCTGTGCAACCTGTCTCAATTATGTCTGAGATTCCGCATCCAGCAAGGAAGCTCAGCCCCTGCTGTATAGCATCATCCTGGCTGACCGTTGCTGTATTTGCTGTGTCCTCACCGTCATAATAATCGCTGCTGTAGCAGTATACTGATGATGCGCCCTCCTTAGGTCTATAATTGATGAGCTGATCTGATGGATAGTAGTCTATTGAGAATCCTCCGCTCTCTCCAGTCTCTGTTGAGTTAAATGAGATCATGTACATATTCTCACCCTTTGAGCCAACAAAGGCATCTGCAGAATAATCACCGGCGCCCTCTCTCTCATCTGTTGCCGTCTTGAGCTGCTCCTTTAGTGATGAGATGTAATCGTCAAAAAATGACTTCTCGTCATCACTTGTCGACTGCTTTGAAAGTTCCTCATAATTCTCTATCTCTCTCTCAAGATCTCCCTTGTAAGGCTTTTCCCAGCTGTATGTATATACACCGGCACTTACATCAAAGAAGTTCTCACACACTCTCTTTTTATATTCATTATCTACCTGATTCTGATTGTAGTAGAGTATAGACATCTTGTCTGTATCAGGTACTGTGATCTTGGAGGCATTTATCTTAACATCCGTAAGACCGGTCGCATCGGTGTCTATTCCCTCCAGAGCACCCTCATAGGAGTCTGGCACATCAAGTCTTGATGCAAGCTTTCCGCCACCACCTGAACCATTCTCATCATCACCCATATTGTAGTCTACTTTCTTCTTTCCGCATCCTGTGAGGACTGTTCCTGCCACAAGAGATGTTACGAGAAGCAGAGTCAACGCTTTTCCATAACCTTTTTTCTTCATATAATACCAACCTTTCCTGCTTTATAAGCACCACGACATCTATATACTCCCTGTCTTTTCAGGCGCATTTGTTAAAATTATAATATATTTTAAAGTTCGTTACAACAAATATGCCATTCGTTAACATTTGTTCAGCTTTGCGACTATATTACTCCTTTGTGATGATGACCTTGCCATCGACAACCTGTACCTTTACCTTGTTGCTGTCGATTCCAGCTGCCGCAAGTATGTCGGGACTGATCTGAACACGGTTTGCCTTGTCCAGAATGGAGTACTCCTCATGGGAATCATCTGATGAAAATCCATCTGTGGACAGTTCGTTCATCCTGTCTTTATATGATTCCTTCATGATCTTCTCTGTGCTGATCTTACCATCCGCTATCATAACCACACGTCCAACCTTATTGGCAAGGCTTATATCATGTGTAACTATGATTATCGTGATTCCAAGCTCCTCATTCAGCTTTCTGAACAGATCCTGTATCATGTTGGATGTCTTGGTATCAACAGCACCTGTAGGCTCATCCGCAAGAAGGATCTTAGGATTGTTTGCCAGCGCTATGGCTATAGCGACTCTCTGCTGCTCACCACCTGACATCTGTGAAGGATAAGAATTGATCTTATCCTCTAGTCCAACCCTGCAGAGCAGGTCGTGTGCTCTCGCATATTTGTCTTCCTTATTGCTCTTATCAAAGTACATTGGAACCTGCACATTCTCGATAGCTGTCATATACGGAAGCAGATTTCTTGAGTTCTTCTGCCACACAAATCCTACCGTGTGCTTTCTGTACTCAACCAGCTCCTTGTCCGTCATGGCAAACAGGTCCTTGCCATCTACATACAGCTTTCCGGCTGTCGGTCTCTCAAGTCCGCCTATCATGTTGAGCAGTGTGGACTTTCCTGATCCGGACTTTCCTATGACTGCCATCAGCTCTCCATACTTGATGTTGAGCTCAAGTCCCTGAAGAGCCATTACCTCGACATCATCTGTCTTGTATATCTTTACCAGACTGTCACACTCTATGATGTTTTCATTTGTCTCCTGACTAGGAGCGGAACCGTCCGCATCTGATGTTCCACTTTGAACATCCTCACTGCCCTGCTCCGTCTGATCCATACCATATACGAACTCTTTCTGTTCTGGCTCAATCTGTTCTGGTTCATTCTGTCCCTGTACTGCGGTATCAGGTCTTGTATCCACATTACTATCCGGTGTTATAGTATCCGGTGTCTCATTTTTTTTCTTCTTAAACAAATGCTTATCGCCCAACTATCTCACCATCCTCTATCTCATATACCACATCTCCAAGTTCCATCAGTTTAGGGTCATGGGTAGTCATGACAATCGTTATTCCCTCTTTGTATACAAGCTCCTGGAAAAGCTTCATGACCGCAAGTCCAGACGCCGTATCCAAGGCACCTGTAGGCTCATCTGCAAATATTACCTTTGGCTTATGCGCCACTGCCCTTGCAATAGCAACTCTCTGCTGCTCACCACCTGACATCTGATTAGGGAAGTGAGACATTCTTGATGAAAGTCCCACCAGATCAAGTACCTCCCTTATCCTGGCATCTCTGTTTCCCTCATACTCGGCAAGCCTGAGTCCGAAGTCTACGTTCTCATACGCACTCATAATCGGTATGAGTGCCACCGACTGGAATACGAATCCGATATTGTATCTTCTGAGTTTTTCCTTCTCTTTCTCATTCATCTGGCTGTAGACATGCTCGCCTATGATGACATCGCCCTCTGTCGGATCGTCCAGGGCGCTCAGTATGTTCAGAAGAGTGGTCTTTCCTGAACCAGAACGGCCCTTCAGTATTGTAAGCTTGCCTGCAGGCACCTGCATGTCTATGCCCTTGAGTGCATAGAAATCCTCACCGCTTCCAAGTCTGAAGCATCTCTTGATTCCTTTGGCCTCTATCATGATATCGTCCATGACTGAAGCCCCCTTCTTAAGCTCTGCGGCAGGATCAAATATATATTCTGTATTGTTTGTATTTTCACCCATAGATTAATCCTCCCCCAGCTTCAATGCCTGTGTGATATTCATCTTCTTCAGAATAGTCCTTATAACTATGAAGCAGACGATGAACATAAATATAACTACTGCCGTCAGCTTTATCAGGTCATATGGATCCACCGCTATCGATATTGCTATATTGTGTGCCTCCGGCAGATAAACAACAGCAACCAGCTTGACAAACAGAATAGTTGCCGCAACCCCCACTCCATATCCCGCCAGACTGGCAAGAACCGAGCTGAATATCTGCTCATTTATAAGCATCTTGTTGATCTCATGCATACTCATACCCATAGCTCTGTATATACCGAACATAAGCTCTCTCTGCTTGATGGATGTTATCCAGTATATCAGGAATCCAACCATACAGAGTATGATTGCTATTATAAATGACAGTGAGAACAAACCGTTTGTGATAAGTACGAGAGGTGACTCCTGCATCTCCTTTATATCCTTATCAAGGCTGTCATACTGTACTATGTTGATATCCTCTGCATCAATTGCTCTTAGTGCATCTTTATAGCTCTTGCCGTCCGCAAGTCTCATCCACACCTGATATGGTGTCTGACTGAATGCACTTACAACATACGCATAGTTTGCAACAACGAGATATCTCTCAACTTCCTCCATCTCTCCATCAGAGTTCTTCTGGTACACATACTGCTGGAATCCAGGGAATGCATCCACTATGGCACATACGGTTCCACTAGGTGATGCGATCTCCTCCTTCTCCTTGCCCTTCATCGGACTGTACCTCGCATAATTTATGGAATCTCCGACTTTGATATTGTATTTCTTTGCAAGGTTCGACGATATGATGACACCGTTTGACACCTCTGCAAGATCGTTCAGATAGTTGTACCAGTGTTCCTTGTTAAGTCCGCTCTGAAGCCTTGCCGTCTCACCGAACTCCTTGGTGTTTATTCCCATAAGTACGCTGCCTGCAAGCTCCTCTCCGCCGGCCTTTATCACCGCATCATCGTCATATATGACTCTTGTCACCTTGTCACATACAGAGCCCTCGAGCTTTGTATATCTCTCAAAATCTCCCTCGGTGTAATACCAATGAGTCTTTTTTTTCTTATCTATATATGTTCCTCTAGTCCACTGCTCCTGAACTACCAGGTCAGTTCCCAGATTGTAATTGATACGTTTTGTCTTATTATCATTTATCGTCCGCGCCATATTTGAATTGAACATTCCCATTGCAATGGTCATTACAAGGAATACAGATATAAATCCCTGTTTCTTCACCGTCCTCGTTATCTGGAGGAAAGAGGCGTATACCGCAGGTGACCATCTCTTCTTACCTATCCTGTATATCAGTCTTATGAGATACTTGATAAGTCTGAGCACGAGAAGTCCAACTGCAAATATAAACAGTGACGAGTTCAGGAATATAACCGGATCAGGTCTCTTTCCTGAGAGGATATCCAATGCGATCGTAGACTTCTGCTTGTTGTAATTGTAGAGAAGATAGATTGACAATACCACCAGGATAACATCCACAAAGAACTTCTCCCAGAACGGTTTGTAATTTACCTTTCCTGTCCTGCTCTTTTGCTCGACGATAGAGTTTTTAGCGTATTTCATAACCGGCAGAGTCACAAACAGGATCGCAATAAGGGCTGCCGCCAGACTGTATACGACCATCCACGGATCTATTCCGTAAAAGTGTGTATCCTTGAATTCAAACTTCAGGAATGAGCTGGCACTCGCCGCCATCTTACACAGAAGGTAGCCCACCGGTATTCCTATTATTATCGCTATGACCGACAATATCGCCGACTGTCCCAGATATATTCCAAGGACCTGCTTCGTGCTTGTTCCTCGGCTCTTGAGCATCGCGATCTCTCCATCCTCCATCTCCAGTATCTGGCTTGACACCATGTAGATGAATGCTAGGAGCAGTACAAGGATAGGAAGCTCAAGTACCCATATGATTATTCCTATCGTCCTAGCATCGCCTCTGTAATCTATAAGCACGTTGCTGAAATTCTGTGTAAAACTCTTGTCCGATGACTCAAATGACTTTATATAGTAGAGTGTGTCAGCTGCATTTGCATGTGTTATCTGTGAGTAATCCAGCATGTCATGCTCACTGTAATATATTGTGAGGAAGCCGTACTTTGTGATCATCTCATCGAAATCACTCTGCTTCACATATACCTGTCTGTCCAGATCTGCAAGCTGATCATACCAGAAATCATCCGAGTAATCCTTCTCCTCGAACACTCCGACTATCTGGTATTTCATAGGATTGCCACTTGCATCCTTGACATCTCCAAGTCCCGTGTCGATGGTAAACACCTCTCCAACGACTAGATTATATTCATCGAGATACCTCTGTGATATAAGACACGGATATACTCCACTCTCCGTCTTTGCATCTTCAAGGCTTACTCCGTATGTTATGTTGATGTGGTCTTCAAGATTCGGCATATACACCATCTTGAAGTTGCTTCTGTGTCCAAGATTACTCTGTGTGTATCCAGCCTCAAGGCTCAGACTTGTCTGTTCCTCTATGGTGTCTATCTCAAGGTAGTAATTCCACATCTTCTTATACTTCTCTATCCTGTTCAGCACGGACTCAGAATCCGGATACTCATCAACAGCACAGGATCCCTCCCTGCCTATTGTGCTCGGATATTTGTTCTGCTCTGTCATAGCTGCGTCAAACTTGGATGACATAAGCATGTCAAGCGCTCCGTTCTTGAACATCGGGTTACATGATGCCACCGCCACAAGGAGTACTATTCCAAGGAGAAGACATGCATTAAGCCACTTTTTATTAAGAAGTTTGTGTGATAAAAATTTAAACATCTTTTCTCCTTTCCATTACTCTGCTACAGCATCGTCCGCTGCTCCGGCTGCATCGCCTGCTCCGTCATCATCTGTCACATTTTCCGATGTATCTCCAGAGTCTCCATCGGAGGAGTCTGAGGAACCGGCCGCGCCTGATGAATCAGAGGAATCACGTCCTGAAGATGACTTGCTACCTGACGCTGATGCTGACTCCTTCGCTATCACATCTCCCTCTGAGAGACCTGACAGTATGATCGTCTGTGTCTTGCTCGCCTCGCCCAGCGTTATATACTGTTTCACGATCTCGCCGTCAAGGAGAAGCCATACATAATCATACTCTGATGAGTTGTTCTTGCTCGCCTCATGGTAGATCATATTCGTAGGTATCATGACAACATTGTCGTACACCGCTGTAGGGTAGCTTACCTGGTAGTTCTTCGTGCTCTTGTAAACATTTGCATCATCGACCTTGATGTAGTACTTCAGTTCATCGGAACCTGCACACTTTGTAATATGTACATTTCCCTGGTCATCTGTCTGTATGTATGATCTTGAAGAGTCTCCGCTTGTTCCCACGCATATTCCGCTTATCTTCTTGGTATTATCTTTCTTGCTTGTGATAGTTACCTTCTGATTGATTCCAAGCTTGCCCTCTGATACTGTAAGTGCCAGTATGACATTTTTGCTGCTGCCCACCGTGAGTACTGTCTGACCTTCCTTTATCGCAGCATCTGTGCTCGCGCTGATCTTCTTGACTGTTCCCGCCTCGTCAGCATACACGCTTATCTTACCTGTTCCATCGTTGTTCTTGTTGAGCTTTGTCTTTTTGTCGTTGAGACTTGCTATAGTCGCGTTATGAGTATATATAAGAAGCTGCTTATTATAATTCACAACATTTCTCTGGCATGTGAGCTGCTCTACCATATACAACGGATTGTCCGCATCAGTAGGTGTCGCTTTCTTCTGCTTTTGATATTCCTGTATCTGGTCATTTATGTCATTTATCTGCCCGTCATACTCTTGAAGTGATGAATTGTATGACATGTTCTCTTCCTGTATCTGATTGTCGATCTCCTTGACAGCCGCTGTTCCGCCACCACTGTCTATCACAAACAGTAGATCTCCCTTCTTGACCTTCTGTCCCTTCTTGACATTTATAGATGCAAATCTTCCATCACATGGAGCTGCATAACTTACGCTGTTTAGATCCTCTGCCGTAAATGACTGAGCCTTCGCTGTCTTGGTGTATGAGTCAAGTGCAACTGTATACTCAATGTAGCTTGACGGCATGATCGTATCCGATGCATAGTACACAAGATCTCCTTCCTTGAGGCCGCTTACTATCTCTGTGTAATTTGCATCGCTTGCACCTACCTCCACGTCACGACGTTCCTTGTCGCTTGTGTCAGTCTTGATATACACGAAGCTCTGCCCATTCTCTTCATATATTGAGTCGTTTCCAACTGTAAGTACATTCTTCGCCTCCGATGTACTGAAATAAAGGGAAACTGAATTTCCAACTTTCAGTATCTTTTCAGGGTTCTTTACTCCCTTCAGCTGGAATCTTGTATATGGAAGACTAGACATACTCTGTGCAACCGCTATCTCCTGGTTGGTGAACTTGTATGGCTCTATGTCATACTTCTTTCCATCTACAACAGTGTACATATTCTTGTAAATACTGTATGTATCTTTCTTATATGACTCGCCTGTTATCTCAATATATGGCTGATTGTAATCGGACACGACAACAACATTCTCTCCGCCGTTCACAGTCTTATCTTCACCCTTTGCAGACTTGGCGTAGGTGACATATCCGGCGTGATCTGCCTTTAAGGTTCCATTCTTCTTCAGCTTATCCTGTTCTTCCTGCGCCTGTATTTTCTTCTTCTGTTCATAATCATACACAAGGTTATCATATCTGTGGTTCTCCTCGTTGACCGCCTTCTCAACTCTGGCTGCATCAGCGCCCTCCTTGTCATTGATCTCCTCGCAGGCTTTTATCTTCCAGTCAATCTCCGCTTGCTTCTCCTGATAGATCTTCTCCTTTATATCGTGGCTGTACTTCTGTACATCATCCGACTCGCTGGCATCAGCTGATGTATCGTCAATTCCATCGCCAGTAAGTCCACTGTCTCCCCCCGATGTATCTGTGGTGTTGTCTCCCCCTGATGCATCTGAACTGTCCCCTGTTTCAGCAAGAACAGTACCTTTTTTCACCTCATCCCCCACATTCACATATACCTTTGAAAGTGTGGCTGAAGTCTCATAATAGTAGCTGTAATCTGTTGGAACTATCGTTCCTGTCTTTATGACCTTGCGGCCTATATCTCCGTATGTTACCGGACGGTATGCTTCATTTGTACTCACAGGCTCCATCAGTTCCGGCACCTTTTCACTTTTCTCCTTGCCGCATCCCGTCATAGTCATCGCAAACACAGCAGCCATGCACATACACATAACTCTCTTATGAAACACCGTTCTCATATTCTTCACATGTATACCACTCTTAAGATTCTGCTTTCTCAATTTACCACCACCTGCTCTCCGGCTTTAAGCCCTGACTTTACGATCGTCTTATCATCAACAGTATCACCCACTGTGACTTCCACGGCACTTCTGTTGCCGTCCTCATCCACCACGTATGCGTACTTCTTTTCATCTGAGCCGTCAAATACAGCCTTTTTATTTACATATATGACGTTCTTTACCACTGGCTTCTCTATGACCATCTTCAGTGTATCTGCCTCCGTGATGCCTGCCATATCGCTGACAGGCTGGAATGTCACCTTCTGCATCTCCTCGCCGGTTGCCTTGCTCTTGTACTTTTCGCACTTTATCAGTTTCAGTGAAAATGTCGCTTCCTGAAAATCAGCCTCGTAAACTTCTCCCTCTTTGAACTCGTAGTTGTCATTTGTCTCCGCAACATAATCAGATGATCCTGAATCGACAGTTATAAGTGTCTGTCCAGCAGTTACATATCCGTACTGAATATCAGAATCTATATATGTGACAGTTCCCGCCTTTGTGGCTATGACCTGATAGTCCTTCATACGCTCATTCTGCTCTTTTATGTACGTATCAGCCACGTCCATATCTTCCTTTGCCGCCGATATATCGCCCGAATAATCTACACTGCTGTCTATCTCTGCAAGCCTTGTATAGTGATCTATAAGCAGAAGATCCTGCTCCTTCTGTTCTGTGTACTGTTCAATGGTCTTCTTGATCTCAGTAGCCTGAAACTGTATCATCACATCACCCTTGGCTACTTTATCACCTTCCTTCACCTTGACTTCCTCTATCTTGTAGTCGGACTGCTGTATCGAATAATCTTTGCTGCTGTATCCGTCCGGCTTCAGATCAAGTGTCAGTGAGGACTGTATATCACCGCTCTGAACCTTCTCAGTGTTGAACTGCATCTTACTGTATGGTTCTATATTTATCTTCGCATCTCCTGCCTGACCATCGCCACTGCCGCTGCACGCTGTGAACGATACAGACAGCACACCAGCCAGAGCCACCGCAAATATCCTTTTGCCAAATGTAGCCTTTGCCACTCTTCATACCTCCTGTTTTGGAAAATTATATGACATCAATCTGTTAAGTTTTATCTATATTCCAGCATTGTATCTCACTTCTAATACCTTTAATGATTTTACCCCCGGGGCGTTCATATATCAAGAAATTACGTGGGAGTTAATATTAGTTAAAATACAACACATGCACTATAAATATAAATGATAAATTTTTTTCAGGGAATATTATTCTACACGATTTCAAACAATGTTCACACAAAAGACAAAAAAATAAAGTCTCTGACCAAAATCTTCAATCAGGACTTTAAAATAAAAAGATGCGGGAGATGGGACTTGAACCCACACGCCGTTTCCAGCACTAGATCCTTAGTCTAGCCTGTCTGCCAATTCCAGCACTCCCGCATGTTATATATGATGTTGATAAACTATAACTCACTGCCATCCGAATCAAACGCCATCTCACGCTTTCAAAGAAAAGATGCGGGAGATGGGACTTGAACCCACACGCCGTTTCCAGCACTAGATCCTTAGTCTAGCCTGTCTGCCAATTCCAGCACTCCCGCATGTTTCATATGATGTTGACAATGCGTTTGTCACCAACGAATAAGATAATACCATCCCAGAACTATAAAGTCAACATCTTTTTTCAAATTATTTGTCCTTATTTTTTGAATTTTCTAGAATATCTGACTTCACGCGAAACTGAACTATGTCCATAATAAAAATAAAGCTTCACGACCTAGCTTGTCCAAGTCACGAAACTTTATTTTTGAATACGGCAAGACCGCCTCCAATATCAGATCTTGATCATGTTTGTGAGTTTCCTGTCCACATCCTTCATCAGATGTTCTTTGAATGCAGTGTAATATTCATGTGTGAACTGCGTATACAGAAACTTATTCCACAGATTGCTGCAATATGTACTGTCAAAATCATAGTATGAATCCGTGTACACCAGACCATTACTAAATCTTGTCACGTCAAGATATGGTTCCTTACCCGCATAGTTGAGCCTCATTACAAGGTTCTTCTGCTCGCTGCAGCAAGCAAATGTCTCAAGGAACATCTTCATCTGATCCTTTGTTATTCTCTCTACGAACATATGTGCCTCCTATTTAAGCATTTACTCTCTGTTGACCCACACTTTACCCTTTTCCTACGAATTATCTAATCCCCCTGTGTAATTCGTTCTGTAAAATGTGCCTAATTTTACATGTGCTATTATAGCATATCTACCATGATTATAAAACCCTAAATCATTCGTCATACATCGTCTGCACACAAAAAGGATCAGGTAAACTGCTCCTGATCCTTCTTAATTAATATACTGCATCAATAATCTATGCTAATACACCATGCATTTTACTAGCCGCATATGTTCGTCTATATTATGATAACTGTGCCTTTGCAACCTCAACAAGCTTTGCAAATCCCTCAGCATCGCTGATAGCCATCTCTGAGAGCATCTTTCTGTTGATGTCAACACCTGCCAGCTTAAGACCGTGCATAAGCTTGCTGTATGAGATATCGTTCATTCTTGCTGCTGCGTTGATACGAGCGATCCAAAGCTGTCTGAACTGTCTCTTTCTCTGCTTTCTGCCAGCGTATGAAGATGTGAGTGCTCTCATAACTGACTGCTTTGCTACTCTATACTGCTTGCTTCTTGCTCCTCTGTAGCCCTTTGCAAGCTTTAATACCTTATTATGCTTCTGCTTTGCGTTCATTCCGCCTTTAACTCTTGCCATTGGTTTTCTTCCTCCTGATCTATTAGATATAAGGTAATATCTTCTTCATTACCTTCTCGTTTGTTGCGTCTGTCATTGTAGCCTTTCTAAGATTTCTCTTTCTCTTAGTGGTCTTCTTTGTTAAGATATGACTCTTATAAGCTTTAGATCTCTTTAAACCGCCGTTAGCTGTTTTCTTGAAACGCTTAGCTGCTGCTCTTTTTGTCTTTAATTTAGCCATTTTACTCTACTTCCTCCTTGAATTATATGTCTATAATAATTTAACGCTTTTGTGTTAAAAACATTATCATGCTTCTGCCCTCAAACTTTGCAGGCTTATCAACCACAGCTATCTCTGCAAGCTTCTCTGCAAAATTGTCGAGGATAACTTTGGACTGCTCCACATGTGCAAGCTCTCTTCCTCTGAATCTCAAAGTAACCTTAACCTTGTCTCCATGCTCAAGGAACTTTCTCGCCTGATTGATCTTAGTGTTAAGATCATTCGAATCAATGTTTGGTGAAAGTCTTACCTCTTTAACTTCCATTGTCTTCTGCTTTTTCTTAGCCTCTTTTTCTTTTCTAGCCTGCTCGTAGCGGTACTTTCCGTAATCTACGATCTTACATACTGGTGGCTGAGCTTTAGGGGCTATCTTGACAAGATCAAGTCCTGCATCCTGTGCCATCTTGAATGCATCTCTGGATGACATGATTCCTATAAGCTGACCATCTTCCCCGATGAGTCGTACCTCTCTGTCTCTAATCTGTTCGTTGATCATTAAATCGCTAATGACTCTCTACCTCCACATTTTTAAAATTTCGTATTACAAGCTGCTATTGTAAGCCACTCTCATAACATAAGAAAAGTGGATAGAACAAACCATCCACTTTCTTAATAAAAAGCATATTCAAAATACAGGCTGAGCCTGGAAATTCCTCTAAGCTAATTTATTTACCCGAGACATGAAATATAATCCTGAATTATAATCCTAAATTACAACCTTTGATCCTAAAGATCTGTCATGCTGAGGTGAGAGCGGATACTCTGCTTCTATGTTCACTGTTTTACACAGCAATGGTAGAATACCATATCTGCAGTGCTATGTCAATATTTTTTTATTTACATAAAGAGCTTTACATGAAGAGTCATTCCTCACTCTGTCTGTGAGTCTTCTTCATCCTCGTGGGACTCTATCGGTATGAATACCCTTGTATTCTCAGCTTCGCCATCTATCTCCTGGCCTGCCTGGGCTTTCTTCACAAAATACATCTGAGAATCAAGTCTGGTTTTTCCCCTGAGATCCTGTTTCACATATGAACCGTCAGGCTGCATAATATGTGCTTTGAGGGTGTCTGCCAGCTGTATCTGGAGTATCTCCTTCACCTTTGTCTTGAGTCCCGGATCCTCGACCGGGAAAGTGATCTCCACTCTCTTGTCAAGGTTTCTAGGCATCCAGTCAGCACTTCCCATGTATATATCCTCAAATCCGTCATTGTAGAAATAGAATATTCTTGAGTGTTCAAGATAATTTCCCACGATCGACCTGACTGAAATATTCTCAGAAAGGCCCGGGACTCCTGCCTTGATACAACATATTCCTCTGACTATCAGATCTATCTTCACACCTGCCTTTGACGCATCATAGAGCGCGTTCATGATAACCGGATCACACAGACTGTTCATCTTGGCAACTATCCTTGCCTTCTTGCCCTGTCTTGCATTCTCCGCCTCACGTCCTATCAGCATGAGGAATTTGTCCTTCAGCCATATCGGTGCAACCGCAAGCTTATTCCACTTCTTCGGCTCTGAGTATCCTGACAGCATGTTAAACACCGCAGTGGCATCCTCTCCTATGGCATCACTGCATGTTAGAAGGCCCATATCAGTGTAGAGCTTTGCCGTCTGGTCATTGTAGTTTCCTGTTCCAAGGTGAACATATCTCCTGATTCCATCCTCCTCACGTCTCACAACGAGGGCAATCTTGGAATGCGTCTTCAGGCCGACCAGACCATATATTACGTGACAGCCAGCCTGCTCAAGTTTCTTTGCCCATGCAATATTGTTTTCCTCATCAAACCTGGCCTTAAGTTCTACAAGAACCGTTACCTGCTTGCCGTTTTCTGCCGCCTGGGCAAGTGCTGCTATTATAGGTGAATTGCCGCTGACACGGTAGAGTGTCTGTTTTATCGCCAGAACATCTGGGTCATTTGCCGCTTGTCTGATAAATTCTATGACAGGTGTAAACTCATAATATGGATGGAACAGCAGTATGTCCCCCTTCCTTATCCTGTCAAATATATGGCTGTAATCACCCATCCCCGGCACCGGCTGAGGCTTGTACTTTGGATACTTGAGATGTTCAAATCCTTCTATGCCATTTACCTTCATGAGGAACGTGAGATCAAGAGGTCCATTTATCTTATACACAACTTCATCATCTACTCCGAGATGATTCTTGAGTTCCTTCAGGAGCTTCTTGTCCATAGCCTCATCCACCTCGAGACGGATGACCTCGCCCCACTGTCTCTGCTTAAGCTGCTTTTCAATCTCCTTTAAAAGATCTGCTGTCTCCTCCTCGTCTATGGAGAAGTCTGCATTTCTCATGATCCTGTACGGATATGCGCACACTATATCATAGCTCAAGAACAATTTGTCAAGGTTCTTCTCGATAACCTCCTCGAGAAGTATGATCTCGGTGACATCCTTCTCCTCCGATGGCAGTTTCACTATCCTAGGCAGCACTGACGGCACCTGAACCGTGGCTATATCGGTTACATCTTTCTTCTTATCATATATAAGCGCACCGATGTTCAGCGATTTGTTTCGCACAAGCGGAAATGGTCTGGATGAGTCGACCGCCATAGGTGTGAGGACCGGATACACATCCTTCTCAAAATATTTGTCCACATACTTCGCCTGCTTCGGCGTGAGATCCTCGTAATGTCTTACAAGCTTCAATCCATTCTGTGCGAGCTGAGGGATGAGTGATCTGTTAAGCGTCTGATACTGGTTCTTCATGAATTCCTTTGTGCTCACATGAAGCGCATCCAGCTGCTCCTGAGGAGTCATACCCGCAATATCCTTCTTGGTGTATCCCGCATGTACCATATCTGTCAGAGATGCAATCCTGACCATAAAGAATTCATCCAGATTGGATGCTGTAATGCTGAGAAACTTTATCCTCTCAAACAACGGTATAGTCTTGTCTTTCGCTTCGGAAAGACATCTCTTGTCAAATTCCAGCCAGCTGAGCTCTCTGTTATAAAAAATCGGATTCTTATCTGCCATATATTACAGCCCCCTTTTCTGCTTAAGCACAGGTTTCACGCCAAATACCTTTCTGAAAAGCTCTGTCTTTGTCCTGAATACCCCGGCCTCAAGTGTTATGTCATTCAGCGTATCGACCGTCATGGTGAGTACGCTGTCCTTACAATTAAACTTCATATTCTCTATCTTCTGTCTGTGGCTCTTGTCCAGCACATCCGCGATCCTCAGTATGGATGTGAGCTTCGCCACCTTCATATAATCCGCAGTCATCAGCGATACCTGTGCCTTGGTCTGAGATGGAAGATAATACTCATTGAACTTTACGATATTTGCTATCTCCTCCCTCTCCTTATGTGACAGTCCAAGTATCTCAGTGGACATGATTATATGATATGACATCATTGTTCCCTCG
This sequence comes from Coprococcus eutactus, assembly GCF_025149915.1. NCBI lineage: Bacteria > Bacillati > Bacillota > Clostridia > Lachnospirales > Lachnospiraceae > Coprococcus > Coprococcus eutactus. The sequence goes on from NZ_CP102278.1 coordinate 2,088,104, forward strand.
TTCATATTCACAAACTTACCGCAACTGTGGAGCATGGCAGCTATCTGGAGCTGCAACCTCTCCCGCTTTCCAAGTCCGTGTATGACCTTGAACGAGTCAAATATATCAAGGGCATTCTGCATTACGTTCTGTGTATGTCTTCTGTTGACCTTGTACTTCTTTGCTATACTGTTAGCGGACGCAATGATATCCTCGTCAAAGTCCTTATCTATAAGCAGTGTTCCATGCTTATCCATGTAATCAGCAACTATACCGTCACAGAAGGTTACATCAGGGGTTATTATATCCTCCGCCCTTGAATTGTCCAGAAATGACTGGTATATGATCGCCATAGGCAGCATGAGCGTTGCCCTCTCATACGGAACCCCATACTTTTCAGAGAGGATCTCCGGAGTAGTCTCAACAACCTTATGGTAGAGAACTCTGAACTGATCTCTTGTGATCTTGTCCACAATCTTCAGCTCAGGCCCGACCTTCTTCAGGTTCGCAATTCCATCACCGATCGCTATGATGCTCTTTATATCCTTGTCGTTTATAAAGAGATTCCTGAACTCCTCTATGAAATTCGACACGAACTCTTCCATGATATTCTCAAGGGCAACCGTATCGGCACCATATTTTGCAAGATAATCCCTGATTCTCACTGCTCCTATCGGAAGATTCTGTGTCTGTATGAGATTCTGCTTGTCAAATATGGATATCTGGAGACTTCCCGCACCGATATCGAGCAGGGCTCTGTTCTTGGTCTCCTCCTGTCCAAATCTGTACTTTGCAGCGCAGGCCTTGTAATTCATAAACCTCTGTTCCGAATTGCTGAGCACCGTAACGTCGATGCCTGTGTGCTGTTTTATCCTCTCAAGAACCATGACTGAGTTCTCCGCCTCACGCACGGCAGAAGATGCATACGCCTTATAATCACGCACATCATACTCTTTCATCTTTCTGCGGAACTTGTTCAGTATCTCGCACACCTTCACTGTTGATTTCTCTGTGATCTTGCCACTGTTGTATGTATCGCTTCCGAGTTCAACTGTACTGTTGACATAATCGATCTCCTTCGCCCCTTTTTTCGGAGTTATCTCATATATCTTCATTGACAACTCGTTGGATCCCACATCAATGGCAGCAAATATTTTATTTGCCATTTTCCCCACCTCCTGTTAAATAATATATCAATACGTTCCTATGATCTTAAAATCCATTGAATCCTTTGCTATTCTTTCAAGTGCATCTATCGCAGCCGCATCCATCAGACTTCCCTCAAGAGTTATAAAGAATGAATATTCCCATTTTCTGCCCCTGAGAGGTCTCGACTCTATGCTTGTCATGTTGAGTCCGTCATGCTTTATATGTCCAAGTATGCTGTATAGTGTTCCACTCTCATGCGGCAACGAAAAGCATATGGATATATTCTTCGACGTCTTCACATATTCTTTTCTCTTCGAGAGTATGATGAATCTGGTCGTATTGTTCTCATTGTTGACTATGTCATCCCTGAGTATCTTAAGTCCATATATATCCGCTGCCAGCGCGCTGGCTATCGCCGCCTGTGATCTGTCCCCGTCATCCCTCACCTTCACTGCACCGACCGCAGTGTTGGCAACGGGGCACTGGGTGTACCCGCAAGCCTCTAGGAACTCACTACACTGCATAAGTCCCTGTGGATGGGAGTACACAGTCTTTATATCTGATATCTCTGCATCCGGAAGTCCCATCAGCATATGGGCAACCTTGACCTCATCGCCTCCGACTATGGTAAGACCGCTGCTGCCGACCATATCATATATTCCATTTACAAATCCGGCTGAAGAATTCTCTATAGGCAGAACTCCGTAGTCTGCATCCCCATCCTTCACAGCTTTCACAACACCATCAAACTTTGCCACATTTATATTTTTGATATCCTTGCCAAAATAATCATGCATCGCCTGATGACTGTACGCTCCGGGAACCCCCTGATACACGACAACCGTATCACCATCCACCTTCAACTTGTCAACGAGGTGAAATTCTCGTACTATATCCGAGCTGCTGTGATCCGCCAGCATTTGCCTATCCTCATCGCCTATCTCTTTTATCAACTGATTCTTTCTGTCTATCAGTTTCTGTATCTGATCCTCAAGATCATTTATCTCTTCCAAAGTGCCCATGTATATACCTTTCCATCAACTCCAGTCTGCTTTTCAACTGTTTTTGTCAAGTTTACTTGCCAGTTCATCAACAGTGCTGCCGAGCAGCGGATGCCTCTTGTAGCCCGCTATCGCCGACAGGGGTTGCAACACAAATGCCCTTTTGTGCATCTCTGCATGAGGTATGTGCAGATCTTCGCTGTCATACACTAGATCATCAAAAAGCAGTATATCTATATCCAGGGTTCTAGGTCCCCAGTGTATTATCCGCTTTCTTCCCGCATCCTTCTCTATTGCATTGACAAGATTAAGCAGCTCCTCCGGCTCCCTGAGAGTCTCTATCTCAAGACATCCATTCAGGAAATCGTCCTGTTCAACCCCGCCATATGGCTCTGTCTCTATAAAATCCGACACCTTAGTTACCTTAGTGTATCTGTCCTTGTTGAGTTCATCTATCGCCATATCGAGGTATGATTCTCTATCTCCCATATTGGAACCAAGTCCCAGATATGCGACATGCTTTTTCCTGCTTATAGACACCGATACATTGTCGACATGTACCAAAACAGGTGCCCACGGCTTTTTGACAGTCACGTCAACGCCTCGCACATCATCGTATTTCAAGAGTATCGTATCCGCAATCTCCTCCGCCACAGTCTCGATCAGCTTATAATTCTTATTCTTCATGATATCCTGGATATCATTACACACCAATCCATAATTCACCGACTTATCAAGGTCGTCCGATCTTCCCGCGGCTCTTGTAGACACATGCATCGACACGTCAACTATGAACTTCTGTCCAAGTACAGTCTCCTCGCGGTACACTCCATGATGGGCGAATATCTCAAGTCCCTTTATATTTATTTTGTCCATATCTGTCACCTTCTATCTGACTGACGTCTTCTTTCTAGCAGATTCTATCTGTCGCCTTACATCTGGCATCTTTTATCTGGCATCTTCTATCTGGCATCTTTTATCTGGCATTCAGCATTGCATATGTCATCTTGAGTGCCCTGTAGTTGCTCTTTACATTATGTACTCTGAAGAAATCACAGCCCTTTACAAGTCCTAGAACAGATGTCGCCACCGTTCCCTCCTCACGCTCTGTGACGGGAAGATCAAGTGTGAGACCTATCATGGACTTTCTCGAAGTTCCAAGTAATATAGGAAGCTGCCACTTGTGGAGCAGCTCCAGATTGTTCATCAGGAGAAGATTCTGGTTCAAGTCCTTTGCAAATCCAATTCCGGGATCTACCATGATCTTGTTTCTATCTATTCCTGCCGCAAGTGCCATATTCACAGACTCATCCAAGTCTGCCACAACATCGGCAAGATAATCAGTGTAATCAGTGTTATCTCTGTTGTGCATGAGACAGCAGGACTTGTCGTACTTTGCGATGACTTCTGCCATCTTGTCGTCGTATTTGAGTCCCCATATGTCATTTATCAGGTCTGCACCTGCATGTATACCCGCCTCTGCAACGGCTGACTTGTATGTGTCAAGTGACACTGCAACGTCAAATCTGCTCTTTATCGCCTCTATGATCGGGGCTGTTCTCCAGGTCTCCTCCTCATCTGAGATCTTTGTATATCCAGGTCTTGTGGATTCTCCGCCTACATCGATGATGACCGCCCCCTCGGCTATCATCTTCTCGGTCGTCTCAAGTGCTGTATCCATGGTATTGTGCTGACCGCCATCCGAAAACGAATCCGGCGTGACATTCAATATTCCCATAACATACGGCTCTTCCCCTGTCTCAAAACTTTTGTTGCCTATTATCATCCTTTTATCCTCCAATCGCTGTGTTTATTCACAGACGTATTTTCCCTTGTTATAGAACATCTGCCATTTTAATTCTAATATATTATTCCCTTATTCCTCTCAGAATCCGGCCAGTAACACTCATCTATGGCTGCACAATCGAAACAATTTCTAGATAACTTGTCCGCCTTGTACAGAAAATATGCCAGTCCGTGTCTGTCTGCTCCGTCCGTGTTATGTGAGCCTATCGCGTCACAGATAATTTCCGTCTCATCTTCTTCAAACCCGCACTGTCTGAGTATATCACCGGCATAACGCACACTCAGGATATGATGCTCCATTCCCGTATTATCCGGGTCCGCCCGCCCCACATCGTGAAGCAATGCCGCAGCATATATAAGCTCTCTGTCTATACCTGCGCCTTCATCCATATCTAACATATAGGCGATCCTGGCAACATCCAGGCAGTGATCCAGCCCATGACAGCAGAATATCCTGGCAAGCTCCCGTTCTCTTATCATACCCATAAGGAAACGGTAGGTCTCATTTTTCAGTATATTGTCAATTCTCTGCATAGGTGCCTTAGTCATTTTCCCGTCCAGCCTCCATATCACTTCCATGATGATAGTCTTTTTTATAGCATCCGTGTTCCGCCCTGTCGATGATCGGTCCGATAAATGACAATGAGCCAAATATAATCACGACCGGATCTTCAACTTCTGATGATATCCGAAGTGCCTGTTCCACTGCATCATCCACATCATCCTGCACATAAACCGAATCAATATACATTTTTGCAAGTTCTCCGAGTTCACGGTTGCTGAGTGCTCTCGGATTATCTGGCTGAACAGCTATAAAGCTTCCAGCCCCAGGCATCATGATCTCAAGCATCTGTCTGTAGTCCTTATCCCTGAACACACCGCATATATATATAAGATCCCTGCCAGGAAAGTATGTGTCTATATTCTTTCTGAGCGCTCTCCATCCCCCCGGATTGTGCGCTCCATCCACATATACCGGTGGCACATCCATCAGCTTCTGAAATCTGCCCTTCCACCTTGTCGCGGCAAGTCCGTCTGATATATTCACATTTTTCAAGTCATATCCTTCTTTTTGAAGCATATAAGCAGTCTCCACAGCAACTACGCTGTTGTATATCTGATAGATTCCCGGAACAGCCAGATCGTAGGTATTCCCCTTATATATATAGCTACTTCCGTCAAGCCCACTGTGCAATATACCTATATCAGATGGATTCACCATGACCGAAAAGCCTGTTGTTGCATTTTCGTCACATTTCTCGATCCATTGTGGCATAAGATCTTCGTTTACGGGATATGCCACACAAGGCACATCCTTCTTCATTATCCCCAGCTTCTGACTGTATATCTTCTGCAGAGTATCACCAAGAAACTGTGTATGATCCATACTTATACTTGCAATTATAGTACAAAGTGGACTTTTGCAGACATTCGTTGCATCCAGAAGTCCACCCATACCGGTCTCCAGCAGAAGTATATCCACATTCTTATCCATAAAATAGCAGAATGCGATGGCCGTCTCCGTTTCAAACGATGTCGGTCTGTTAAGGCCATCGGCAGCCATAGCATCTGCCACATTCTTAACACGCTCAAGATACACAGCAAATGTATCCTCATCCATGTATGTTCCGTTTATCTGAAATCTCTCAAGATAAGTGAATATCGTCGGTGATATGTATCGTCCGACCACATACCCTGCATTCTCAAGTATTCCATCGAGAAAAGCGCATATAGATCCCTTGCCGTTCGTGCCGGCTATGTGGACTACCTTCACTTTATTCTGCGGATCTCCAAGACGTCTCAGCAGCTCTTTAATACTGTCAAGTCCCAGCACACTGCCAAGCGTATCTGTATATTCTATATATTTTCTTGCCTCTTCATATGTCATATATGGGTATATCCCCTTCCTGTCCCTATCGGTGTCTGACAAGCGGAGCATTCTCATCTATAGGCAAAAGTGTGAACCCTTCCGCCCGCAGTTCATCTATGAGCATCTGCAGCGACTCCACTGTACAATGTCTGGCATCCAGATCATGCATAAGTATCACGACATCATCATGACAGACTGCATCCTTCATGATATTGTCCACCAGCTGTTCCGGCGTGTAACTACCGCACACCGCGTCATTGTTAAGCGCATTCCAGTCATAATATATCAGCCCCTGAGACTCCACATAGTCTATGAGTGTATCCATATCCACCTTCGACACAGTGTTGGAACTGCCTCCTGGAAATCTATAATAAACGCAATTGACACCTGTTACATCATACAATAAATTTCGCAATTCCTCAATATCTTCAGCGAAATCATCCAGGCTTGCGTATATTTTGTCATAATCATGGGTGTATGAGTGAAGGGCCAGCGTGTGGCCTCTTCCAACTATATCCCTGTATGTATCATAATACTCATCGCCCCTGCCAACGACAAAGAAAGTCGCTTTCACGTCATTTGCATCAAGAATGTCCAGTATCTCTCCGGTATTTCCGGACGGGCCATCGTCAAATGTAAGGTACGCTCTCTTAGTCTCCGCCTCCTTATCGCCATCTGTGGCCACCTCTTTCAGCGGGCTGAATACCGGATTTTCAACATCGTGGATACCTCCGGATGTATAGAAGCCCCATCTCGACTGACTGACGATATAATAACAACAAAAAATGATTGCTATAAAAATCGCAACAGCCAGCATGACGTACTGCCATGAATCAAACAATCTGTGCAGCGAGTCTCTATTCTTCAATTTTTTCCCCGTCTAACTTCCTTTTTTCTATTATATTATGCTTATTCTTTCTTTATGAACATATTTATATTCACTGCATAATCCTGTTTCCATCGGGAACAATAATAGCAAAATCTAAATACAAGGAGAATGTAAACCATGAAAAAATTCACGAAGAAATATCCAGATCCAAAGCGAATCCTGCTCACAGCCGGTATGGCTCTCACAATGATCGCCTTCTGCGGATGCGGCAATTCATCTGATGCAGGAACCACCGGAAGCTCTTCCTCCTCTTCAACTACTCAGACATCAAACGCCAACTCAGAGACATCATCAGAAGCTGAGAAGGACAATACAGGCTCAGGCGATGACAAAGGAATTATCGGCGGAGCTGCCGACGCTGTGAAGGATGTAACCGACGGCGTGGCTGACGGTGTGAAGGATGTCGCTGACGGTGTGGAAAACACTGTATCAGGAGCATTCGGTTCATTCGATGATGCCCAGGACTGGTTCATGAACCAGCTTCCAAATGAAAATGGAAGATTTGAGGTAGCCAACAGTGACAAAGATCTCACAAGCTTCTCAGGCGACCGCACAGGCTACCACATCGAACTCCACGACAACAACAGGGACGGCGATACTAAAGTCGGCGATTTCTATATCGACTCCAACAACGGCAAAGTCTACAAGTCAGACGAGCACGGAAAGACATTTGCCGAGTACGATTTCTCTGATTTCAAGTAATCAAAAACTCACAGACAGAAAATGCTGCCGCGGAAATACATCCGAAGCAGCATTACATACCTTATTCCTGTGTTTCATTGTCCATTATCTGTTGCTGTGGCTGATCCTTGGCATCCTTAATGACCTCTCCTGTCACAGGATTGATCTTTACCCCCATCTGCTCAGCTATCATGGTGTACATATCAAACTCACGGTCCCGGGCTTCTTTCTTTCGCTTTTTCATGCCCCTTGATCTTACCATCTCTACGATCCCGAAGCCTATCATAAGCACGCCGAAGAATATATATCCCGCCATCCGGTTAGTAAAAAAGGCTCTGGTAACACTCAGAACACCGATGCCGACCATGACTATTCCCATAACAAAGTTAAACAATCTTCTCACACCACCTATCTGTTTACGAATACATCTTCCCCGGATTTTTCAAGCATCCTGTCATACTGTTCATACATATACTGGACGCTGTTCTCCAGGAGGTGATAATGCTTGATGTATGGTACGAGAAGAACCATGAATGCCAGCGCCAGGATGAGGAGTGAAATATTTGCTGTCACAACAAATGCTATGCATGTGATGACCGTCAGCACCGCAAACAGAGCCAGCACTATCAAGTGTATAAGCCTCTCATGCATAAAGAAACCTATCTGCACAAGATGTCTGTCCATCTCTTTTTTCACATCTATATCATCCCTCTCTAAAAGGGCGTCAACATATGCTATGTATCTCTTTATTCTCTTCGCCATATCTATTCCTCACAAGAAACCTGTCAATTCATCACCTTGTTCATAAAATGTTCCCACTGGGCTATGACCTTGTCATAATAAAAACTGAGAACATATGACTCTTCTTCGACATCTATTATCATCTGGAAACACTTTCTTTCACTGGACTTTTCCCTAGGTGTTGCGGCAAAAAATATAACTTTGCCCTCAAAACTCTTCATGACCTCGTCATAGCGGGACTCATCCACCGGTCTGTCCGGAACGGTCTCCACGAGAACATCATTTGCATCATAATACTTGTGTCCCTCAAGGAGTATAGCCTCCACCTCCGGGTTTACAAATCTCACCTGCATATCTCTGACATATCTGTCACTGAACAGTTCATTTGCCGAATTGTTCTCCCTTACCATCGCTCCATCCAGCTCAAATTCCAGTATTCCCTGCTTGGCGGAAAATACGCATCTCACTATGGCAGCATCACGAAATGATATCGTATCTATTTCATCAACGCTATTGTACTTCATATCTACATCCTCTTACACAAATTAGTCCATAGCCTTCTTTATCGCTGCAAGAAGTTCATCATATGTCTCAAATGCCTCGAGATCAGGATTGTCAGCCTTTATCTGATCTGTGCTCTTGAACAGAAAACCTGCCTTACTTGCATATATCATGCCAAGGTCGTTATGGCTGTCGCCGCTCGCTATCGTATCGTATCCGATCGACTGGAGAGCCTTGACCGTTGTCAGCTTGGACTGTGGACATCTCATCTTGAATCCTGTTATCTCACCGTCATCTGCCACGATAAGCTCATTGCAGAATATTGTAGGATACCCCAGCTTCTTCATGAGAGGTCCTGCAAACTGTGAAAATGTATCACTGATGATTATTACCTGTCCTATCTCTCTGAGCTCGTCCAGAAACTCTTTTGCTCCAGGTATCGGATCTATCTTGGCGATGGTCTCCTGGATCTCCTTGAGACCGAGGCCATGCTCTTTGAGTATTCCAAGTCTCCAGTTCATGAGCTTATCGTAGTCAGGCTCATCTCTTGTCGTCCTCTTGAGCTCAGGTATTCCGCTTGCCTCAGCAAAAGCTATCCATATCTCTGGCACCAGTACTCCCTCTAAATCAAGACATGTTATATACATACTTCTTCCTCCATCTTCTTGTCTGTATTTTTTTATGATCATGTTCTGCATATCAGGTCACCCATATCATACGGGAAACCACTCACAGTTTTTTCATTATAACACGAACCATGTGCTCTAACAATCACGAATGTCCTTGTATCGTGTATAACAGTATCTGTAGTCCGCAACGACCTGTCCAAGCTGTTCCTCCGTGGATATCCGCATATGTCCTGGTTTCAGATACACGCCTCCCATAACTCCATTTCTGATCAGCATGCCCCTGCTTCCCACAGTATTTACTAGTTGCTTTCCTGAGTTTTTTCTGATATCCATATACGCATTCCAGTTGTCCTGCAAAGCTTCTATATATCCCGGAATATCCCTGCCGGATATCATCAGCCTGCTGCCTCCATAGCGCCGATCCGGTCCTGGGAAAAAATACTCTATCCTCACATCGCCTCCACATATCACCAGTTCACCGCCAGATTTCAGTTTTTCCCTGACAGCCGTTTCATTTCCCATATTGCATCAAACTCCGTTATCATTTGTATTTTTACTCTATATCCTACACATTTCTGAGACTTTCAAATGTGTTATATATATTCAGCAGGCCATATCCCCACTCCGGATTTGGATAGCTCCTTATATCGAGCAGTCCGCCGGAAGCTCCAGGTCTTACCGCGCCCCTTATGAGATAATGTCTTATCTGATTTCCATTTATGGTCCTCACATCCATTCTGTCATAGGACCATTCCAGAAGCAATATACTGCATCCGGCTGCATATGCCGCCGCTATGGAAGTCCCGCTCCTTATGACAGTCTCATTTCCAGGTCCATCCCCGCTTATGTTGACACCAGGAGCAAGAAAATCTGGTTTGACGCGTCTGTCCGCAGTGTAGCCTCTGCTGTTGTCTATATACAGATTACCATTTGTATAGTCATATGCGCAAGCACATATCGCTGTCTCCGCACTGGCGGGACTTGTTATCGTGGTTCGCGGATCGCTTTTCACAAATTTTGTCTGGGGACTTACAAATGCACTGATCGGAAGCCACGCGTTGAAGCTCAGCTCCGTTTCTCCAACACCGTACACCCTTATTCCCCATATACCATTTGCAGGTCTGATAAAGCGGAGCATTATGAGTTCCTGCCCCGCCGCATCCTCTATGAGAAAATAATCCACATACACGGTTCCACCGCCAAATATAGGTTTGATGACGGTGCTTTTGTCATATCTAGGAGATACCCGTTCTACATACTCTCCCCCTGGAACTTCGAGCGCAACTGAGTACGTGTTTGCAGCGCTCCCCCATATCTCAAGCGTGAGACTGTCGTTGTTTGCGATATCTATCTCTACTCTATCATATCCTGTACCGACGCCGGTGTCATCATCCGCAGTGAGACTCCCCGGAATGATACTGTCTGTCTTCAGCCCGATCACCCCCCGGTAGTGATGTCCCGCTCTCCCCTCATTTCCGCCAGGAACAGCAACAGCAAGTCCCTTCAGATCTCCTATATTGTTGATATACTTCTCCAAAGCGCCAGCTCCAGTATGACTTCCACTGTTTGACCCCCATGCCACCAGCACACACATTGGCCGTTTGAGCATATGCTGAATTCTCAGCAAATACGCTATAGCCGTCATTATGTCAACTTCACTGCAGGCAACCGGCTCTTGGGGTATACCGTACAATTCGCGCAGATTTTGTTTTGCCTGTTTTAATTTCACCATTATAATGTCCGCATCCACCGCAACACTCATCGCCGTTTCGCCGCAGAAAGTGCCATGTCCCGTCACATCGGTAATAATCCTTCGTTCCTCATCTATGGCAGCCTGTATCTCCTCCGCACTATACTCCAAGCCATAGCCGTATGTAGCGGCGTCAGTACCCTCTATCGTCTGATCCCATGCCGCAAGTATCCTGCTTTTTCTGCCCTCACGCAAAAATGCGCCGTTATAGATATCCAGGCCGCAGTCAACTATACCGAGAAGCATGCCCTCTCCGGTAAGTCCAAGTATACTCTGCTGCTGAATGTTTACTGCCCCTATAGCTTCCAGCGCACCTACATCATCCATAGGTCCATATACTTTTGGAAACAAAGTATACTCCAGTCTTGAAAAACTCTCCATGTGATCAGCAGGTTTTCTCTGAAACACAACAGCGTACCTGCTGTCTATAAGTCTTATCTGATCCGGGGTGTAAAATGCCATCAGTGCACTGCTATCCCCATTGTACTCCACTATATATTCTACATAATCCTCTGAATAGGCAGCATCCGATATCATCACGCACCTCGCCCATAAGACAGTTATTATAATATATGATAAAATTTTAAAAAAATTCCCACGAAATGTACCTGAAAAATATTTCCATGTCAAGCACACATCGCGGGAATTTACACTGCATCGTCATACCTAATACAGCTTCATATTTTTATTTCTTTGTACTTATATACTTGTCAACCTGCTCTTTGAGTATATTAAACTGACATGGTCCGGTCTCCAGTATAACAGTATTGAACTCCTTGAGATCAAACTTTGATCCCAGCTCCTTCTCTGCATAATTCCTGATGGACTGCATCTCATAGTAACCTGTTGAATAACTCTGATATACCGCAGGATCTCCAACCATTGTCGTGTACAGTTCCTCTGCGGCGTCTCCGTTCAGTCCCTTGCCATTCAGATAATCCTTTGCATCCTGAACACTCCAGCCCTCATAATTGATCCCTATATCAATTCGTCCACACACAAGGTAGTTCAGCTCGTCATTTATCTGGTACAGTCTCGCAACATCCTCTGAATTGTCCACACCATCAAATGTATAATAGCTTATCGCATCGTAACACGCGTACATAGCCCATCCCTCTTTGTATCCAAGGAAACTGAGCACAGTCCTTATCGGCTCCGGATCAGTTGACATATAATATGCATTTTGTAGCATGTGTCCCGGATAGCCTTCGTGGGCAAGTGTCGTCCACATTCCATCTGTATGCTTGCCATTTACCCTTATGAGATTGTTGTCCTGATCATCTATGGCAGGGGACATATAATACGCAAGTGTGTTCTCCTGTATGTCCTCAAGGCTCTTGTCAAGCTTCTTTGCCGTGTAGCTTATCTTCCCCATATCGGGATAATGATCTGTGGCGGTTCCCATGAGTTTATTGATTATCTCCGTAGGATCCGCATCATTGTACTCTGAGAACAGATTGTCATAATTGCTGTACAGATATTCATATGCCGAATAGTCCGTCATGGCTATGGATGTCATCTCGGTTATAAGCTGTGAAAGGTTCTCATCCAGCATCTCTGCCACTTCGTCAGGAGTCTTATCTGTTCCCGCGGCATCCTGCAAAAGGTAAGTATAGTATTCCTTTCCGCCCTCATAATTGCACAGACCACCATCGTTCTTTCCAGTTCCCTTGAGAGATGTCAACACGTCTATGACATCCTGGAATGCCGGAAGCAGGCTCTCTGCAACTGCCTTCTTGTTCTGCTCCTCAAAGTCCTGGATCTCATCCTCAGTCAGGAAACTCAGGGACTCGATATTATCGTTGAAAGTCTGTATCATAAAGTGATCGTCCTTATTTTTCAAGAAATCTTCGCACTGCTTTATGACCTCATCACACACATCATCACTCATAAAGTACCCCTTTTCCGACTTGACCTTTTCAAATTCAAGATAGTCGTCAAAGTAATCTCTTATCATACCAAGCACTTCTATATATCGCTCCACGTCTCCTTTGTCGTCAAATCTATAATCTGTGAAATATGTAGAAATGTTCGACTGCAATCCCTTCATCGGAGAAAATGGCTCACTGAGATATATATTGAGAAATCCCTGTTCCTCATTCTCCATATACTGTTTGAGAATATCATAAGTCAGCTGCTGGTTCTCTGTGAGATCATCCCGATCAAATGATTTCAATTTCTCATATGTATCATCAAATTCGGACTTCTGTTTGCGGATTCCCTCCTCCGTCATATCGTTATCTCCAAGGGAAACCTCTGGCTCCAGGATTCCAAGTGCCTCTCCGTCCTTTATCTCATAGTTGTATGTGAGTGTATCCGATGTCACGCTGTCAACATACTCATCATGAAGAAACTCCTCAAACCTGTTCTGCTCATCAGTATAGTCATCCGCATTGTCCTTTGTCACCCCAAATATATCTTTCACATCAAACATGTGTGAACTGCACGCAGTTGACGATGCAAGCAGCGCTGCCGCCGCAAGTATGACTGCCACTCTCTTTATTTTCTTTGCTATTTTGATCTTAAACATATTATCTCCTTACTATGTATTCCCCCACTTATGCTATCTGAATATTGTATGACATATCTCCCCCAATTGTCCATTAATTTGGATTAAATTTTATAACTGTTAAGAGCCGGTCTCCAAAATGACTTGCATTTCAGATACCGGCTTCCTCGCTCTTTAAGTTTATCTTTATGCTTATTATAGATTTTTCAGATATTACAGAATTCCAAGTCCATCCAGAACAACCTTTATTCCTATGAGTATCAGTATGATACCTCCAGCAAGCTCCGCTTTCGACTTATATTTCGTTCCAAATATACTTCCTATCTTCACTCCAGCAGCCGAGAATATGAATGTGATACATCCTATGAATATGACCGCAAGCACAATATATAATGTAGAGAGTTTTAGGAATGCAAATGACACTCCAACTGCAAGTGCATCTATACTTGTCGCAACTGCAAGTAGGAACATCACCTTTGCACTCATATCGGCATTTACTTCTTCCTCTCCGCCAAATGATTCCTTTATCATACTGCCGCCTATAAAAAGCAGGAGCACAAATGCTATCCAGTGTGACCATTTGCTTACAAGGTCGGCAAAGAAACTTCCAAGTACGTATCCAAGTGTTGGCATAAGCGCCTGAAATCCTCCAAACCACACACCGGCAATCACCATATGTTTCACCTTGATGTCTCTTAGTGAAAGTCCCTTACATATGGACACCGCAAACGCGTCCATTGATAAACCTACGGCCAGCATAAACAGTTCGACAATGCTCATAAATTTTCCTCCAACTCATTTCAACGTCTCTTTAGATACAAAAAGAGACTTCCGGGACAGCGCTATGCTGTCCAGAAAGTCTCATCATCTACAGTAATACCAGATTCACGCCGCCATTTGACCGGCTTGCTGTCAATCATTATGTTGATATCACAACGCATATATACACCTTGCGCTGACTACTCCCTTAATGAACGCTGGTATTCTATCATACTGATAATTTTTTATCAAGTATTATTTACCCCCATATTATTTTTCTTCCAAGGCCGGAGTTCCCCTGAGTTCTATGATTGGGCTACCTTTTCCGCGAATGTAATCACCAGTTATGGTGACCCTTCCTATGGTGTCATCCCTCGGTATCTGATACATGATATCAAGCATAAACTTCTCAATGATGGCTCTAAGCGCTCTGGCTCCAGTCTTTCGCTTCACCGCCTCGCTCGCTATCGCCTCATATGCGCTGTCATCAAATCTGAGGTCAACCTCATCAAGAGCAAGCAGCTTCTTGTACTGCTTGAGGATCGCGTTCTTTGGCTCCTTCAGTATCTTGATATACATATCTTTGTCAAGCGCATCCAGCGTGAACACTACCGGAAGACGTCCCAGGAACTCAGGTATCATTCCAAAGTCTCTGAGATCTTCAGTCGTCACCTGTCTGAGGAGGTTTGGCTCATCATCGTACTTATCCTTGAGCTCGGCCTTAAATCCCATCGATGCCTGCTTGCTTATCCTTCTCTTTATTATATCCTCAAGATCCGGGAAAGCACCTCCGCAGATAAATAGGATGTTTCTCGTGTTGATGGTCGTCATGGGCACCATGGCATTCTTGCTGCCCGATCCAACCGGAACCTCAACATCCGCTCCTTCGAGGAGCTTCAGAAGTCCCTGCTGAACCGACTCACCGCTCACATCTCTGCTGTTGCTGTTCTGCTTCTTTGCGATCTTGTCTATCTCGTCTATGAACACGATTCCACGCTCAGCCTTCTCCACATCATTGTCCGCAGCCGCAAGAAGCTTTGAGAGAACACTCTCCACGTCATCGCCGATGTAGCCCGCCTCAGTGAGTGTAGTTGCATCTGTTATGGCAAGCGGAACCTGAAGAAGCTTTGCTATGGTCTTTACTATATAAGTCTTACCGCATCCTGTAGGTCCAACCATGAGCATATTTGACTTCTCGATCTCTATATCATCCATGGTATCCGTAAGGACCCTCTTATAATGGTTGTACACGGCTACGGATATTACCTTTTTCGCATACTCCTGTCCAACGACATACTCATCAAGCATGGCTTTTATTTTGTGCGGTGCAGGTATGGTCTTAAGTGACAGCTCCTCCTGCTTTTTCTTCTCCTTTGGCGCTTTCTTTTTGACCTTCTGTGACTTCGGAATATCATTCTGCGCCTTGAACTTTGACATATCGATGTTGCCAAATGGCATATTAGTAAGATCTATGAACTGCATGTTGCCAAGCCCAGGCATATTGCCAAAACCTGAACTTGTGAAGCTGTCAAATGATCTCTGCATACAGTCAGGACATATATTTATATCTCCCGGCATATGTATGAGTTTGCCTGCAACGCTCTCAGGTCTGCGGCAGAGATAACAATATTTTTCATAGTCGTCATCACTATTGTCAGATGTCTCACCACCCGTTTTTTTTGTTTTATCATCCTTGGTTGCATCATCCTCGTTGTTTGCATCATCCTCGGACTCATCTGCCGAATCAACAATATCATATGCTGAATCAGTATCATCATATTTATTGTCAGCAGACTCGTCGTATTCATCTGTATATTTATCCGTCATTATCTTCTTTATCCTCCACAATTAAAAATCTATACTTTTTTGATATAATACCATATACTCGATGTATTTACCAACCCATTGAAATATGAAATTCCTGTAAACTCCGCGCCCGCAGCGCGGAAATATTCCCCAAATACTTTTCGTATACTTAATAAAATAAAGCGCTGCAGCATGGAAGTCTGTTATTTTATCCATTACCTCTTTAAAATTCTTTTAATATTTTTGCATTTGCCCAACAGTATAGAATTGATTTTTTTGCTATGCTATAATTTGACTAAGCAAATGCAATAGACCGACGTAAATAAAAGGAGGACTGTAAAATGAAAAAACTTGAAATTGTAGTTCGTTCAGAAAAGCTTGACGATGTGAAAGCCATCCTCGACGAGTGCGAGTCAACAGGTGCTATGGTTTCCAATATCATGGGTTATGGTAATCAGAAGGGATATAAGACAACCTACAGGGGTAGCGAATATGTTGTAAATCTTATTCCCAAAGTAAAGATCGAGACGATCGCCGCTGATGATGTGGCCGACAAAATAATCTTTAAGGTATGCGAGAGGATCTCCACTGGCAAAATCGGTGATGGTAAGATTTTTGTATACGATGTTGCAGATGTTGTCCGTATCCGTACCGGTGAGCGCGGAGAGACAGCACTCTAAAATTCGATATCCAGTATCATTCCTTTTCTAACTTTTGCAGCCGGCCGACTATGATCAGCCGGCTGTCTTTATTTACGCGAAGCAACGAGCCAAAGCCTGTGCTTACATGATGCTTTGGAGGCTGCCGTGATGACTTGAGAACCACGCAGAGCGTGTTTCTCATAGTTTTCGCAGACTTTTATATTGGATTTTTACATTGAACTTTTAACGCTCCTATTCAGTCTTATAAAATTTCCAGGCGTATACCCTGTATACCACTTGAATTCACGCTGGAAATGTGCCTGGTCTGAATACGCCATTTCTTCCATATAGTTTGTTATGCTCTCATACGGATCCTCAAATATCCTTTCTGTCGTCTTTCTTATCCTTACTATCTTTGAAAATTTCTTCGGTCCCTTTCCAATATTTTCCGAAAATATCCGATGAACATGGCGCACTGTGCAGCCTGCGGCATCCGAGAGTTCAGGCAGTGACATCCTGCCATTGCTGCCATACACTAGATCTGCCAGTTCCGCCACTCTATGTGCTGTCTTTTTCTCCTGCGACCACAGCAATTCATCAGCTTCTATCACCCCGGCAGCTTCACATATAAGATTTTCAACACCAGAGACATCTATCCCTTTTCTCCCACATCGGGTAAATAGCCGCTCCAGTTTTCGGCGCAGACTTCCACCTACTGCCATTTTTCCAAAACTTATGTCAGGCTGAACTACCACAAATGCACAGCCCCCCTCTATGATATCTGCATGCTCGATATCCTGAAGCTTCACCTCGCGCACATTCCCCGCTATATATAGAAGACATACACCGGCAAGTTCCTGAGGTACGAGCCTGATCCCCGCAAGGCTATACCCTGCCGCTATAGCCACTTTCCTTCCATCTTTCCGCACTTCGCAGTGTCTGATCTCGTCACAAAAATTAACATTCAATAAAATCTGCTGCACAATTTTGATCCTCCGGATTATTCTTTTATCTTTGTCGCCTGTTTACCTTTATTAAATTAAGCATGTGGTAAATAAAATAAGGTATATCAATTAGTGTCCGATTTTTTCAATATTTTACCATATCTCAATACTATACTCAACCCAAGTTAGTAATTGAGGTGTGGCACTGAGATACAGATATCAGTCAGATATCAGTCATATCTCAGTGACGTACGATCAGATATTGTGTACACAAAGATGTGTTTTACTGGGAATATCCCGGTGGGACGCATCTTTTTTTATTATCTGATCACTTCCACAACAATGCAATGTATTAAAAGGAGGAATGATTATGGAAGACGTAAGCACAATTGTTTTTGGAGTATGGTTCCTTGTCGGAGCCGCATTGGTATTCTGGATGCAGGCCGGATTTGCAATGGTTGAGGCCGGTTTCACAAGAGCAAAGAATGCCGGAAATATCATTATGAAAAACCTCATGGATTTCTGTCTAGGTACAGTTTCATTCATGATCCTCGGTTCATCGCTTCTCATCGGAAGCAGTGACTGGGCTCTCGGAGGTTTCATCGGAAAACCTTCACTCGCCCTCTTCCTTGACTACAAAAATTATGACTGGTCAAGCTTCGTATTCAACCTTGTGTTCTGTGCAACAGCAGCAACCATCGTATCCGGAGCCATGGCTGAAAGAACTAAGTTCTCAGCATATTGTATATACTCAGCTATCATCTCACTGCTGATATATCCTATTGAAGCTCATTGGATCTGGAATCCCGGCGGCTGGCTTGTAAAGCTTGGCTTCCACGACTTCGCCGGTTCATGTGCCATTCACATGGTAGGTGGTATATCAGCTCTGATAGGAGCAGCATTACTTGGATCTCGTATTGGAAAGTTCAAGAAGGATGAGACAGGTAAGGTAGTAAAGGTTCACACCTTTCCTGGTCATAACCTTCCACTCGGTGCACTCGGTGTATTCATCCTGTGGTTTGGCTGGTATGGATTCAACGGCGCAGCAGCTACATCTGTTGAGCAGTTAGGTTCTATCTTCCTCACTACTACTATCGCGCCTGCACTTGCAACAGTTTCATGTATGATATTTACATGGCTCAAATATGGCAAGCCTGATGTATCAATGTGTCTCAATGCTTCACTTGCAGGTCTTGTAGCCATCACAGCTCCTTGTGATACAGTCGATGCTTTCGGCGCAGCTATCATCGGTATCATTGCCGGACTTCTCGTAGTATTCGGAGTATGGCTCTGTGACCACGCATTACATGTTGATGATCCTGTTGGTGCCGTAGCTGTACATGGTATAAATGGTATTTGGGGAACAATCGCTGTAGGTCTCTTCTCCACAACATCTGTTCCTGGAAATGATACATTAAACGGTCTGTTCTACGGCGGTGGTGTTCATCCACTTCTCATCCAGTTACTTGGATTTGTAGCAGTTGCAGCATGGACAGCCGTTACTATCACTATCGTATTCCTTATCATCAAGAAGACCATCGGTCTCAGAGTTTCTGAGGAAGAGGAGATCAAGGGTCTTGATCCTACAGAGCACGGTCTTCCAACAGCATACGCTGACTTTGTAACAACAAAGTAATAAGGAAATATAACGGAATATCAAATATATGAATAAAAACAGTCGCCAAAGTCCTGTGCAAGTACAGACTTTGGCGGCTGTTTTTTTCAACACGTTTTGACATATAACCCTATTTCTTTCATATAACCTCTATTTGCTTTCATATATGCACAAAAGGGCACTACGATACCATAATTACAGTATCATAACGCCCTTTGAAATATTTTATATAAATGTCCGATCTGCTCTCTCCATGTAATTTCTCAATATATCACTGTATTCTTCCTGATGCTTGAACATATACACACAATGTCCGTATCCTTTGCGGACCGTTATAACAGATTTCGGATAGAATTTCTGGATGAGTCTTCTGCATACAATATGAGAATCAGAACACACAAAAGGGCACCCGGTCATATATTGACCGGGTGCCCCGTCTCAAAACAAACATCTATAGATTAAAGACTGTAAGAACCTGATTCTCCATCAGCTGTATAATATACCATGCCTGTTTCTGGCTGATAATATACGTTCAATTCCTTAACTGTCTTATTGCCAAGAGCTTCCTTTGCCTTGTCAACGATTACTGACATCTCTATCTGTCCACCAGCGAACTCTACGAATACCTTCTCAGTTGTCTTAACTGGAGCTGCCTTCTTTGCAGGTGCTTTCTTAGTTGCTGCTGCCTTTGGCTCCTCTTTCTTAACTGGAGCTGCCTTCTTTGCAGGTGCTGTCTTAACCTCAGCTGCCTTTGGCTCTTCCTTCTTTACTTCTTCTTTCTTTACTGAAGCCTTAGCAGGTGCTGCTTTTGCTGCTGTAGCTGCTGTCTTCTTTGCGGCTTCCTCTTTCTTAGCTGCCTCAACCTTAGCAAGTGCTGCTGCAGGTGTTGCCTTTGTTACCTTCTTTGTCTCATCTGCCTTCTTTGCTGTAGCCATGATCTTTTCCTCCCAAATAAAAAGTATCTATATAATCTTATGTACTTATTTTCAAGCTAGGTTGATATTACTCCATTTTTTTGTGTTTTTCAATATAACCAAATTCTTTTCTCCCTTTTGTAGTGTTTTGAGAATTAATTTTCCGCAAATCGCAACACATTACACAAAAAAGCGATCACTGATTGTTATAAATCCGTGATCGCTTTTGTCATTTTGCACAAATGCTTGCGTTAATTAGTGAGAATATTAACCACTTCACTCAAATTCATTCCGTTTGACGCCTTCAAAAGTACGATATCTTCAGGCTTCATGAGCGCCATGAGGTATATGGCAATCTCTTCGGTATCGGTAAACGATACCGTCTTGGCATACTTTGTATCACACTCATCGAGAGCCTCTTTTATCTTCTGAGCATGCTCTCCTATGACTATAACCTCATCGATCTTCTTGTCCCTGAGATACTCTCCGACTTCACGGTGATATTCATCGCTCCTGTCGCCAAGCTCAAGCATATCGCCGAGTACGATGTATTTTCTGCCCTCACACTTCATGTCACAGAGCACATCGGTACTTGCCTTCATAGAATCAGGGCTTGCATTGTATGTATCGTCTATGATCGTGTATTTGCCAGGCAGCTTTATAACCTTCTGTCTGAGTCCTCTGAAGTTCTCAAACGCCTTTGAAGACTTCTCATAAGGCACGCCCAGCTGATGTGACACAGCCATGGCAACCAGCGAGTTGCGGACATTGTGAAGTCCCATGACTCCGACCTTTACAGTTACCACATCATCTCCGTGAACCATGTCATATATGGAGTAACCGTCCTCCATACGGATATTTGTCGCTCTGAAATCCATTCCCTCGCCGCAGCCGTATGTGTATACCTTGCAAGGTATCTCATCCTTCACCGCATAGAGCATAGGATCATCGCCATTAATATATAATGTTCCGTTCTTACCCATACCCTTGATGATGCTGAGCTTTTCCTTGCGTGTATTCTCAAGTGATCCCATATATTCGATATGGGCAACACCTATAGTCGTGACAACACATATGTCTGGCTGCGCGATATCCGTCAGAATATCCATCTCTCCCGGCTCACCGATGCCAAGCTCAAGCACTGCTGCATCGTATTCATCAGTCATTCTCGACACCGTGATAGGCTCGCCGTATACTGAATTATAATTGCCCTCAGTGTGGAAACACTTCATTCCGGCGCTCACCGCCGCCGTGATCATCTCTCTGGTAGTTGTCTTGCCGACACTTCCTGTGACTGCCACAACAGGCATATCGTATCTGTTTCTTATATACTTTCCGATAGCCTGAAGAGCTTTAACAGTGTCATCAACACGTATATAAGCCTTGTCTGACACAACAACATTGTCATGCTCCGATGTGAGCGTAGCCGCTGCCACCTGAAGTGCAGACTCTATAAACCTGTGTCCGTCTGTTCTTGAACCGATGATTGGAACAAACAAGTCTCCTTCCTTAGCTTCTTTTGAATTGATACAGATATCTGTGAGTACGGTATTCTCATCTCCACACAGCAAAACACCGCCAGTGGCTTCCAGTATATTCTTTACAGTTATATCTACCATCATTATCCCCTTTTTATTCTCAGCAGGCTTCCCCGCGATAGTTGGAACGGACTCAATCGCCGACATTTCCACGGCATCCGCAGCATCACCAAGACATAGTCGTCTCATGATATTGCCCATTATAGCACTGTATATTATTTTTGTACATTAATTCTCTTTACTTTTATCTTTCCAGAAATCCTCCAACAGACCGGCAACATTTTTCCTGTTGCATATCTCATAATCGTTCCATTCCACAGGAAACAGTTCACTGTATCTTCTGGAATTGAATCTCTCGTCCAGCAAAAGTATGACTCCCCGGTCCGTCTCGGTCCTTATGACCCTGCCTGCTGCCTGAAATACCTTATTTATACCTGGATACTGATATGCATACCTGAAGCCATCACTGTCGCCCCTGACTCCCGCACTCCCGCCTCTGGCGTCAAAATAGTCCATCATGAGCTTTCTCTCCGTACACACCTGGGGAAGTCCCGGTCCCACCACTATGGCTCCGACCAGCTTATCACCCGTCAGATCTATCCCCTCAGAAAATATTCCGCCCATAATACAGAATGCGAGCACACCATTTTCCGTCTCAAATGTGTTCAAGAACTCTTCACGGTCCGCCTCATTCATATACGGTGTCTGGACGATCACCTTTACGTGATGCAGTCTTTCCATCTCCCCCGCAAATGCCTGTACATGCTCCAGCATAGCATACGACGGGAAGAACACCATATAATTGCCCTTCTTTGCGCTTACCACGCTCTCAATATAGCTGTATATATTCCCGTACTGCTCATCATTTCTCCTCGTGTATCTGGTAGTCACGTCATTTGCTATGAGTATCCTGCGGTTTTCCTGTGCAAACGGCGACCTGATATATATAGCCTGGTCATCCGGGCAGTCAGACAGCATCTCCATGTAATACCTGATGGGCAGTATCGTAGCAGAGAAAAATACCGTTGTAAGCCCCTTGTCAAGGCAGGCACTTATATTTGCCGCAGGCTTCACACAGTAGAGCTTCACCATAAATCTTCCATCGGGAAGTATCTCATCATACATGATATAATTCTCATCCACAATCTCCGCAATGTTAAGAAATGACGTCAGATTGAAATAGAAATTCAACACCTCTTTGCGCTCCGGTATCTGCCCATGTTCCTCCAGAAAGAGATCCAGAGCGTCGTGCAGCCCAAGCAATTTCAAATGCAGCCCCGCAATACTCGGCAACACCTCATAACCTTCAGCCGGCACATTTTTCTTCAGGGCAAGCAGTTCCCTGTTACAGCTACTTAGATATCTGGTAAGTCTGCCTCCATACTGAGCTGTAAGCTTTCTGAGTTCCAGAAAGTCCTCCTTTATGATATGGGCACTGTACATCGATGAGGCCCTATCCACCAGATTGTGAGCCTCATCTACCAAAAACACATAATTTCCCGGTGTATTACCATCACCTGCAAAGAACCTCTTGAGGCTCGCCCTCGGATCAAATACATAATTGTAATCGCCTATCACCGCATCGGCAAACAGACTGGCATCAAGGCTGAGCTCAAACGGGCACACCTGATATCTTTCAGCATAGCGCCTCACAATCTCACGGTCTATTATGCTTTCATTTGACACAAGATCATACAGAGCCTCATTTACCCTGTCAAAATGTCCATTTGCGTAAGGACAGAGCGCCGGATTGCAGTCCATCTCGTCCTGCAAACATATCTTCTCCTTCGCTGTCAGGATAACCGTCTTAAACTCCAGTCCCCTGTCCATGAGCTTTTGTATGGCCCCCCTGGCAACCGTGTGGGCAATTGTCTTGGCCGTCAGATAGAACAGCTTGCTCACATCTCCCTGGACAAATGATTTTATCGTCGGATAGACAGCCGCCATGGTCTTTCCTATGCCAGTAGGTGCCTGAACGTACAGATTCCCCTTCTTCTCTATCGCCTTGTACACATAGAGTGCCATCTCTTTCTGGCCTTTTCTATACTCAAACGGAAACTCCATATCCACAATGGACTCATCCCTGAGACATATGTGCTTCTCTACCATATCAAGCCATATGGCAAGTTTCCCAGTCATTGACGCGAACCACTCCTCAAGGTACCCGAATCTATAGTTTCTCCTGAAGAACTTCTCCTTTTCGCTATCAAGGTTGACATAACTTATTCTCACATCTATATCATCATATTGCTTTTCCCTGGCATATATATATGCATAACACATGGCCTGTGCAACATGAACTCTGAGCGGCTCCTCCACATCATCGAGATTTCTGTAGACACCTTTGATCTCATCTATCATCACATCGCTCTCGCCAAAGTTGACCTCGTATCCACGCACCATATCCATGACATGTCCTTCATCCTCATTCTCCGCCAGCACATCCGGCTCATGCACAGCAGGTGCGATCTGTATTTTATTTTCATCAGGCTGCTCTCCGCCTTTGTCGGCGGCTATCCCATCAGCCTCCCGGGCAGTCCCGCGCCTGTCTATTATCCCATCAGCCCTGCCTTCCACAGTTATGACATGTCCGCCACACTCCGAGGTGATCTTCAATGGTACCTCAGAAGCATAATAAGACCCTGCCCGTTTCTGAAGCTTTCTGTGAATCCTGCTTCCCGCATTCATCGCTTCTACAGGCAGAGCCCCGCTGCTGCTATCACTTATATCACCGCTGCGAAATATAAATTCCACAAGGCTTCTAACTGATATTCTTATATTCATTGTTTGTTCCTGTATATACCATTTATCTTATACTATCTATGTATAATCTATCTTTTATATACGATCTTTTCAGCAAGATCATCGGCAATCGTCTTGTCAATCATGACCTCAACTATCTTAAGGCCAAAATCTATGGCTGTTCCCACTCCTCTGCTGGTTATTACATTGCCGTCCACAACCACAGGATCTGTGCTGTGTGTCTTTGCCATGAGCTGTCCCTCGCATCCAGGATAGCATGTAGCTTTCTTATCGGCAAGCACACCAAATGCTCCGAGAGCTGTAGGTCCTGCACATATAGCTGCAACATACGCACCTCTGTCATTCTGTTTCTTCACAAGAGCCTCTACCTTTGGATTCGCCTTAAGGTTTGGAACTCCAGGTATTCCTCCCGGAAGTATGACTATATCACACTCACCACTTATCTCTGACAGCTTCTCATCCATGCTGACACAAATTCCATGTGCCCCTGTGACAGCTTCAGAATCGTCTGCTGCCACCATTGCACACTCTATTCCCGCTCTCCTGAGTATATCCACAACAGTGAGCGCCTCGACCTCCTCATATCCGGTTGCAAATAACATTCTCGCCTTCATGATACTTTCCTCCTTTTGATCTTCCTATAATCTATACGCATCTTCTATAAACCTTTCTATATCGCTCTCATCCATGCTGCTGAGCGCACTGTTCTGATACATGCCCTCACCTGTGACATCCCTCAGAAACCATTTTGGAGCTGTAAATGCCTCAGCTGCCTCCTCTGACGGGAATTCTACCTCAGCATACACCAGTCCCTGAAATATGCCGTGGAACACATCAAGCTCTATGCAAAGCTTCTCGTCCACCGACCAATCCCCGCAGGTACCCTCTGTGTCTGTGACAGGTATTATATATCTGTCCTTCTCTATCACATTGCCCTCAGCCTTTAATCTGAGATTCTGATACTCATTCTCATCTATCTCCATCTCAAATTCCTGTCTAGACAGCAGTCCCTTCGACTTCACCGTGAGTACCCTCTTGTCATCGCTTCTCCGTATCCTTATGACCGGTCTCGTTGAAACATATAGCTGCTCCATGTGCTTTACCTGATATCTGTCCAGTTCAAGCGGAATATCCGCCACAAGAAATTTTCTCTCTATCTCCATGCATTTACACCTCTTTAACTAAGATCTTCAACTAAGATCTTCAATCAATATCTGTTTTCCAGCTTGTACGCATACTCCTGTCAGAATATATCTCCGGGTGGTATGTCACCGCTCACATGTGCCATGATTGCTCTGTTCATAAATACCATTGATATCATCATCGCCGCCATCCACAGGATAAATGAAGATATCATGTAATCTACAGCAGTATTCACCGACAGCAGCAGCATTGCCAGAGTCTGTGCATACACGCATATCGTAAACACTTTTCCATACGTCAACCGTGTATTCAAATGCTTCGCAAATGAGTTGCCAACGATACTAAACAACAGTGCCAAAAGCAACTGTCTTCCAGCACATCCTATCATCACAAACATGAACATAACAAACATATACACATAAAATATCGGTGCACAGGCAGCCAGAGAAGCATTATTAAAACCATTAGGCAGCATAAAATACTTTATAGGAGTCACCATGTACTCATAGCCTTTTCCGCCACTCACAACTCCTACAGTGACATTTTCACTGCCTATGGCGACATATGCTCCATCTGTCGTCATTTCGTTCAAATCTACCTCTGCATTCTCCGTATTGATATACAGATTTCCATTTCCAACCGCAACCTGTATATCCCTCTCTATGCTCATCTTCCCATCTTCATAGGAAAACGCCGGTATCACATTCTCCGCAAGATTTCTGAATCCTCCAACCTTGGCTGTCCAGAATATTGCGTCAATTCCAAATTCAATGAACGCAAGCAGAAACGAAAGTATCACAACGAACCAGACCAGTCTGCCGGCCTTCAGCTTTGTGAGATGTTTGTAATTCTTAGGGCTGCTTACCGCGATCGCCAACTGGTCTATCAGCGTGACCTTCTTGTACTCTTCCTGTTCTTCCATCAATCTCTAATCTCCTAAATCTCTTAAACTATATTATCCCCAGTTTAACCATGGCATTGTATATTCCATCGTTCTCCGCATCGTCCGTCACCATCATGACCTGCTTTTTGAGTTCCTCCGGACCTTTCATCATGATTATACTGTTTGGACAATATAATAACATAGGTGCATCATTGTTGCCATCACCAAATGCATAAGCATTCTCCAGCGGGATGTCAAAATAATCGAGCAGATACTTTATTCCGGTAGCCTTGCTGAATCCCTTCGGCACGATCTCACAGAAATCGCGTCCCCTGTCTATATAGTCAAAGTTTCCCGAAACATACTCGCGAAATTCAGGAACTTTCTTGTTGTCCTCGGGGATCCAGCAGCAGAACTTGTCAAATTCAAAATCATCCGAATCTACATCCTCCCCTACAAATATTCCATTTGAACGGAAATATCTTACCATCTCGGCAAGGAGCTCATTGTCCATCTTCTGTCCGTCAACATACACCTTATCCCGGTGTTCATACATTCCATACATATCGTATCTACGGCATACATATGCTATATCCCGGCACACATCCTTGCTCACATCATTGTGAAACAATTCCTTTCCATCATAATATATGGACGTTCCACATCCACACACGAATCCGTCAAATCCCGCAGACTTTATCTCCTCAGTGATATTGCAGTACACTCTTCCTGTGTTTATAAACACCAGATGTCCATTTACTCTGGCCTGGGCTAGGGCGCGCTTTGCACTATCCGGAAAGTATCTGCGTCCATCTTCGGTTATAAGTGTTCCATCTACATCAAAGAATAATATCTTCCTGTCTGTGTTCTTCATATATTATATCCATCCTGTCATATATTTACAGGCACATGTATTATAACTACACGTGCCTGTATATTCTGTACGCATTAAGTTTTCGCGCGTTGACTTGCGCGTAAGCGCAATAACCTATACACGCATCAGCATGCTGCATTGTACCGCATTTTTAACCGTCCGCATTACAACTGCTTTATAAGGTCAATCATCTCAAGTGCTCCCATAGCGCAGTCGTAGCCCTTGTTGCCTGCCTTTGTTCCTGCACGCTCGATAGCCTGCTCTATGTTCTCTGTTGTCACAACGCCGAACATTACAGGTACGCCTGTCTCAAGTGATACAGATGCAACCCCCTTTGAAACCTCGTTGCACACATAATCATAGTGACTTGTCGCACCGCGGATAACAGCGCCAAGACATATAACCGCATCATACTTTCCGCTTGCCGCCATCTTCTTTGCAACTACAGGTATCTCAAATGCACCCGGTACCCAGGCTACTGTGATATCGTCTGCATTTACGTCGTGACGGAGAAGTGCATCCTCTGCACCGCTGACAAGCTTTGAAACTATGAACTCATTAAATCTAGCTGCTACTATGCCTATCTTTGCTCCATTTGCTACTAATTTTCCTTCTACCTTATTCATCTAATTCATCCTCCTTATTATATGGAGCAGACGCATGAAAAGGCGCTTGCGCGCAGCGTCTGCGTGATATGTCGTCAAGCACCGCTTGATGACCTGCGCGCACATCAGTGCGCTTCCATTCTTCACAAGGAAACCTCCCGCTTACGCGGGCCCCTCCTTGTTCTATGGAGCAGACGCATGAAAAGGCGCTTGCGCGCAGCGTCTGCGTGCTTCACAAGGAAACCTCCCGCTTACGCGGGCCCCTCCTTGTGAAATATTATACATCATTTAACATATGACCCATCTTCTCTTTCTTGGTCTTGAGATAAAATGCGTCGAACTTGGTTGGCTCTATCTCTATCGGAACTCTCTCGACAATCTCAAGATTGTAGCCCGCAAGACCATATACCTTGAGAGGGTTGTTGGTGAGCAGCCTGATCTGTCTGATTCCGAGATCCACGAGTATCTGTGTTCCTATGGTATAATCTCTGGCATCATCAGGGAAACCGAGCTTGAGATTTGCCTCAACGGTGTCAAGTCCCTGATCCTGAAGCGCATATGCCTTTATCTTGTTGATAAGGCCTATTCCTCTGCCCTCCTGTCTCATATACAGAAGCACACCTCTGCCTTCCTTGGCGATAGCCTTCATGGCTGCATCAAGCTGCTGACCGCAATCACACTTCTGTGAACCGAAACAGTCACCTGTGAGACACTCGCTGTGCACACGGCAGAGAACAGGCTCGCCATCCGCAATATCCCCCATTGTGAGTGCCACGTGATGTTCACCGTTCAGCTTGTTGATATATCCGCAGATCGTAAACTCACCATACTTTGTAGGAAGCTTTGCCTTAGCCACACACTCAACAAATACTTCATGCTCTTTTCTGTACTGGACAAGTTTCTCTATGGTCGATATCTTAAGGCCGTGAACCTTTGCAAACTCCACAAGGTCATCCTTTCTCGCCATGGTTCCGTCGTCCTTCATGATCTCGCAGCAAAGTCCGCAAGGCTTGAGTCCTGCAACCTTCATGAGGTCCACTGTCGCCTCTGTGTGTCCATTTCTCTCTATGACTCCGCCTGCAACAGCCTGGAGTGGGAACATGTGTCCCGGTCTTCTGAAGTCATCCGGTTTTGCATTCTCATCCACAAATTTTCTGGCTGTGTAGCCTCTCTCCTCTGCTGAGATTCCTGTGGTTGTGTCCACATGATCCACCGACACCGAAAATGCTGTACAGTGGTTATCTGTATTTGTTATGCACATCTGTGGGAGATTCAGCTTATCCGCATACGAGGCATCCATAGGCATGCATATGAGACCTCTCGCCCACTTTGCCATGAAGTTGACATTCTCTGTTG
Organism: Coprococcus eutactus; assembly: GCF_025149915.1. NCBI lineage: Bacteria > Bacillati > Bacillota > Clostridia > Lachnospirales > Lachnospiraceae > Coprococcus > Coprococcus eutactus. The sequence continues at coordinate 2,117,450 of NZ_CP102278.1, forward strand.
TAGCAAATTCTGACGCACAGATGACATCGCCCTCATTCTCTCTGTCCTCGTTGTCAAGCATGACAACCGGCTTGCCTGCCGCAAGATCAGCGGCTATCTCCTCTATCGAGTTGAATTCAAAACTCATCACTCTACCTCCTTAAAATATCTGTCTACATAAATCCATTTTCTACCAGGAACTTCATATCAAGTCCTGATCTATTTGAAGCCTTTCCATTTGAAAGCTTTCCATCCACATCGTCACCTTTGTATGGCGCAAGCAATTTCTCAACATACTTTCCAACCACATCATTTTCAAGGTTAACCACCTTTCCAGGCTTGCCGTCGAGCAGTGTCGTCTCCCCCGCCGTGTGCGGAATGATCGACACCTTAAAGCAAGTATCGTCGACGTATGCAACCGTAAGACTTATTCCATCTATCGCTATCGAGCCCTTTTCAATGATGTATCTGAGTATCTTCGGAGAACAGTCTATAGTCACCCACACTGCATTGTCCTCCCTCTTGAGTTCCCTAATCGTTCCGGTTCCATCTATATGCCCCGACACGATATGTCCACCAAATCTTCCTCCGGCCGCCATAGCGCGCTCAAGATTCACTCTGCTGCCACCAGTAAGCTGTCCGAGTCCGCTTCGCCTCAGCGTCTCCGGCATAACGTCCGCAGTAAAGATATTGCCAGATATGCTGGTTGCAGTGAGGCATACACCATTTACCGCTATACTGTCTCCAACCTGACTTCCCTGGAGCACCTTGCCCGCCTGCACCGTGATACTGCAGGAGCTTACACCTTTATCTATCTTTCTTATAGTACCTATTTCTTCAACTATTCCTGTGAACATGTATGACCTCTTTTCTATATCATGTAACGGACCTCAGAATTCTTTTTCTAATCCGGTCCGTAACAGATTCATTCACTTGATCCATTTTCGGGAGTTCCTAAACCTTTTTGTATCTGAGCATCACATCTTCATCAAATCTTCTGACCTCTTCAAGTCTGAACATATGCGCATCAGCAGGCACATCAACACCCGTTCCTGATACAGGACTGTATTTGCCCTCACCGCCAAATATCTTTGGAGCAATGAACACACATGCCTCATCCACAAGTCCTTCTGATACCATGCTGTAGTTGAGCTCTCCGCCGCCCTCAAGCAGTATTCCGTCTATGCCCTTTCCGCCAAGTATATCCATGAGCTGTCCGAGATCCACATTCCCGTCTGTGCTGTCCGTCTCTATGATGCTTACACTTTTTTCTCTCAGCCTGTCACATTTTGCTGTATCCGCTGCACCATCAGGCGTTGTCGCCACTATTGTTTCGATCTCTACGGCAGTCTGTACGATATTGGAATCCTCCGGGATCCTGAGTTTACTGTCACATATTATCCTGATCGGATTTCTGACATTATCAGTATCCCTGTCTATGCCATTCTCTATTCTGCATGTAAGCATCGGATCATCCGCAAGCACTGTTCCTATGCCCGCCATTATGCCCTTATGCCTGTTCCTGAGCTCCATCACATATGCCCTTGAAGCTTCGCCTGTTATCCATTTGCTTGCCCCAATATGTGTAGCTATCCTGCCATCCATCGTCATGGCATACTTCATTGTCACATACGGCTTCTTAGCTATGATATACTTGAAAAATATATCATTTAACGCATCGCACTCATCCTTCAAGCAATGCGTATACACCTCTATTCCGGCATCACGTAGTCTCCTAAATCCCTTTCCTGCTACCATCGCATTTGGATCATCAGAGCCACAATACACTTTTCTGATCTTATGTTCTATGATCGCATCTACACAAGGCGGCTGTTTGCCGAAGTGGCAGCACGGCTCAAGCGTCACATACATGACAGCTCCCTCTGCCTCCGCAGGATCAGCCAAGCTGGCAAATGCAGCGCGCTCTGCATGAAGCTCACCGTATCTCACATGATAGCCTTCGCCTATGATTCTCCCAGCCTTCACGATAACCGCGCCCACAAGCGGATTCGGATTCACCGCGCCGGTTCCCTTTTTCGCAAGTTCAATTGCGCGTCTCATGTATGCCAGATTAAACTCATCATCTATATGATTGTCTATCATTCGCTCACCTTCCCAACAAAAAAACCTCGAAGAATATCTCCGAGGTTTTTTCGCACCATGTCACATAAAAATCACATCACAGATGCTGTTTAACAAAATATATAATACTTCTCTCATCCAGACTATACTGTCGGTTCCGGAATCACACCGGATCATGCCTTACGGCTCACGGACTTATGGGCTACCCCAAACACCGTCGGTGGAGAATTGCACTCACCCCCGAAGATCATCATCGTATTAAGTTGTCATAAATTCCAGCAGTTTTAAAACAATTACCTGAAAGTCCGTTTTAAAACGTCTATATTGTAGTCCATCTATATCAGGAATGCAACTATTTTTTAAAGCTGTGAATTAAATAAACTCTTTATCTTGTAAATAATATCATCGCTGTCGGCGTTGATTGACGCAGCCTCATTTATACCTGACAGCCTTGCAAGCTCACCTGTATCCGCGTCATCTCCATAACCTATGGTGTAAACCGGTATTCCAGATGTCCTGAGTGCTGAGGTTATCTCGTCCATTGAATATCCGTTGTTTGCATATCCATCACTAAGAAGAAACAGCATGCACTTGGCATCCGGATGCTGAGCCTTTGCCTCTGTTATCATCTTCACGGCAACCACCACCGCATCATATGAGGCAGTTCCGCCAGAAGCAATCAGATTGTTCACTGCGCCCTGGAAATACGATCTCTGGTTGAGATCGAACTGTGCTATTGGAACCTCGATCGTAACTGAATTTGAATAGCTAACCAAACCGACATAATTATTATCATTGATATACTGCGCTCCATTTGTCAGACTGTTCTTGAGCTGGTTCATAGGATCTCCGTCCATGGAACCACTGCAGTCAGCCACAAACACAGCAATTATATCCTTTCCATTATCCTTTGTCTTCTTGTAAGTCTTAAGACCCTGTGTGACCTGCGCACCCGAAAACTCCTCTGCTGATGTGTAATCGTCATTGGCATTAAATCCCTTCTGGGCTGCTATCTTCTGCATCTCATCGCTCTTGCAATAATCTACCACAAGCTTAACACCCTCAAGCTCTGCAGCAGTCTTTCCCGACTTATTGCATATATACACCGGATTGTCATGTCGCACTCCAAATGCGATAAAGTCATACATCGATGTGAGATTGTTATCATTGATATATGCCTGGTATTCTGACAGCATGGCGTCGAGAGTTCCGTTTGATGCACTGTCTCTCATCTGCTGTGTCGTATATGCAACGTATGGTATATTTGCATTGAACTTAGTAAAATTGTCATCTCCGCCCCGAAGCAGTGTGAGGAGCAGGTTGAGTCCTGTAGCACTGGTCTGAGGGTTTGTGTATCCCATAGTTATCTTGTTGTCCTGTACAGCCTTTATAACTTCGTCGGCTGTGGTGTAGCCACTGTCCTTCTTAACAAGGATCCCGGCAGTATTTCCTACCAGCCTGTCAGCATAGAGTTCAAGGCTACCGTTGTTTGATATTGCATACTCGCCGAACAGCGTATTGCTCGGTGTATAGAGATCCGGCAGATATTTGCCTGATATGATATAGTCTGCAGCCGTTCCGGACGGCACCGAACGTACGCTCATGGACACCGTCTTTCCATCTGATGTCTTCACATCTGATGAGTTGAACGATGAAGCCACATCTATAAGCCACGAATCATTGTCCTTTCCGGCCTTCTCTCCCGATGTGAATATCTCTATATCGACATCTCCACTTCCCTCAACTGACAATGGATACTTGTCAATCTCTGGAAGCTCATCATAGAGATCCGGCGTATCCAGGGTAACTGTGCCCTTTACAGGAGTTGCCTGCTCCACATCCAGCTCATTATACATCTCATCAAGTGTCATGTCCTGTTTTGTACCGGATATACCGCCACCTCCAGACGATATGTTACCCGCACGTTTTACAACAACACCGATGATCACCGCCACCATGACTATGATCATCAGCACTCCAACTGTCACTATCCCTTTTGTCCTCTTATCCATTTCTTCCTCCTTTTTATGTGTGTCAACTCATGCCCTGACTGCCTGTATTCTGTCTCATATTGTTCATGCACTCTATTACATCGTCAACATACTTCATATCCAGCGTACTGAGATTGGTGTCTATATCCACCATCTTTTCAACTAGAATATTAAACTTTCTCACCAACTCATCCCCCTGTCTGCACAGGTTATCCAGATACACAGGCTGAGGTCTTGTATAATAATCATACGTCTGTATAAATCCTATCGCACTGTCCATATTACTCTGCGCCTGCTCCTTTATATCCTCATACAGATTGCGGACTCCGCTACCCTCCTCAACATTCTTATGGAAGTATTCTTCTCTAGACATTATACTCTCATACTGTCTGTTGAGCCTCTCTATCTGGGCATCAAACATGTGCCCCCTGGCACTGTCCTTAAGCTTCTCCGTTGACCGTCTTCCCTTGAGTATATGTATATTTGCCGCAATGGTAAACACCAGCCATATCAGACTGAGTCCGATACCTATCGCTATGCCTCCTATGCTGTCTGCCAAAACGAACATCACGATGACCAGGCCAAACATGATCAGGCTTACTATATTGACCATAACCAATCCCATTTTCGTTATTCCTCCTTTTTAGCGCCACACTACACCGCATCCGCCGGTGTGTCATCCGCCATTAACTTTCCCATAGTCTGAAGCTTATTCCGTGCAGCTTCCGTCACTGTAAGTCCAGCAAAATCCGCGAACTCCCTCTTCGCATTTCTTATGAGCATGACTGCAAATTCCCTGTTCACAGCCTCTGCACTTGACAGGAGCTCATGATAATCCACCGGATCGTCGTCGCAGATCTGCCGCGCGGCATCAGGCGGAACCACCACAAAAGTCATCGATGCGTGCGTCCTGTCTGCGATATACACCTCGGCCTTGTCTGCAAATTTGGAGAACTCTTCAGCCTGCGTATCAAAACCCGCATCCGAAAGTCCGCGGTATATATCCTCCCTATCGTCCACAAGGCTTCCAAGATACAGATATCCACGCAAGAGCAAAAGTCCCATGAGACTGTCTGGTATATTGAAATCCAATATGCATCCATGCCCCTCCTCACTGTCAGTCAGAACATGGTACACACACTCTGCCACATCCTCATCGCTCAGGCCACTGTACTTATATGCCTGCTCCACGCCATCCTGCGATATGAGCACGGTCTCTATATTTCCCCTCTGAGTTCTTTTCTTTCTGATGCTCTCCACTGGCTTTGCCGATATCTTGAACTCTCTCAGAGCCTTTATGGTCTCATCTATATTCTTCTTTCCCGCAAATATGGCTTCAAATCTGTCACCGCCCGGTTCAGCCGCAGGAACATTCCTATACACCCTTTTCACAGAAATGTTGTTTCTCTTCATCACAGCAGTTATATAATCTATATCTGTGTTCTGCCCCGAAAGATATCTGAGTATCTCAGTCTGAAGCTTCCCCTTGTAATCCAGCTCATTCTCTGTGTTCGTAATGTCATTTCCAGAGTACCATCTCTTCTCCAGATATATGTAGTTATCCGGATCCCTAAGCCTTCCCAGAGCGCTGTCCTTAAGCCTATCAACCTCATCGGTATCGCACTCAAGTTCTGCCGCTATATCTGATATACTTCGCCTCTCACGGCCGTAACCGTACAGTTCGCTTATAACCGTACGCTCTCTGTAGTTGAGCTTTTGGATAAGCTCATCAAACATACGCCTGCACATGCCATCCTGAGAATACGACAGAGTGTCAGCCTGTACCCCAAACACAGAGCAGTATAAAGCCTCATACGGGCTGATAACGTCCAGCAAATATTTATTTTTCTCTTTTCTTATTACATATGCCCCGTGTATTGTAATCCCCCTCCAATCCATGTCTACGACACAGTTATCCATTGTCATATGTTTTCGATATGATCATAATAATATTTTCTTATACCAGAAACTTATTATTTCTATTATACATGTTTTGCAGGAAATTAAAAACATGAAAGTGCGCGGATAAGGCATTTTATAATTTTATTAAGTGCTTATACACGCGCCACTCCACTTATGGTATAATGTTTCACGATTGATTCCAACGCTTAAACTGGAGGATTGTATATGATAAGATTTCTGCCGGATGAATATTACTCATCCACCTACAAAATAGATTTCAAAAAATACTACGATATGGGCTACAGGGGTATTCTGTTTGACATTGACAACACACTCGTGCGGCACAATGAACCGGCAACCTCACGAGCCATACAGCTCATGGAACAGCTGAAAGCCATCGGTTTCAAGGTCTGCCTAGTCTCAAACAACAAGGAACCAAGAGTTGCCACATTTAACAAAAAGATGAAGGTAAATTACATATACAAGGCAGGAAAGCCTTCCAAGAAGGGTTACATACGCGCTATGGACGAGATTGGCTGCACCGTAGAAAACACCCTAGCTGTAGGCGACCAGATATATACAGATATAATCGGAAGCGCTAGTCTTGGCATACACACAATACTTGTAAAACCTATAGACACCAGCCATGAAGAGATTCAGATAACTCTGAAAAGGATCATTGAAAAACCGTTTATAGCCTACTTCAAAAAGAAACACGGCATTGTAAGATAAAAGACAAAATAAAAATGGGCTGTGACTAAACGATCAACCGGTCATTTAAGTGTCAGCCCATTTTTATATTATCACCCGACTGCTCTCAGAATCAGTCGTTATACACCTTCTTGAACTCAGTGTATCCCTCTGCCTCAAGCATGTTTATCTGTTGCTTCATGTTCTTTCTCATCATCTGTATTGTGACTGTCCTGCCAGCCTGGCGAAGCTCCTTCGCCTCCTTGAATATCTCAAGCTTCTTGTCAAGAGTTACATCCTTGTGGATGAGGATTGCAACATTGTCAGCATCTATCTTATATCCGTTGTCCAGCTTGTCCTTAAGAATAGTGATGATTCGCTCAAATCCAATTGAGAATCCCGTTGCGGGAACATCCTGTCCACAGAAATTTCCCACCATCTTGTCATATCTTCCGCCACCTGCGATGGAGAAATTGTAATCATCAATAGTAACCTCAAATATAGGACCTGTGTAATATCCCATTCCTCTTACAAGAGTAGGATCAAATACGATCTTAACGCCATCTGCAACCATTGTTCTGGCACTTGAGATGATCTCATCCATGTTTGAAACCACCTTTGGATCAAGACAGTTCTCATTGATGTCCTTACAGAAAGCTGCACAGCTGACATCTCCAAGATTCTGATATATCTCGAGATACTTGTCTACCATGGCAGCATCGTATCCATTTTCTGTAAGCTCTGCTCTTATTCCGTCGAGGCCAATCTTGTCATACTTATCAAGACTTATAAGTATCGATGCTATGTCGTCTTCAGCAAAGCCTGCGTTTTTTGCTGCTCCGCGGAGTATCTGCCTGTCGTTGATGTGGATCGTGAAATCTGTTATACCAACCTCTGAGAATATCCCTGAGAGCATATCTGATGTGGCTGCCACAAGCTCTATCTCTGCAAGGTTTGTGTTGTCTCCAAGAATATCTATGTCACACTGTGTAAACATTCTGAATCTGCCCTTCTGAGGCTGATCCGCACGAAATACCGGTCCGATCTGGAGTGCCTTAAAAGGACTTGGAAGCTGTTCCTTGTTGTTTGCATAGTATCTCGAAAGAGGGAGTGTCAGATCATATCTGAGTCCGCTGTCCGCCAGTTCTCCTTTACCTGCATCTATAGCTCTGGCAAGATCCGCTCCTCTCTTCATAACCTTGAAGATAAGCTTCTCGTTGTCGCCGCCCTGCTTGCTCGTCAGGTTCTCTATATGTTCCATAACAGGAGTCTCTATCTGTGTAAATCCAAATCTGGAATAACTTGTCTTTATCATTGAAAGCACATGCTCTCTCAGCCTCATATCAGCCGGAAGCTGATCACACATACCTTTTACTGGTGTCTTAATGAATTTTGCCATTTCTAATCCTCCTGATCTTATCTTTTTTCAAATCCAATCTATTCTAGCATATAGTGTTGACTTTTTCCAGTACTAACAGACATTCACTGAACAAACCCGTGGTATTATATATTTTTTTCGCTGCCTGCAAAACAAAAACCACCAGAACGGCTGATCTGATCAGACAATGCCATTCCGGTGGTTTTATTGTATGCTATATATTATTATCTGAGAAGATCATAGTTGAGCTTCTTGATAACTGTGAACGCCTTGTTTCTGAGTTCCTCACCTGAGAACTCGTCAAGCTGTACATTCATATCCCAATTATACTTCATAAGAGTATTCAGAAGATCCTCAATGTAATCTTTGACATACTTCACATTGCTCTCGCTCTTGTCCTTAAGCTGAACAACTATGTTCTCTATAGCCTCGATGATTCCTGACTCCTGCTTATCTGGTGCCTGTCCTGACTCATCATTGAGCTCTATAACCTTACCTGTCTTTGTGATTATGACCTTCTTGTTAGGTGCAGCTGCTGCCTTGCTCTTCTTATTTATCATGTGGTTTATACACTTGATAAGACATGCAACGGAATATGTCATCTCCTCTGCGGTTGGCTTGTCAAGCCCCTTGAGTGTATGCTGATGATACAGGAACTCTGATTTACAAAGCATCTCCTCAACCACAGCTGCTTTGCACAATGATACAAGATCCGCTGGCATAGCCTGCTGCTTCTTGCCGAACAATCCGCCGCCACCCTGCTCATTCTCCTCCTTGTACTTCTCTGGAAGAGTTGTTCTAACATATGTATCGTGAAGGTACTTCTTTGCTGTGTTGATATCATAGCTTGATGCAAGTACCATCTTCTTTGTGCTGTTGAGTCCGTTGACAACCATATCCTCTGCTGCCATGAAGAGCAGTATCTTCTGTCTGTTGTCAAGCATTGAGTAAACTTCTTTGTTCTTGTTGTTCTTCTCTACAATTGACTTCTTTCTTACATCGAATACCTTGATCTTCTCTTTTACGCTAAAGAATGCCTTGAGCATTGCAGGGTTGGCATTCAGGAAGTTGCAACACCATGTAAGCTCTATGTACTGATCCTCTATCTTGTTGGATACCTCATAAAGGCTGTATCCCTCGAACAGAACATTGAGTGCCTTTGAGAGAATCTCCAGGCTCTCATACTTCTCCTCATATGACTTCTGTGTTATATCAGAGTTGACATATGCCTTTATTCCACACTCAATGAAGAGCTTGTTGTACTCGTATGCTCCCTCTGGTATGTTCTGGCGTCCACTGAGCTGCGCTCCTGAACCAAGTGTCTGAAGTACCTTCTTGACCTCTGGCTCATTCTCGATAGCCTGATATACCTTCTTTGTAAATGCGCAGGTCTCATTGAGTAATGAATCTATTCTCTTATTGTATACTTCCTGCTTGGATATCTCTGAAGCCACCTTGCTGCTAAGTATCTTGGCAGCCTCTGTGCTTGTAACATTCTTAATGAGCTCCTTGAAATTAGAGTATACCGACAGGTTATCTATAGGTATGTACTCTGCATTCAATCCATAGAACTGGAATGCCTTCTCATACTGCTTGTTTGCAATATATATTGAGAACAGATTGATAGACAGCTGTATCTTATAATCGTTAGGTGCATGTGCATCCTCTATAACATAATCATAAAGGACTTCAAGGTTGTTGATATATGAATCTGAACCGATATCGTCAGCGGATATATCCATCTCCATAACTACATTGATGAGATCAAGGTAGCCAAGAAGTGCCTTGTCGAAGTTCTTTGGTCTGTCATCATCCTCAAGTATCTGATATGAAATGTTGATGAGAAGTGGTGCGATCTTGTCTCCTATGAGCTTCATACACTCCGGGATCTTCTCTAGCTGCAACAAATAGAGCAGCCACACACTGTATCTGTACACACCAGTAGCTGATACAGGTGTATCGATATCAGTTGGGTCTATATCGCCATATACAAATCTGAACAGTGGCTCTATCCACTCCTCAATCGCATAGTGACCAGTCGCCTTTATATTGAAGTCCACGAACTCAGCAAGCTCATACAGCTTTGTACACTGGGCACGTACCTCATCGTCAACTGTCATAGTTGACAGATCAAAATTGGAATCCTTTAAGCTGTCTATAACCAGTGTATAAAATCCGTCTTCTACCTGATCATTCAGATAACGAATAAGAGTTCCCTTATTGCTGGATGCAGCAATAGATAATGCATTATCCCCCGCCTGTCCTATATTTGCTGGTAACATAATATGTCAACCTCCTTTGTTTGTTGCGTTTGTTGTTGTGTAAGTTGTTTAACGCATCTTTTCACGTCTGTTATTATTTTTTTTTATATCTAACGAAATATTCCTATGGCATTCCCCATAAAATCACTACTCCAAATATATCATATTTGGTAAAATCATTCAACAAAGTTTTTGGTTATTACTGATAATTGTCATTGTGCATAATTACTCAAAAATATAGTCACTAATATTTTTCGCATTTTTGTGCATTTTTACCGTGCTTTTCGTCAGGCAAGTCCAGCCATATGAAGTATCGCCATGGCATTTGTCGTGGTACACCTTCCATCCTTCTTCTTGTAGTCGAACTTTAACTGGTCACCCTCGTAATACTCCTCAAAGTGATAGTTCACCGCAGGTGTTCCATCCTCCGCCTTGAGATCGCACAGTTCAAAATCATGGGTGGACACCAGTGTCATTGAATTTGCCGCAGCAAGCTTCCTGATGACCTGTGTTGCTCCAACTATCCTGTCCGCCGAGTTAGTACCCTTGAATATCTCATCTATCAGGCACAGCATCGGCTTATTCTCTTTGCGGTACTCCACCATAGTCTTTATTCTAAGAATCTCCGCATAAAATGTAGAGATACCATTGCTTACATCATCCGTCACTCTCATCGAAGTAAATATCTTCATGACATCAGTCTCCATGTATTCAGCGCACACCGGCGCCCCTGCATATGCGAGCACAAGGTTGATTCCCAGTGTTCTGAGGAATGTAGTCTTTCCAGACATATTGCTTCCCGTTATTATCGCCGCGCCACCCTTAAAGCTTGCATCATTTTCAACAACCACCTCAGGCGCTATGAGTGGGTGTCTCATCCCCTTCGCCTCAACATGCACATTTGCACTGTCTCCAACCTGTGGATACACCACATCCCTTGTTCTGGTGAGGACTGTAAATGACATAAGTTCCTCCATGTCAGAAACAGCCTTTATCCATCCTGCGACATCCTGGCCATTGTCCTTCTTCCATCTGTCCATCATACTGCCGATATGGAAGTCCCACATCGTAAGTCCGCAGAGGAGCTGATGAACTATAGGATTGTATCTGATATTGAACGCTGCACTTATGGATCTGAGTTTCTTTATCGCTGCCAGCGCTCCTGAATCCTGAGAAAGATTTTCTCTGATATCGCAGAGAAGCTCACTTTCAAACTGCTCTCTGGATATAAGTTCAAACATGTTGATATAGTCATCAAGGACATATCCAAATGATATCATCGGCATTACCGCCTGTCCCGCAACGCCTGAAAACAGCCACGAAAACAGCAGTACGGCAAAGAATGACACAAGCGTCCATCCGATATTTATCCTGTTCATGATGCCGAGCACAAAAAGTACCACAGTTATAAGTGGGAACACAAATCTAAGCATATTGAATATCCCCGGTATATGGTCATCACTGCTGCAGTATGCGACAAACTCGTCTGCTGTATATTTCTTCTTTTTTCCCATTCCGGCCTTCACACCAAGAGTCTCAAAGGCAAGTGAAAAATCATCCTTTTCGCCAAGCTCCTTTATCGCCTCCTGACGTTTTCCTATCATCGCAATATCATATCCAGGATCTTTGATACTCTTTGCAAGGCTGCGTCGTCCTTCCTCTGTTCCGGCCGTACATATGAACTGAAACAGTGAGTTTTGTCCGAGAAGATCCATATCCTTAGCAGAAAGATCATCCTTACCCAAATATTCGCTTCCGTTCTCACAAAACTTCTTCCAGTCATCACCGAACCTGGCAACATACCTTCTCAGCACCTCAGCCTCAGCCTTCTTATATTCAAGCTTTTCACTGAGTTTACCATGTACAAACACCATGGCTATGAACGCCACTGCAAGCACTATACCTATGGCAATAAACACGCTCCTGCTGTCGTATATTCCTATGATAAGTCCTGCCACAGCTACAATGAAGCTCACAAATCTCACGCCTGAATATGTCGTGGATCTTCCTTCAAGTTCTTTTATTTCTTTTTTCAGATCATCCAACTGTTCTCTGTATTTCTCCATACGATCAAACACCCTTTCGTTTTTAGTTTTAAGCACTATGTTTGAATATAGCATATACTATATATAATGCGCAAATATTAAATGTCTATGAACTTCCTGAAAAACATCTATAAACTCTGAAATTTTATACAATCTTCACGTTATTTACACACTATATTAATATCTGAATTATTGCATTTGAGGCGAATACATATTAAAATAAATGGATAAGTTATATACATTAGTAGAAAGGGGATATATACTATGAAGAATTTAACTAAATTAGCTCTTACCCTCGCAGCCGCAGGCGGCGTGTGCTACCTTTTTAAGGACAAGCTCAAGGCCACAAAAGCATACCAGACTGTTGAATCAAACGACACCATAAAGAAAGCAAAAGCAGCAGCTTCAGATTCTTATCACAAGGTTAAGGATTCTGAAGCCGTCAGAAAGATAAAAGAAAATGAGAATGTCCAAAAGGCAACATCAGCAGCCTCAGAAACATATCATAAAGTAAAGGATTCTGAGTCTGTCCAGAAGGCAAAGGAAGCACTGAAGGATACTTACCATAAGGTAAAGGATTCAGACACAGTAAAAAAAGCAAAGGATACCGTATCTGACAAATACGACAAGCTCAAGGATACTATAAAGGACAAGATGGATCATCCGGAGGATGCAGACCGTGAGTATTTCACACTTCACGGTGAGAGTGAAGACGAATCTTCCGCATCGGACGTCACCATCTCAGGCAATGATGCTTCAATCAGTGCCGCTTCAGAGGCAACTGACGAGGAGACAGCCAAGGCTGTGACCGAGGCCGTTGCAGAGACTGAGGACGTCATCGCAGAGGCAACCGGTGCTGTTGCCCAGGCGGCAGACTCAAAGAGTGCCGATGTAATCGGTGATGAGTATATGGGACTTTCCGATACATCAGAGGATCCTGCAGTTCTTGAGGAACAGGACAAGCTAGACGTATAAATCCGTATTATCAGAAAATGTGCTTTATGCACAAAAGGTGCCGCATGCAATTCAGATCTTAATCAATCTATATATCGCATGCGACGCCTTTTGTTCTATAGGTTAGGTATTGTTCTATAGGTATTGTTCTATGCCCAATTTAAAATTGACTTTTATACTGGCTTTTATATTATCTTGCAAGTTACATTTTGACTGCTATCTCTTAACTCTCTTATCGTCCGACAGATATGAAAGAGCTTCATTGATGTCTTTTTCCGAGCGAAAATCCTGCTCATATGTAACTCCATCCACATCGACCATGAGAAGCTTATATATCTTCTTTTTGCCTGATCCTATGTTTGAGGATGTCCTGAGCTTCTTGAATGTCTCTATGTTGTCCAACGCAACCACATCCGTGTGCCACATCCCATGGCAAACAAAGTATTTGTCCGTTATAGCTATTCCATACTGATCGTAATACATCTCATACCTGAGCTGGGAGTCTATATCTCTGATAGTCTGCCTGTCAGCCCGCTTTCCAAGAACATCTCTGACACTGCGTACCTTCCACGGGCAACTCACCTCGTATATGCATCTGACGATCACATATACAGACCAAAGCACTGTCACTATCAGCACCAGGAGCATCATGTTGTAATATATCCTTGGGAAATCCACCTCGCTTATTATGAGGGGATACATTCTCGTCTCAAGCTGTGCTACGGCAATCCCCATATCTGATGTTATCCCATCTATGATCGATGAGTACTCACTTCCTCCGGATATCATTCTTCCCTTTATAGTATAATTGAGTACTACGTCATCATTGCTCTTTAACAGAAGTATCGCATACCGCCCATCCTGCTGACAAATGTAATAGCTTCCCTGTCTCTCCGAGTCAACAAAATAATCATATCCGAGGTAGTCCGCCCTATCAACTGTGATCTTAACATCACTGCCATATGGATTTGATATGCTCTCTATCTCATTGAGTGTCCTGTATGTCTTGCTGTCAAGTCTGTTAAACAGTTCAAATCGCCCTGCCATCATCAACATGAACACTGTCATAAGGACAGCCAGCACTACTCCAGGTATTCTGTTTTTTAAAAGATAACATTCAAACTTTTTGTTCTTAAACATATTGTCTCCAGATTATTTAGAAATGTCCACTGGCACCGCCGTGTCCACCGCCTCCGCCTCCAGAACCGCCAGAGCTGTCAGATGACGACTGAATCTTGACACTGTGAACTTCCTTTCTTATAAATATATCTCTTCTGTCAATGATCTGTGCATTTCCGTCACTGTATGTGGACGCTGTCGTCGTGTCCTTTCCAGCCTTCTTTGAATAGTTGATGCAGAAGAAGATTATAGAAAGCACAAGAGAAACAACAAAGCATATAAATGGTGACAGGAAGTTGATTCCATGACCACTTCCAGCCATAGCCTTCTGTGTCTTGCTTATCATTCTCTCAAATCCTCCCACAGGATCATCGCGAAGAATCTTGCATCCATAATCAACTATCTTCTGTGCCTTTGAGTTGCTGATTCTGTCCCTTGCCTTTCCGCCTGTGGAATATCCAAGATCTCCAGTATCCCAATTTGCAACTATCACGACACTTGTGCTCGTATCATATCCATCAAGATAAGATCCCTGAGGCCATGCCTCCCAGCCAAATCTGTAATAGTCACACAGATCACTTGCCAGCTGCCAGCTGTCACCTATGTACATACCAATATCTGACAGATCTGTGCTGCTGTCTACTATAAATATAACGAAATCCATACCTACTTTTTCCTGTATGGCTTCTATATCCGCCCTGATGGTGGATTCCTGTGAATCCGTGAGTTTGTCTGCATAATCAAACAGACGTTCATTTGTCTTGCAAGCCTCGTTGTTTCTAGCATCATGCTTCAGATTTGCACTGGACTTCACAAAATACATAATAATAAACACGATACCGATGCCCATTATTATAAACATAGTTATCAGGAATTTCTTTAATGTTTTATTCATTTACAGCACCCCCAATAACAATGATAATCCGTCAAGTCCGATAAATACTGATGCCATAACAAGGGCTGTCAGTCCGACCGCCTTACCTATGCTTCTAGGCGGTGTCCCGATACATTTACCCGTCTGGCCGTTCACGTAGAACTTATAGTTCTGATTCTGAAATCTGTACTCATACACCCATACCGGCATGAGTGCAAACTTTGTTCCGGTCTGCCTGTTGTTGCTTGTGAATCTCTCGCTTGTGAGCGTGTCATAACCGCTGGTATACTCACGTATCCAGCCCCTGTTCGCCTTGTCAGCTTTTTCCTGTGCCCTGAATGCAAGCTGATCTGGCGGCATATTGTATGTCTCAGCCTCAAATCCCGAAAGAAACTTATTGTCATGCTTTATAAGCTCCGCATAATCATATGGTTCCATGAGATCCATGATGCCATCCTCCATGGCTATGGAAGCATCAACCGGGATTCCCTGGTAGTTGACATGTATCTTTCTTGCTACATCAAAATATGAAGTCTCTGTGTACCTCTTGTCTCCGGATGTCCAGGTTCTCACCTTCGTTCCAACCGCCTGATAGTCCACATTTGAGTCGTAATCATACATCCAAAATGGAACATATACTCCCTTGAGATGTTCCAGTGTCTTCTGGGAAAGGAACGATCCCGGCAGGAACAACTTCTTTCCAAATTCTTCTTTGAGTTTTTCCTCTGCCTCGTGCTTTGATATCTTAAATGGAAGCACCGCATCCGCGCCATACTGATAACTGACCTTATCATCCCTGAGCTGATATGTACCACATGCCGGACATCGTCCCGCAGACTGAAACTCTGTGTATGGAATCTGTGAACCACAATTCACACAGACCATAGGTTCCTTTGACGGAACTACTTCCTGACACTCACTGCCACCACAGCTCATGCAGATCATCATCTTCTTCGATGGCTCATACACAACATTGCCGCCACAATTTACACAGCGATATAACAACTTATTATTCCCCCTGTCCTTTTTCTGATATATTTTCTTGTTACCTGTCATCAACTGCCCCTTAAAATACACTTGATGATATTCGTGCACATTCAGCGCACGGCTCCGTTTTTTCACCGGGATTCGCCTGATTCCCCCTTATTGCGAGTTCTCTATATCATGATTCGCACCTACGGTGCTTTCCGTTGCTGTCGCAACTATCATGATCCAATTCGCCGCTCACCAATCATGCAAGCATGTTGGCTCACTTGCGCTCATTATACCATACCGTCCCATTTTTTAGAACATTGAATTGACTGCATTAAGATTGATTTATATCTCAGTTTTAAAACGATATTTTTTCGTAATTTTTTGTAACACATTTCATGCCTCAGAATATGGTATACCATGAACAAAATCATTGGAGGCTTACCATGAGTGACTTATCAGCAACACAGTGTGCTTGTGGAAGAAACGGACTTTCTTGCGGAGGTTCCTGCGGATGCAACAGTTGCACACTTATCATCATTCTTCTTCTCTTCTGCGGTGGCTGCGGCGACAACGGATTCGGAGGCGGCTGCGGTAACGACAACAGCTGTATATGGATAATTCTTCTCCTGTTATGCTGCGGAGGTTGCGGTAACAGCAACAACGGCTGTGGCTGCGGTGGCTGCGGAAATGACTGCGGCTGCTGCTAACAGCCCGGAGTCAGTCACAGCTAAAGACGAAGCATAAACTTGTGTTTTGTGCTCTTAATCTATGCCAGCAGGAGCAATTCTGCTGGTATTTTTTTATTACTCCACACATAGATTATAGTATAACTGCAAAGGTCTGCCGACATCTGAGTATGCATAATGGAGAGGCACATGTTTAGTGGTAATTTTCGTCATCCCCTCGACAACTTAATACGTGATGACAGTCTTTTCATGCTCGAGGCAATTCTTCCATTTGTGTCTGACAACATGAAAGCACCACTTGCCATGTACATAAAGATCATGGAGCTCCAGTCTATCCTCTCCTGTCTTCAGGACAGAAACTACATGGAAAGCTGCGGTCTCCACAAGGACATCAATAACCAGGATGACATCCTGTCCTCTCTTGCTGCATGCGGTTTTCCTGATGTCCAGGGACAATTTGCAAATATCAAAAAAATGATGGATATGATGAAGGTGATGGAGGCATCGAAGGAAATGTCTGGCAAAGGATCCAGGGGCAGCGGCCTGTTCTCCAATCTGTTTGGCACCTCTTCATCATCAGAAAATGATACTGAACCCCTGTACGAACACTACAGACCGAACGGTTGTGAAAACCAGAATAGCTCTTATGCAGATGAGGCTCAAGATAACCCGTATTCAAATGATTCCCAGGCTGCACAAGACATTCATACATCAGACGACCTGTACGGTTCCATCCAGGATCTGTTCGATGAATATGATCGGAATAATCTATAGATCTGACTGAATTATTTCCAGAAAGGACTTTTTATATGAATCTTCAAAACGACCCAAGACTTAGAAATATGCACCCGCTTAAAAGGGAGATCCTATTTCGTCTTTCCCACACCGCAACGGCCATGTCTCCAGAACAGATTCTCCCGCAGCTCATGGAGATCAACAACGAGCTGAAGAAACGTGATCTGTCATTTAGCAAAGCAGAATCCGAGATTGTGATCGATATCCTGTCCGAGGGAATGTCTCCCCAAGAAAAGCAGAAGATCAATATGCTCCGAAGTTTTCTGTAGCCAGCAGCCACGTATACCCTATCCCGTAGATATATTTCATTTTTATATATCTACAGGATATACTTATACGTGTTTTGTCGCTTATAGCCAGTGCCGTTATGTCTGACCTATTTTTATATTTGTTTTATGGGAACTCTTCCACATAAGGGTTCTCGTATACTTCTTACATCGAAAGGGTTTTATAATGGATATATTTGAAGCAGGCAAGCGCATAAAGAAAATAAGGAAATCACTCAAACTTACTCAGGAGCAACTTGCAGAGAAGGCTGGCATATCTGCCCACTTTGTCTACGAGATAGAACACGGTCAGAAAACCATGAGTCTGTACACTCTGACTGATATCGCTCTAGCTCTCGGCACCTCCACCGACTATATTCTGTTTGGCAGAACTCCGGATATCTCTTCCGGCGCCCGTGATGTCATGATAAATGACGACCTCAGCCACATCATTGAGACTGTTCCTCTGTCAAAGAGAGACGCTATCAAGAATATTGTGAAGAGTGTGCTGCCGTATATTAAGTAGTCACAATAATGATAAAATAATTTGCTACCTGCACCATAATATCGCAGTAACCATCTCCGGACTCCTTATTGGATACAACCACCTGCTCACCATAGTGTTTATGTAACATTCTGCTCAATGTAAGAATGCTGAACCTTATGGCCTCGTTTGCGATGATCCTGCTAAACATTTCACATGCAGTATTGTAATCCTCCCTTCTTAACCACTTTAGCTAAGCATCTACTATATTCTACCTTGTAAGGCAAAAAAACAAAGAGAAAAAGGTTGTGCAGGAATATATTTCTCCGCACAACCTTTTTCTATCTCTTTATTATCTACTCATTTCTGAATAAACATATAGCTTTATTTCATAACTATATTCACAATACGTCCAGGAACATAAATCTCTTTGATAACGTTACCTGTAAGCTTGTCGGCAATTACTTCCTTAGCCTTTGCGATAACCTCATCCTTAGGATCTTCCTTGCCGATTGCAAGTGTTGCCTTTGTCTTACCGTTGATCTGTACTGCAATCTCAACTGTTGACTCAACTGTCTTTGTCTCATCGAACTCTGGCCATGTCTGCTGATATACATATCCGCCGTAGTTCTTTACTGACCACAGCTCCTCTGTGATATGAGGTGCAACAGGGTTTAACAGAATGAGCAGTGTCTTGAACTCATCTGCTGTTACGCTTCCCTTCTTGTAGAAGTCGTTGAGAAGTGCCATCATGGCTGCGATAGCTGTGTTGTACTTCAGGTTCTCGAAGTCATTTGAAACCTTCTTGATGACCTGATGCATCTTGGTCTCCATATCCTTGGAGTAGCCCTTCTCATCTGTAACGCTGTCCTGAAGCTTCCATACTCTGTCGAGGAATCTTCTACAGCCCTTGACACCGTCCTCTGACCATGAAGCTGCAAGGTCAAATGCTCCGATGAACATCTCGTAGGTACGAAGTGTATCTGCACCGTATACATCTACGATGTCGTCAGGATTTACAACGTTGCCTCTTGACTTACTCATCTTCTCGCCGTTCTCACCGAGGATCATACCATGTGATGTTCTCTTCTGGTATGGCTCTGGTGTAGGAACTACGCCCTGATCGTACAGGAACTTGTGCCAGAATCTTGAATACAGAAGGTGAAGTGTTGTATGCTCCATTCCTCCATTGTACCAGTCAACAGGAAGCCAGTACTTGAGTGCCTCCTTGCTTGCAAGAGCCTCTGTGTTGTGAGGATCTGTATATCTGAGGAAATACCATGATGATCCAGCCCACTGTGGCATGGTATCCGTCTCTCTCTTTGCAGGGCCACCACAGCATGGACATGTGGTGTTTACCCAGTCTGTCATAGCTGCAAGTGGTGACTCGCCATTGTCTGTCGGCATGTAGCTGTCTACCTCTGGAAGAAGCAGCGGAAGCTGGCTCTCGTCGATAGGTACATAACCACACTTATCGCAGTGAACGATAGGAATTGGCTCGCCCCAGTATCTCTGACGTGAGAATACCCAGTCACGGAGCTTGTAGTTGGTCTTTGCCTGACCGATACCCTTCTCCTCAAGGAACTTGATCATCTTCTCCTTTGCATCCTTTACCTCAAGTCCATTGAGGAAATCTGAGTTGATAAGCACTCCTGTTGCCACGTCTGTAAATGCAGCCTCATTTATATCCACTTCCTCGCCATCCTTTGCAACAACCTGGATGAGTGGAAGTCCGAACTTCTTTGCAAATTCCCAGTCTCTGTCATCATGTGCTGGAACCGCCATGATAGCACCTGTTCCGTAGCTCATAAGTACATAGTCTGAAACATAGATTGGGATCTCCTTGCCATTTACAGGGTTGATGGCTGTGAGCCCATCTATGCATACACCAGTCTTATCCTTTGCAAGCTCTGAACGCTCGAAGTCGCTCTTCTTTGCTGCCTGCTCACGATATGCCTCGATGTCTGACCAGTTGCCGATCTCATCCTTGTACTTGTCAAGGATTGGATGCTCTGGTGAAACTACCATGTATGTTACTCCGAACAGTGTGTCGCATCTTGTTGTATATATGCGGAGCTTGTCCTCTTTGCCCTTTACTGAGAAATCTACCTCAGCTCCTGTTGATCGTCCGATCCAGTTCTTCTGTGAAACCTTTACACGCTCGATGTAATCCACGCCGTCAAGTCCCTCGATGAGCTTGTCTGCGTAATCTGTGATCTTGAGCATCCACTCAGACTTAACCTTGCGGACAACCTCGCTGCCGCAACGCTCACATACGCCGTTGACAACTTCCTCATTTGCAAGACCAACCTTACATGATGTACACCAGTTGATAGGCATCTCCTTCTTGTATGCGAGACCAGCCTTGAAAAGCTTAAGGAATATCCACTGTGTCCACTTGTAGTATTCAGGGTCTGTTGTGTTGATCTCTCTGTCCCAGTCGAATGAGTATCCAAGTGAGTGGAGCTGTTTCTTGAATCTTGCAACATTGGTCTTGGTTACTTCCTTTGGATGGATCTTGTTCTTGATCGCATAGTTCTCTGTAGGGAGACCAAATGCATCCCAGCCCATTGGATACAGAACGTTGTAGCCCTGCATTCTTCTCTTTCTTGCCACTATATCCAGCGCTGTGTATGGTCTTGGGTGACCTACGTGAAGTCCCTGTCCTGATGGGTATGGGAATTCAACTAACGCATAGTACTTTGGTTTTGAATAATCATCTGTAGCAGCAAATGCCTTGTTGTCATCCCAGACCTTCTGCCACTTTCCTTCAACGACTTTGTGGTTGTATGTCTCAGCCATTTTTGAAAATGCCTCCTTGAAATTATTCTTTGATATCTTTAATATCAATCAATTTTTGATAATTCTGATGCTTTATGCTTTGATCATTATCTGTTCAGGCTGCAGCGTATTTTCAGCCTTATTCTCTCTAATCTTAACTATATTAGCATATTAGCTGTGTTTTTCAAACTATTTTTTAGTATATACCCTGCATATTCTTTGTTCACCATGATATGCCGGTTTTTGCTTTTCTCTCACTTTCTGCATATCACAAACTGCCGCTCTTATCCAAATACTTTCTTGATGCTGTCATAGTGAAGGAATATCCCCTGTTCTGCATATTCCTTTATCTCATCCAGAGTTGCCAGCTTGAAACCATCGGTCTCCGCCTCCTGAGGTCTGACATCCTTTTCTTCAAAGTCACCTGTGAATTTGTACACATCCACAAAGTAGTTGTCCTTCTCATCCGGGTTATCTCTTCTATATGTAAACTGCAGACCTCCATCGAAATCGCTTATGTCTATACCAGTCTCCTCAATCACCTCTCGTCTGACAGCCTCTATGGATGATTCTCCCGCCTGCACTCCGCCGCCGGATACCTCCCACCAGCCTGCTGCCCACGCCTTTGTCATGACACGCTTGGTTATCAGATATTTTCCCTCTCTGTTCTGAAGCACACCGAGCACTGTGAGGTGATAATCCCCCGGCTTCATATTCCAGTCATTTCTCTTCATAGTGCGCCCTGTCGGCTGCTTGTTCACATCGTAAATATCCCAGTATTCCATCTCTACTTGTCCTCTTTCTTCCTTCTTTAATTGCTCATATTTTTTCCTTATGCTACAATATATTATATGTGAATTATTGAAATTCACAAGTAGCTGACAAGTTTTTTTACGAAATATGGGGGTATACATATATGAAAAAAGGATTATCTTTTCTTGCCGTTGCTGCATTTGCAGCTGCCATTACACTGACCGGATCTATCCCTGCATTTGCACGGGACTCATACGATGCACCTTCTGGTTATCACATCGGCACTTCTGAATCATCCAGTTCCGATGAACAAGACTCTTCTCTGAGTGAGATTGAAAAGGATTTTTCTGCAGATCTTGCAGATATCGCATCTACTCAGACTTATATAAGTTTATATGCTCTTGACTCGTCATACGCAGATATGCTGACTATCCCTGAGTCCTATAACCAGAACTACCAGTTAGGCAAATATGGTCTCACCGGTGCTTTGACATACGAAGTCATAAGTGGTGAATCTGTAAAGGTATCTGACTCTGGTCTGGTTGAGCCCAATTGCGAAATATGGTACTGGCTGAATGGTTTTGGTTCATCATCTCCTATGGAAGGAGCTACCAAAACATATGAATATATAACGGGCAAATCTGTTGTAAGAATCTCAAATGGTAAGAAGTCAACAGATATAACCTTCAATGTTGTGAATTATGCTTACCACTATGCAGATGAAATCCAGAAAACTTTCATTGCAAATAGCATCTCAGATTCCATGACAGAATACCAAAAACTTGAAGCTATAACCAATTATGTAGCAGATACATACAACTACAGCCCAGATTATTCCTCAGGAATATCCATGATAATATCTGGCGGCGGTGACTGCTGGGCAAGCTGTGACCTTATCATGAGTCTCTGCGATCTGGTTGGGATCAAAAATCATGTACGCATAGCTAACAGAGATCCAGGTGCCGGAAGCGGACACCGGAATGTAGTTGCCCTGTGTGATGGTAAACTATACATAGCGGATGCAGGATATGTTGGCGATGCTCCAAGGGGGCGTGACCTGTATGAGACGACTGCATTTTCTAACGACAACGGCGTACTCTACCAGTATGATGGCTTTGACGATGATATAGTCATTCCAGATGGTATCACCGCAATTGGTGAGGAAAGCAATAACGTATTTTATTACTCAGCAAACTATGATTCCATCACTGCAATATCCATCCCTTCAAGCGTATCGTATATATCAAATGTTGCATTTGCCGGAACAAAAAAGCTCAAGAATCTATATGTGGACAGTGCCAATAAATTCTATAAAAGTATAGATGGCGTTTTATATACCAAAGATGGCAAGACCATATACACGGTTCCGAATGGCAAGAGCAAAGTCAGCATACCTCGTGGGGTTGCCACCATTGGAGATTACTGCTTCTATTACAGTTCATCAATTTCATCAGTATCTATTCCGGATACAGTGACCTCTATTGGTGTAGGCGCATTTGGCGATTGTCTTTCACTTTCGTCAATAAAAATTCCAAAGTCAGTCAAAACCATAGGTGACTTCGCCTTCTATAATGACTCCTGCAGAGTCATTATTCTTTCAAAGGACGTGGTGTTTGGCAAAAATGTGGCACCTTATTGCACTCTTGTTGGCTATTCAGGAAGCAGTACAGAAAAATACGCAAAAGAAAACAATATTGGTTTTATTGCCCTTGAATCAGACGGACGCTACATAGGCACAGTCAACGGGAAAACATGCATCAGGGATGCATACGGTAAGATCGTGAACTTCACCGGACTCAGAAATGTAAAAGGTGTTTTAACTTATTTCAAAAACGGCATTAAATGCAATGACAAAACCCTTGTAAAATACAAAAACAAATACTACTTTGTAAAGAATGGCACTATATGCAGAGCCAGATCTCTTGTAAAATACAAAAACAGATATTACTATGTAAAAAATGGTACCATATTCAAGAAAACCCTTATAACCGAACTAAACAAAAAGAAATATTATATCAAGAATGGTATCTGGTGTAGCAAGACCACTGCTCTCGTCAAATATAACAAAAAAATATATTATATAAGAAAGGGTGCAGTCTATACCAAATTTACAGGACTGAAGAAATACAAAGGACATGTATATTCTATTCGAAAGGGCATCGTTGTAAAGAAGGTCAGATGATATGTTTTATAATTACCGGAGGCTGATATGAACACTTATGAAATATTCGCCAGCGTCTATGATGAATTGATGGACAACATTCCATACGATGACTGGTGCACATATATAATAGAAGTTTTAAAAAAATACGGAGTAAACAACGGTCTGGTCTGTGAACTTGGCTGCGGCACCGGTGAAGTCACGGAAAGGCTGGCGGACGCAGGATATGACATGATCGGCATTGACAATTCATACGAGATGCTTGAAGTGGCAAATGAAAAAAAGCTCGATACCGGTCACGAATCCATTTTATATCTCATGCAGGACATGAGGGAGTTTGAGCTGTTTGGCACGGTGAATGCGATAGTATGTGTGTGCGACAGTATCAACTATCTCACCGAGCTTTCTGATATCACACATGTTTTCAGGCTGGCGAACAACTATCTTGAGTCAAGGGGTATATTTGTCTGCGACTTCAAGACACGACATTACTTTAGGGACGTAGTAGCTGACAGCACCATAGCCGAGGACAGGGATGATGTGAGTTTCATATGGGATAACTACTATGATGCAGAAACCGACATCAATGAGCTTGCACTCAGTCTGTTTCTCCCTGAAGAACCTGATGACGAGTGTCCACTATACCGGAAATATCAGGAATTCCATTACCAGCGCGGTCTCACTCTTGAGGACATGAGAAAATGCGTAGCCGATTCGGGTATGGAACTTGTCGCCATGTATGATGCATTTACATTTGAGCCCGCCACAGATTCAAGCGAGCGTGTATATGTGGTTGCAAGGGAGACGCATCAGGATAACAAACACTATGAATAGACTTGTCTTACCGTCATTAGTAATATAAAATAGTGAAGATTGTCCTATATACATCATTATTATAATGAGATTACCACCGAGGTGACAGGACAGATCTCAAAATATAATAACACTAATAAACATAGAACAGAGAGGTATATAACATGAGTGATCATATAATAAGAGGTATGGCAGCGAACAATCAGGTAAGATTCTTCGCCGGTACAACAAGAGATATCGTGGAGACCGCAAGGTCTATCCACAACACAAGCCCTGTGGCAACGGCTGCACTGGGAAGACTGCTCACAGCAGGAGCACTTATGGGCGCACAGTGCAAGAATGAATCCGATGTACTTACACTTCAGATCCAGTGCAATGGTCCGATAGGCGGACTGACCGTAACTGCAGATGCACACTCCAGAGTCAAAGGCTATGTCAACAATCCCAATGTGATACTTCACGCAAATGACAAGGGCAAGCTGGATGTTGCAAAAGCCCTCGATCTGGGTGTTTTGTCAGTCATCAAGGATATAGGCCTCAAGGAGCCTTATGTCGGTCAGACGCAGCTCGTATCCGGTGAGATCGCCGAGGATCTGACATATTACTTTGCAACATCAGAGCAGATCCCTACTTCTGTCGCCCTTGGCGTACTTATGGAGAAAGATAACACAGTAAAACAGGCTGGCGGATTCATCATCCAGCTCATGCCATTTGCATCGGATGAACTCATCGACGTTCTCGAAAAGAGACTGAACGAGTTCTCATCCATCACAAGTTTACTTGATGAAGGCAAGACTCCTCTCGACATCATCAAGGATGTATTTGAGGGATATGATGTGGTCGTGACGGATGAACTCCCTACAGAGTGGCACTGCAACTGCAGCAAGGAGAGATACTACAATGCGGTACTCAGCCTCGGGAAGAAAGAGATCGCAAGTCTCCTTGAGGAGGGCGAACCTATAGAGGTCAACTGCCAGTTCTGCAACTCACATTACAAGTTCTCACCAGACGAACTTAAGGAGATGCTTCTTAAGGCGGCTGCCAGATAAACAAGCATCCCGCCATAAAACCCCGGATGGCTTCGCACCACATGCAAAACCATCCGGGGTTATTTAATATCAGGTTATCACCAAAACCTTATACTATTTCCTAAGCCAGTTTTCCGGCATCAAGATGATAACATCTATCACACAGAAGATCGATATCATCCGAGTTATGGGATGACAGTAAAATAGTCGTTTCCTTTTCTTTCTCTTTGATAAGGATCTGCCTTATATCTTTTACCATTTCCTTATCAAGGCCATTAAATGGTTCATCCAAAATGAGTAATTGCGGCTGCTCCATGAGCGCCTGGGCAAGTCCCAGTCTCTGACGCATTCCAAGGGAATACTTTCTGACTGAGCGTCTGAGTTTCGGATCAAGACCGACCAGTTCCATATATGAACATATATCCTCTTCCGTTATTTTCCCGCGCAGGTCAGCCAATATTTTTAAATTCTTAAAACCACTGTAGTAGGGGATAAATCCGGGATTCTCTATAATTATTCCTACATTCTCAGGGAAATCAATATCTTTTCCTATCTCCTTCCCCCCCACTTCTATCGTTCCGCTGTAGTCATTGTAAAATCCGCAGATACACTTCATAAGCATAGTCTTTCCTGAACCGTTTCCTCCTACAAGTCCTACTATCTCGCCCTTATCAACCTTTATGGATACATTATCCAATATTGTATATTCCTTCGTCTTTAACGTTACGTTATTTACTTCTATCATCTATTCCTGTTCCCCCCTTAATCTGTCAACATTTAACTTCTTTGAAAAATGCATAACAAGTAAATATCCCACCACAAGTAACACCCCCAATATCAATATGGATATCCAAGGCGACATGACATATTTCCTATAATAGTTCTGGAAATGTATCCATAATATGGAATGACTTACAGGGAAAACCCACATCCACTTTGACTTCACTGCACAAAATACTATTCCTACTGCTATGGATATCATCACCACCCAGAATGTCAAAGTCTTTTTTCCATATATAGATGCTAATAACATGGCTAAACTACAGGATAACAGGAACATAAACAGCAACAGATAGCTAATTGCAAATGCCTCATACGGCGACATCTGGTTGTACAAATTCATAGGTATCAGATCGTACATTGCACTGCTCTTATCACTTTCTGTAACCACAAGACTCCACCCATTTATCAGGAATGAAAATGAAACGGTCTGTACCAGTGTTGATATTATGACAAATAACAGATATGTGAGAAGACTTACTATCTGAAAAACAATCTGTCCCATGATCCAGTTAATTCGGCCTGTCCTTGTAAGATAAAAATATGTATTCCCACTTACTCTGGGGAAATCTGCCATTATAACCAGATAAACCAGAGGCATAAGCAGAAGCAATACTCCTGAATTTGCTACTGCTATAACCGGCTCCATCGCGTTTATCGGCTGCCCCATCCCCATTGATAGATTCCGCATTGGGAGAAGTACGATTTCTCTAACCATCACAACCAGTACCACACACATCAGCATCCTGGGATTTGTAATCCACTCTATATATTCTCTTCTGAAAACACACGTGATCTGTCTTGGAGAGATCTTTCTGTTCATGCACGCACCCCCCTATACTTTTTTATCCACAGCTTGTATCCCATATAATAGAAAATAACCGCCAATATAATAAACATATATATCTTTAAATTGAACAGAACATGTGCTGCAACATAGTTCAATAAAAACGGCACACACAATACAATATATATATTCTGGGTAATACTCACTAGCCCACATGATATTATGCTTAACAAGGCTCCCCAGCAGATCATGTTAAGGCTGTATTTTACCACCTGCCATAACATTCCAAATATATTTTGGTCTTCCAGTCCTACAACCTGACTCTGTCCAAAATCATAATAAGAGGGAAAGAACACACATACAATCGATGCAAATAATAAGAACCCCATAAGCAATGCAGCCACACCACCAATCAGGCTGCTGCAATATTTACTATGAATATATTTTTTTACTCCTATCCTGCTAAAATGGAAATAATTATTATTCGTTCTAAGTTCATCACATATGATCGGAAGGGATGCCACAGAAGTGATGAGTGGAAGTGCAAGATACAGATTACCATAAAGCACAACCGAAAAAGCATCTGCCCAGGTGGTGATCCTCCTGATATCATCATATCCATACACGATAACCTCTATTATAGAGACCGTCTTTTCCCCACTCACTCCAATTCCACTGCAAAGACACATAGACAAAATAACAAACACATTTATCAGCACAAAATAACCATTAATGTTGTTAATCAATCTCCGCATTAATATTTTACCTCCAGTTAATTTCTGTACATTAACCTCTAATTTCCATGGAAACTGTTTGCAGCAAAATCATCAGTGACCGTTCCATCGATCATGTCTACGTTGATATACACTAGACCATTTTCCTCGTCTGAAAATGAATAAGAAAAATCATCTTCCTGATAACCATTTGGTATAAGGAACGAATAAACCGGTCTTGCCTCCATGATTATTCCCTCATCTTCTACTGACTCTTTCTCCGGATCATATAGTGGTCTGAGTACATATTCGATCCGCACTTCCACCACATTAAGCCTGTTAAAGCCTGACATTTTCTCCTCAACGAGTTTTAACGCACTATTGAAATCAATTACTTTATCAGCCATATCCTCACTTTCTACATCTACATTGAGCTGTGTTACACAATCTGATACCGTATCAGGCTTTTCCACATCCAGATCAACGCCTGATGTCATAGCCACTATAACCACCCCACCACCTGAAATATTATTATCCATGGGATACGTCAAATAAGACAAACCGACACCTTTATACATCGGCTGGTAAAACAATCCAACATAGTCGTTTCCCTGATCGTCCGTTCTGACATACACGGTCTTGGCTTTATATGTAAGATCACCTTTCAAATACTTGAATTCATTCACCCACCTATCTGTTCCTGCGATCACATCCTTCAGGCTTACGGATGTTCCATCCAGATTACAGACCAAATCCGGACAATCTTCTCTGCCTAAATACACACGATTGGTTATCTTCAAATAATTATCCGATCTCACATACTGATTATAACGCCCTAACCAAAATCCAAATGTACCATTGTCCTGTATCCATCCTTCACTGTCTTTGTCATAAAAATTCCATCCGCCTCCAGCGGTTTCTGATCTTTCCCAGTCCACA
Source organism: Coprococcus eutactus (assembly GCF_025149915.1). Lineage (NCBI taxonomy): Bacteria > Bacillati > Bacillota > Clostridia > Lachnospirales > Lachnospiraceae > Coprococcus > Coprococcus eutactus. The sequence goes on from NZ_CP102278.1 coordinate 2,146,686, forward strand.
TCGCCTTTCCCAATAAGATCAGCGAATTCATCTCTGTTATCAGTGAACTTTTCTTTGGCCTTAAAATATACCACGCCAACATCTTCTACATCAGAAAAGTCTATCTTAGATGGCAGCTCCAGATTATCCGGCTTGTACGTTATATCCTCGATATCAACATTCTTTAACTCCTGCGGGCTGCAGTAATCCACCCCTTCAAGATCTATCTGCTTGCTTTCGCCGTAGCCGTTCATATTTTTCTTTACCTGATCCGGTGCTTCCTGACATCCGGATAGTATGCATACACATCCCAGAAAAGCCAACAGTAATTTTTTCATTGTAAATTCCCCCTTCACGTCAAATAGCCAGACAGTATTTTGATTACAATCTGGCTATTCTATGTTTATATTACCATTATATCTTTTTCCTTTATAATTTAGAAAATAAAATATCCCGAACTGTAAAGAGAATTTAATATACTTGGGTTTGTTATTGCGGCCCTACCTGTTACACTTGTTCCTTTTTTTACCTTATCTGGTGAATCAACAGACTTACAGGTATTTAAAAATACACTCAAGCCACCTGAAGATGATTGAACATATACCCATCCGTTACCACTGCAACTGAAGCTTGAAATTACAGCACTCACTACCTTAGTTGAACTCATAGTTCCCGATACAGTCTTACTTGTGATCACATCACTTGATGGCGCTCCCTTAGTATATCTCAAAGACCATCCAGCCGTTGCAGCCTTAGTGGAAATTGCAGTTATCATTATTGCAGCCACTACCAATATTACGATCTTCCCCATATTTAATATCGACTTTTTACTATTCATATACACTTGCTCCCTTCTGATTTATTTGTGTTACTTTCTTTTACCGTTTTCCTGCTTCTGTGTTTATCAATACTTCTGGCCGCTTGGGTTCATACAGGAGCCCCCAACAATTATGACCGGCTTTCTCTCTTGCAACCCACTCAACAACTTTTGCAAGACCTGTATAAATCATCTTTTTCCTGTCATTCACTCCCCCTGTCCTCCTTTCACTAAAATCTTATTATGCCCTTATATTTAGTATATCTTTATACTAACATTATTTTTGTTACTTACAAGTACATTGGTCATGAACGACATATTTCTGGTCGCAATCGACATTTTTCACACTTATCTTTCATCACTTATTTTATTTATATATGCTATAATATATTTATATAATTAATTGAAAGGAAAACACTTATATGGAATATATATGGGAATTATTTATAAATTTACTTGGCACATCCCTTTTTTTTATATTTGCAAATGGCAAACTGGACAGAAAAGAAATACGATATATCTACGCTAAACAGACCATTGCCTGCATTATCATTTCTATAGTATTGTGGATTATGAATATATACAACATGCCTACCATATTAACAATACTTTTTGTTCTCATTTTATTTCATTACATATATGTGGAAATCTTTTTTTCGGCTTCACATATAGAGAAGTTCTTTTGGGTAATCGTCTTTGCAATGACATCCATATTTGCGGAAGCACTTACCACAATAATTCCCACACAGCTTTTTCACATAGACCTGTCCGAAGAACTAATGGGGGGAACTCTGAGAATTCCATTCACATTACTTTACATGCTGCTCATCGCAGTGTTTGTCATCACACTATTATGTTTTTCATCCAGAACATTTAAACTTAACTTCATAGAAAAGATCAGTTTTATTTTTATATCCGTACTATGTATAATAATCGAAAATCTAATTGTCGTAACACAGACAGTTAAGTACAAATCTCATATAAGATTACTTACAAACACCTTGTATATGGTGTTCTTCCTTGTACTAGCTTTATTTGTGGCACTCACTATATATGTATATCAACTTGGGATTCAAAGAGAAAGATTTCTCCAATTGTCTAAAGAACAAATTATTTCTGATATGGAAAACAAGCAATACGAACAGATTATAAGTTCAATAGCTGAACTCAGATATTTAAAGCATGATATTTATAACCATCTTAATGCTTTAAATACATTGTTATCCAATCAGGATTATATCGAAGCCCAACATTATATACATGAATTGTCCGACTCAATAGAATCCGACCATTATATATTAACTAGTGGTAATTCTACCATGGACAGTATTCTCACAAACAAGTTCATACAATGCAAATCGTCTGGAATTAAAGTCAACTACTCTGTTTTTTTACCAGAATGTATACCTCTTTCCGACATCGAGATATGCTCAATTATCGGCAATCTATTTGACAATGCCATTGAGGCCTGCTTAAGAATATCTAGTGACGACGAAAAATGCATAGACCTAAATATAAAACCTTTTCAACAAATGTTATCAATTGTGATATTAAATACCTCTGACGGTATATATATCCCACACAAGTCACACACATTTGCATCAAGAAAAACCGAATTGTCTAATATAAATCACGGACTTGGTTTATCACGTATAGAAACCATCGTGAAAAAACATAACGGAATGATGGACATCACTCCATCAAAAAAGGATTTCACTGTATCAATACTGCTACCATTATCTGAAAGCGAGGTATAGGTTGATGAATATTAAAATTGCTATATTAGAAGATAACAACATACAAGCTGGACAATTGATTAAAATTATAAATAATTGGGGAAATAATAAATTGCACGCTATTTCAATTACACACTACAAAACATCAAGTGATATTCTTAATGATGAAAATGCGATAAATTGTAATCTGCTTTTCTCTGATATAGAACTAGAAAAAAATCTACGCAAAACGGACACAATAGAACCTTGTGACCAAAACGGAATTGAAATTTGTATTCAACTTCGAAAAAATGGTTTCAAAGGCGATATAATTTTTCTCACAGCTTTTAAAGACTATGTTTTTGATGGTTATCATGTACAGGCAACAAACTATCTTCTAAAACCTGTAACTTACGAGACCATAGAAAAATGTCTTAACAACTATACAGCCTTACATCAAGCCGATTATTATTATATACATAAAGATAAAAACATAAAGCAAATTCCATACAATTCTATAATTTCTATAAGCAGATTGGGACATGATTGCTGTATTAATACTACGTCCGGACTTTATACAGAACGTACCTCTCTTCAAACTATAGAAAAACATATGCCTGTCCAATTTGTCAGATGTCATAAATCATGCATTATAAACATGAATTACGTTACATCCCTTTCAGGTTCCACTATACATCTTTCAAATAAACAGACGCAACTTGTCGGTAGAACTTATTACGAAAGTATAAAAAATGCACTATTAAAAATGGTTCGGAATTCGTACTAAGGAGATACAAATGATTGAAAAAATTTCTTCCAAACTTGCTATTAATTTATTAAATAAAATTCATGTGGATGATCATGATACACAATACGAGATACTGGAATATGGAATAGAATGTATTATAAATATGCTTATTCCTATATCCTTTTATACTATACTTGCTGTTTACATAAAATTTTTACCCCAAATGCTAATATGGCTTTTCTTTTTTCTCTTTTATCGTAATTTGATAGGCGGTTACCATGCCGACTCGCACATAAAATGTATTTTTTTTAGTTCTCTTTATGGTTTAACAGCTATATATTCAATTCAATTATTATCATGTATAAATCTCTATCTCCAAATAATTACACTTTTTTTACTTTTTATAATTCACATATTAACAAAACCTATCATTCATCATTTAGATGATGATACTCCAGAATATATAAGAAAATATAGAATTAAAATCTTCATATTCTTTGTTATTTCATGTGTTTTGATTCTTATTTGCAACAGTCCTATGACATCAATCAGTACTGCCATATTTACTGGTCTAATCAGTGCTGAAATATTATATGTAATTGCGTGTTTTAAACATAGATACCACTAATATTTCTAATATGTCATCTGTTTAACTATTCCTACCTTGCATCCCTCACTCATGCCATCAAATTTTCGCCATTTGCCCTTATTTTTACTATATTTTTGTACATTATAATTATTGCATTGGTTTTTTCACTATGCTAGAATGTTAAACGTTGTAAAGTAGACTAAATTAGAAAGAAAGAGTGAAAATTATGAAGATAACAAGAGATGATATCAGAAATGTGGCTATCATCGCCCACGTTGACCATGGTAAGACAACACTTGTAGACGAGCTCTTAAAGCAGAGCGGTGTATTCCGTGACAACCAGGAGGTCGCTGAGCGTGTCATGGATTCCAACGATATCGAGCGTGAAAGAGGTATCACTATCCTCTCCAAGAACACTGCCGTAACATATGGGAACACCAAGATCAACATCATTGATACTCCGGGTCATGCCGACTTCGGCGGTGAGGTCGAGCGAGTTCTGAAGATGGTAAACGGCGTAATCCTCGTTGTTGACGCATTTGAGGGACCTATGCCACAGACTAAGTTCGTTCTGAAAAAAGCTCTTGAGCTTAATCTTGCAGTTATCGTATGTGTAAATAAATGTGATCGTCCGGAGGCACGCCCTGATGAGGTCGTTGACGAAGTTCTTGAGCTTCTCATCGAGCTTGATGCAAATGAAGATCAGCTTGACTGTCCATTTGTATTTGCTTCCGCAAAGTCTGGATATGCAACCCTTGACTCATCTGCGCCGGGTACAGACATGAAGCCTCTGTTCGACACTATCATTGATTACATTCCTGCCCCTACAGGTGATCCTGATGCAGGTGTACAGATGCTTGTCAGCACCATCGACTACAACGAGTACGTTGGACGTATCGGTGTCGGCAAAGTCGACAACGGTGTCCTCAAGATAAATGAGGATCTCGTCATCGTAAACGAGCATGACCCAGACAAGCTTGAGAAGGTTCGTATCGGAAAGCTTTTCGAGTATGAAGGACTTAACAAGATAGAAGTCAAGGAAGCACAGATCGGCTCTATAGTTGCAGTTTCAGGTATCGCAGATGTACAGATAGGTGATACTCTCTGCTCCCCTGAGAATCCTGATCCAATTCCTTTCCAGAAGATTTCTGAGCCAACCATCGCCATGACATTCATGGTAAATGACTCTCCTCTCGCAGGCAAGGAAGGCAAGTTCGTGACATCAAGACATCTCCGTGAGAGACTTTTCAGAGAGCTGAACACAGATGTCAGCCTCAGAGTTGAGGAGACAGACACAACTGAGGCATTCAAGGTTTCAGGTCGTGGTGAGCTCCACCTGTCAGTCCTCATCGAGAACATGAGACGTGAGGGTTACGAGTTTGCAGTAAGTAAGGCTGAGGTTATCTACAAGGAAGATGAGCTCGGACATAAGCTTGAGCCATTTGAGATCGCTTATATAGATGTACCGGATGAATTTGCCGGAACAATAATCAACATGCTGAACCAGAGAAAAGGTGAGCTCCAGGGAATGGCTCCTACAGGAAACGGAACCACAAGACTTGAGTTCTCTGTTCCATCCCGTGGACTTATCGGATTCCGTGGAGACTTCATGACTGCTACCAAGGGTACCGGAATCATCAACACAACATTCGATGAGTATCTCCCATACAAGGGTGACATGAGCTACCGTTCAAAAGGCTCACTCATCGCATTTGAGTCAGGTACTTCGATCACATACGGTCTGTTCAACGCACAGGAGCGTGGAACTCTGTTTATCGGACCAGGTGAGCAGGTTTATGCCGGTATGGTTGTCGGTGAGAATCCTCGTGCAGAGGACATGGAAGTCAATGTCTGCAAGAAGAAGCAGCTTACCAATACTCGTTCTTCAGGATCAGATGACGCCCTTAAGCTTTCACCTCCAAAGGTGATGAGTCTTGAGCAGGCTCTTGATTTCATCGACACTGATGAGCTCCTTGAGATCACACCAAAGTCATTCAGGATCCGTAAGAAGATTCTTGACCACACTCTGCGTTACAGAGCTAACAGAAAGTAGACCGACGAACGAAATATAACTATAACATAAAAGAGATAACTCACACTCTGATGCGAATTATCTCTTTTCTTTTTTATGCTATTTATCGGCGGTTATTTATCTACTTGTTTTTTAGGGTCTTTTTTTGTCTTTTTTATGTAGTTTATCTATTTGTCCTTTGGGGCTTTTGGGCTTTTTATGTAATTTATCTATTTGGGCTTTTCTGTCTTTTCTGTAAATCATCTTAACCCATGGGCATCCTGACCCATGTAATTTGTAACACCATGTTTTTCTATTTTGTTTAGAATTCAAATGTATTTGATACAAAATTATACTAACTTCCAGCAGGAGTCGCATTCTAGGATAACTTCTTTATTTTTTATACCTTGCCCCCAATTACAGGATGATTCAGGATAATTTTATCCTTTTTATCCATAAACAGACCGATTAGGGAAAAACTCTTTATCTACAAACAGACCGATCATAGAAAACCATATTTAATTCAAATGGAAGTCAGAGCACATAAGACTATCCGATCATTCAGCTCCCTCAGTTTAAAAAACGCCCTATTTTAACGCCATATTCTCTTCTAGCTTCTATCTTCTGGCTTCTATCTTCTGGTCACTGCGTCTATCGGTCTGAGTTTCGTGGCCCAGCGCGCCGGGAAGTAGCCCGCTGCCACACCGAGAACCACAGAGCCCATCATCCCGGCAAGCGCCAGCCACCAAGGTATATATGATATATTTGTCCCCTTCGCCAGATGGAACATACTTACAGCACATTTGTCTATGATCACCTTTACTCCGTAAGAACAGCCAACCCCAAGTACACCGCCTGCCGCACCAATAATCGCTGCCTCGGCAAGGAACAGAAGTCTCAGCTCATCAATATCGCAGCCGAGAACTTTGAGTATTCCTATCTCATTTACACGGTCAAATACCGAAGTGGTCATGGTATTGCTTATTCCGATCACGGCTACCACGAGCGCTATCGTTCCTATGCCTCCAAGGAGCAGCTGTATCATCTTCAGATACTTTTGTATGGTGTCAAGGTATTCCTTTGCATTCTCTGTCTGGTATCCCATGTCCTGAAACTTCTTAACAATAGCATCCACATTGTTGGTGTCGTCCACTGTCACGATCGCCGCAGTGTATATGAACTCCCGGTAGCTATTGCCATTTCCATCCACCGGCTGCCCTTCAAGCTTTCCATCCACGCTCACTCTCTTTAACAGACTCTTCAAATAATCCATATCACAATAAATCGTCTGTGACTTTTCACTGTAGGTTGAAGTATACACCTCTCCCTCTGTATTATCTGAATCGTCATCGGAAGCTATGTCTGCACTCCCATCTGCCAGCACACCCGTAAGTTTCAGCTTGACTGTCTTTGCATTCTCATCCCCCCAGCCAAATACCGTATCAAATCGCCTGCCTGTAAGTGAACCAATGCCCTTTTTCTCTTTTTTTTCAAAGCTCGTATAGGTGTTCGGATTAAAGAACAATTTTCCTACACTGCTCCCTGCCGCAAAGCCCTTGCCATCTGAGTCTTTTATCACATTTTCGCCATTTATAAGTTTCCATGTTGAAAGTTCATCGCCAGGAACACCCACAAGATTTCCATAATACTCATATTCCCCATACTTCATAGTGACAGGAACTTCGTATACCGAATAACATCCACTCACATTCGAAAATTTTGAGAATGTCTCTATCGTTTTGTCTGTTATCATCCTGTCCTTGTGCTTGCCTCCGGTCTCACTGTATACCTTTATCTGATTAACACTTCCGCTATCTACGACAGAATCTATCATCTCTTTTTTCACACCGAGTCCTACAGACATCAGCGCAACTACTGAGATAACACCTATCATTACTCCCAGAACGGTCAGAAAGGTTCGAATCTTTCTCCTTTTCATATTCATAAGGCACAAATGCCATATCCATCCCATATATCATCTTCCCCCTGTATATTGAAATATCAAGTTTTCATAGAAAACTTGATACATCCATATTAAACACCAGCCACACCCTAGAACTCTTCAAGGATTCTCTTCTTTCTCTTATTTCTTCTAATCGTTCCCGCTATCAGTGCCACTATCAAAATTACAGCTATACACACTGCGATTATGATATTCTTATTTATTTTCGTTGTTGTATCTTTTATCTTTTCCACATTATCATACACAGGAGAATTCACAGTCACTTTAAACTTTCCTGTCAGCTCTGTCTCATTTCCCTCTTTGTCCTCATATGTAACCACAACATTTGACAATTCACCCGTCTCACTTGTAGTTGCAGATGCATTCGTCAGGATATCAATGCTTCCACTTTTTCCAGTGTCTATATTTCCTATAAATGTATCATTCTCCTCCAGATAATTACTCTCCACTCTCACTCTGACATTGTAGAGCATGCCTGCCCCCATATTGTTGACACTGCCTATGACCTCTACAGAATCTCCAAGCACAGCATCGTCATCCACATACAGATCAGTGATGGATGCCCTCTGCTCAAGTTTCACCGGAAGATATATCACATCTGTAGCAGAATACGGATTTCCCCATATATCGTCATATTCATTTACTACACTGAGCTTATAACTCTTTTCCGCAAGTCCGTCAGCAGCCCGGAGCCTGAATGTAAATGTGCTCTCCTCTCCGTTTGGAAGCTCCTCCAAAAATCCATTGCCTGCACCTTCAGCGGGCACGATATCTCCTGTATCTGATGTGACAGATATTTTTAGATTATCTACATATCTGCTGCCGGTATTCTTTATCGTCACTGCAAGATCAAACGTCTGCCCTGCAATGATCTCCTTCTGTACTATCTTACAATCCACGACCATGACCTTTGGCTGAGATGCCTGCACTGTCATGGCAAATGGCTGCATACACAGGCACACTATCACAGTCATCATCAGCACTGCATATTTTTTTACTATAGTCAATTTACTTTTCATCATATTTATCATCCCTTCTATTGAACACCCAACATACAAAATAGCCCTCATTGTATGATTACATTTCGACACAGCATAATTGATCAACGACGTCTAGTGCCATGTCTCTTTTTGTTCTGTGCCAGTTTTTCAGTACGTCTTATTCCACTATCTTTCCATCAGCTATCTTTATTATCCTGTCTGCCTCCCTCGCAAGGTCAATGTTGTGCGTTATGAGCACCAGAGTCTGATTCAGTTTCTTCACAGAATCCTGGAGCAATGTCAGAACCTCATTTCCATTCTTTGAATCCAGCGCTCCGGTAGGCTCATCTGCCAGCACCAATGCCGGTCTGTTGGCAAGTGCCCTTGCTATTGCCGCCCTCTGCTGCTGCCCACCGGAGAGCTGATTTGGCAGATACTTTTTTCTGTCCTTAAGTCCCAGCATCTCTATAATGTGGTCTATATAATCTCTGTCCGGTTTTCTGTGATCAAGGAGTATCGGCATTCTTATATTCTCCTCCACCGTCAGAACCGGGATCAGATGATAAGCCTGAAATACAAATCCTATCTTTCTCCGCCTGAACACCGACATTTCCTCATCGTTAAGTCTCGTTATATCCTTGCCGTCTATGATGACATTTCCACTGTTAGGAGTATCCACTCCTCCCATAACATGCAGCATGGTAGATTTGCCGGAGCCTGACGCACCAACTATAGCAACTGTCTCTCCCTTTTCTATGGAAAGGCTCACATCATCGAGTCCCCATACTCTCGTGTCACCCTCACCGTATATTTTTGTGACATGCTCCATCTTTACTATCTCCATGTGATACATTCCTCCTATCTTCCATATCTATCTTGTGTATTACCAACTCTTGTGTTTGTACACTTTCTGTTTCATGTTATCTTTGATTTAAAGTTAATCTAAGCGCATCTCCTACTCCTCAAGTGTCAGATCTTCCGCCATACTCTTCGGAAGTTTTCTAAGTGGCAAATATATACTTCCAAACACCAGTATGACCGACAGAAGTATCCCTGCTGCTATCGCCAACACAGATGGTGTAAATCTCATCGGAATTACAAGTTTTAAGAAACTGTATTCACCAAAATATATCGCCGTGCCTGTCACTATTCCTATCACATCTGCAAGTGCTACCGCCATGATTCCCTCAAGCATAACCGTCTTTAAGAGTATTTTTCTCGACATTCCTATGACCCTCAGCTGCGCAAATTCCTTCCGTCTCATATGAAGATTGCCCGCTGTTGCATTTATGATGTTTACTGCGCCAAGTGCAAACACAAGAGCAGCTATCATCAGGATCACTCTGTTAATACTCTTAAAGCCCTTGATCATAATCATACTGTCAAAATACATATTCATCTCATAAATACCGTCTTCTGTATAAATGTCTGACTGTATATCGACGATCTCTCCATTGGTTATCTTATTCGAATCGATCTGATATTCCATTCCGGATATTTGATTTTCTGTATACCCGGTCTCAGCAAAATAATTGTCCAGAGTTGTGTATACCTGTAATCCTTCATCCCCGATAACCTTATCACCCATATCAAGGATTCCCTCCACCGTGTATGTGTGACAGCGGCCTTCCGCCACAAGCCTGTTATACACGTCATTTGCTATATGCATTCTTTTTTCAGTTCCCCGATCAGCCTTATCGCAGCCATTTACTGCATTATCGGCATCTTCCACAGCCTTCTGAGTCTCCGAAAACAGAAGTGCCGTATCTACTATCGATATGGTATCTCCAACCTTATAATCATTCATCAGCAGATGATTCAGAGTTTCATATGTGATATCTCCATTCCACAGTTCGTTATCATGCTCTGCACTTCCACCTGCCACCACCAGTATTCCACGGTCGCTCAAATCCACTGTGCCATCCGTCAGATATTGGTTCAAATCTGTGAGGTCATCTTTATTGAATCCCCTGAATCTGATCGCCGACAGTGAAGTCTGCGCGGTCACTGACGATAGATCCTTTTCATATCTTTTTTTCGTAGAGCTGAGTACTTCGCCGTACATAGTTTTGTTCAGATAATCTTCCGTGAATCTTGAATACAGCTCCTCCGCATCAGGCACATATGCATTTGTCTCATACACCTTTCTTGCAGATATGACATTTCTGCTGTCTGCAATCCTCCTCATGTGTTCTGCATCCGGAAGTCCTGCCTCCACGGTATCAATGTCCTGAAACTGCGAAGGCAGGTCATATACGGACAGCTGGTATGGTCCGTATTTGCTGTCTAAATAATCAACAGCATTATCCAGTGTTCCCGCCACACTCATCACTGCTATAAGCGCTGCTATACTTACCGAAAGAGAAGCAACCGTCTTTACGAATCTCCCTTGGTTTCTGAGTACGCTTTTTCTTGCGTATTCGCCTTCCATTCCAAAGATCCTGCCCATAAGCCCTCTGCCCCGATCCTTTATCCGGCCGGCTTTTATCCTGAACTGTCCTCTGACAGCACTTATAGGTGTCATGCTCACAATGACCTTACAGTTATCTCTCATAACAAAATACAGATCTCCAAGATAACAGATGAGCACAGGGATAACCGGCACCAGATGATATCCGGCACTGACTCCTGTAAACACTCCAATTACAATGGTGATCAGTCCCCCCAGTATAATCCCTATAAGTATTCCAATACACTCAAGCAATGCTCCCATTAGATATACTATTCTCTTGAGCTGTCCCTTTGTTGCTCCGATACATCTGAGTATTCCATAATCCTTTATCTGCTCCATCATAAACATCTGTACAGTGTTTCTGATGATCCCAACTGCAAATATGGCAAATATATACGCTATGAGAAGTATTGTCCATACAATGACCATGAGCATGGAGCCGTCTGTCGTTCCGTCCTGAAAATATAGCAGCGCCAGACCATCGTTCAGCTCCGCATTTATATCATATTTTTCTGCAATAACATTCATATTGTGTTCCATGCGGTATGGATTATTTCCTGTGGCGTATATCGCATTCTTATACAACACCTTGTCTGGAGAATCCCCACTCCAATCAGTATATTCATATCTGCCTATATATGCCTTCTCAATCATATCGTCAGCTGCTATCTGCTCTGCCTGGGATCTGCTCTCCGCCATTAACACAAACTCGTAATCCCTGTCTTTGCGCTCTTCATCCCGGGCATGAAGGAGATAAGAATACGCAATATTAAGTCCGCCATACAACACTATCACTGTGATCACCACACCTATGATAGTAATAAGACTTCTTCCCCTGTTTGCCTTCAGATATTTTTTTGCCAGATCTTTATAATCCCCCACTTCAGTTCCTCCCTGTATAAGTCCTGCCACACAAAAAAGATGGCATGCATCATCTCTTCATTCAATAATGATACATTACCATCTCTTTCTTACTTTTCAGTGACTATATGATTTTCTTTTCTTACAGTTTAGTAAGATAACACCTTTTCCGGGGACGGAGGTACCTGCCCCCTCCGTCCCCACAGGTCATTATATTATATATGTACAAATGTTATCTCAAAACATGTATACTCGTTCAACACGCTCTTGACTGTTATCCTGCCTCCCATACCTTCCACGATAGACTTTGTGAGAGAAAGTCCTATTCCCACACTGTTAGGATTGACCTCCTGGTTCACTCTGTAAAACCTTTTAAATATATTTGGAAGTTCGCTCTCCGGAATTCCCATTCCATGATCCATGACATATATTCTCGCAAACAGATCATTCTGTTCCACGCTGAGATCGATCTCCGTTCCATTTTCAGAATAGTCTGAAGCATTCTTGAGCAGATTGATGATTGCCTCTGTCAGCCAGTCTCCGTCACATTCCAGCTTTATGTTACTATCACACTTTATGACAACCTTCTGTTCTCTCTTATCAGTCAGATAACGCACTCCATCCGCAGCCTGGGCACAGATGACCTCCATATTCCAGCTCTGTTTCTGAAATTCTATCGCTCCTGCCTCAATACGTGCAAGCTTAAGCAGGGACAGCACCATCCACTCCATCCTTGAAAGCTGATTCCGAGCCTCTGTAAGCACCTGTCTTTTCCTATCGGGATCTGTGACCTTATCATCCAGCAACATATCCACGAATATATTGAGTGAGGCAAGCGGGGTCTTAAGCTGGTGCGATATATCTGATATTATATCTCTGAGAAATATTTTCTCTGAGAGCTCCTTTTCCCTGCTCTCCCGCAGAAAAGACACCATCTTATAAAAATTCGTATATAATATACCAATGGTTCCCTGCCTGAATTCCTCCTCAGTAACAACGTCAGGAGAATCCATCACCTTCACCATCTTTTCAGATATATTCTCAACCTCACTGTACACTTCATCCATGCGCCTGTAACCTACTATGCCTGATATCACCAGCGCCGCCGCTATCATCACTGTAGATATGACCGTATATAGTACATTCCCGCCAAATGCAATATACAGCCACACAGCAAGTATCACAATTGATACAAAACCTATCCATACAAAGCTGTATATATATTTCTTTCTCTCATACGAACTCTTCATCTGTTAATCCCTGTTGTTGTCCCCTGAATTTCTGCAGAACCTGTATCCTACGCCTCGCACAGTCTCTATACAAGAAGCATCATCTCTCAATTTTGTTCTGAGCCTTTTCATATACACCGAAAGCGTATTGTCATCGATCAGTACGCCATCCACATCGTATAGTCTGTCAAGCAGAGTCGCCCGTGAAAGTACGATTCCCTCATTTGCCACAAGTTCCTTTAAAAGTCTCAGCTCATTCTGCGTACAATCTATGAGCTTATCACCCTCATACAGCCTGAATTCCGATATAACAAACCTGTGATTTCCAAAAGTATACACATCACATACGCCTTTCCCGGACATATCATATCGTCTGAGATTTGCGGAGATCCTTGAAAGCAGTTCCTTAAGTCTATATGGTTTGGCAACATAATCATCTGCCCCAAGTTCAAGTCCCTGCACTATATTGATCTCCTCAGACATAGCTGTGAGGAATATTATCGGGATTCTTACTCCAGTATCTCTCAGATATCTGCAAAAATCATATCCACTGCCATCCGGCAGCATGACATCCAACAATATAAGGTCTACAGTCTCTCCCATAAGTGATCTGGCCGACTTTATATTCATCGCATGCTTTACTTTATATCCCTCTGCCTCAAGTACGAACACTGTCCCCATTGCAAGAGCCTTATCATCCTCAACTAATAAAATAGTCTTTTCTGCCATTTTATTTGCGCCTCCGCTTATCACATCTTAAATCCACCATTCTTGTATGCATTTTCTGTTCCTGGATTGCCGTCATCACTCCCGATCTCCACAGAATGGTATTCTACATCTCTTCATTTATGATAACGCTCTTTATTCCTGCTACACTATTGAGGGCTTTCAGTATACCTGTTACCGCCATGTTGCAATTTTCTTCTGATACACCGCCAAGGTCAAGATATATCATTATCTGGTCTTCACCCTTATATACATCAATATACCCCATATAGTTTTCTTCATCACCATTTTGTGAAGAATAATCCGACATCACCTGCTGGATCTCTTCTGCTTTCTCATCTGTCACACCGCCGTCAAAATACACACTATATAAAAAGCTCTCTCCGTCAAATCCAGCGACATGTGCCTCATAGTTCAGATCAAGCTGATCTATTCCTAATATACTGTCAAAGTCGAATTCTTCATCTTCTCCAAATCCATCTTCGTCATATTCCCCATAATTATCTGCCATATCTTTATTCTCCTCCCCTGTTTTCTTTTCTTCTTCTGCTGCCTGCTTATCTGCCTCTTCTTCCGCTGCCACTTCCTCCGGTCTTCTCTCAAACCGCGCATATCCACTGTCATATTTTAGATATATGACATTCTTTTCTTCTTTACTGATGTATATTTCCTGTCCAATCTTGAGATCGATCCCCGCTGCCGAATAATTCTTTGTCGGCGGATCACTTCTGTCAACTGTATCGATCACACCTGCACCCTCATAACCTTCCGGTAAAGCCTCATCTCTCCCCGTTGCAAAATAATAATACATTTTTCCATTATACATTACCTGCGGCTGCTCAATGACTCCCCTATCCATCCCTGTGGAATTCTCCCCCGTGGATGTCACATTTCCATTAGCACCTGAAACACCCTCGCCTGAATTGCCACAAGCCGTACATGCCATGATGGATATAATCGCAGCACATATCACTATCCCTCTTCTTATCCTCATACAATTCTCCCTTTATATTTTTCAGATTATGGTTTATCAACATTATTGCTGATCTGCTGTATGTTCATGTTAACATGTCCCAGACTTTATTTCCACTCACATAATCTTAATAAGTTCTAGCACGCATTCTCTACTTCCGTCCATCCATATCCTCATCCCGGACATATCTCGCATTGAACTCCATATTGATCTCACGGAGCTCCTTCTTCCCATCAATATAATCCTGGTACATCTCTGTGATACCACACATGCATCCGTCACAATAAGCATCTATATTTCCCAGAGAATCGGCAACTATCTGCTCCCGCTCCTGTCTAGTCGTATCCTTGATAAGATATCCCGCCATAAAAACCTCCTCGCAATAAAAACAGGCACTTGTAGTTTTCTGACGAAGAATATGAAACATATATACAAACGATAGTGAAAGCGACCGATCTTCAGCGCTTACCTGCTGATGTGAAAGCCGCAGCGCCCTTATCGCGGCTGAAACATCACGCAGATGTAAGCCAGCTGAAGTGAGGGTAGCTGAATGTGTTTGTATATATGTCTTCATATTCGAGTCTAAAAATCACAAGTGCCGTCCGTCTATCTAAATTACTGTCTAACCTTAATGTGAACCTCACGGAGCTGCTGCTCTGTAACCTCGCCAGGTGCTCCACACATAAGATCCTGTGCATTTCCATTCATTGGGAATGGGATGACCTCTCTGATGTTCTCCTCATTTCTAAGGAGCATGATCATTCTGTCCACACCAGGAGCCATACCTGCATGAGGTGGTGCTCCGAACTGGAATGCATTGTAGAGTGCTCCGAACTTCTCCTTCAAATCATCCTCTGTGTATCCTGCGATCTCAAATGCCTTGACCATGATCTTCATGTCATGGTTTCTTACAGCGCCTGATGAAAGCTCGATACCGTTGCAGACGATGTCGTACTGGTAAGCCAGGATATCAAGTGGATCCTTCTCATTTAACGCCTCAAGTCCGCCCTGTGGCATTGAGAACGGATTGTGTGTGAAGATGATCTTCTTGCTCTCCTTGTCGTACTCGTACATTGGGAAGTCATTTATATAGCAGAAACGGAATGCGTTCTTCTCGTTGAGGTCAAGTCTGTTGCCAAGCTCAACTCTGATCTGTCCTGCAAATGACGCTGCAATCTCAGGCGTATCTGCGATGAAGAAGATAGTATCTCCAGCCGTAAGGCCTGCAAGCTCTGCGATCTCACCCTTCATATCATCAGGAATGAACTTGTCGATAGGTCCCTTGTATGACATATCATCAAGAATCTCCAGATATCCAAGACCGCCCATGCCGATGCTCTGTGCAAACTTGAGCATCTTCTCATGCTGTCCCTTTGAAAGTTTCTTGTGTACATTGATGGCACGCACTGTCTTGCCATGGAATGGCTTGAATGTACATCTCTGGAAGAAATCTGTGAGATCTATTATTCTGAGTGGGTTTCTGAGGTCAGGCTTATCTGTACCGAACTCAAGCATAGCCTGCTTGTAGCTGATGATAGGATATGGAGCCTGTGTAACCACTGCGCCCTCAGGTGCAAACTTCTCAAATGTTGCTGAGAGGACTTCCTCTCCAACCTTGAATACGTCCTCCTGTGTTGCAAAGCTCATCTCAAAGTCAAGCTGGTAGAACTCACCAGGTGAACGGTCTGCTCTTGCATCCTCATCTCTGAAACAAGGAGCTATCTGGAAGTACTTGTCAAATCCTGATACCATAAGAAGCTGCTTGTACTGCTGAGGTGCCTGTGGAAGTGCATAGAACTTGCCCTTGAACTTTCTTGATGGCACGATGTAATCTCTTGCGCCCTCAGGTGATGAAGCGCAGAGGATAGGTGTCTGGATCTCAAGGAATCCCATCTCAGTCATCTTCTGACGAAGGTAGCTGATGACCTGACTTCTGAATATCATGTTGTCCTTAACCTTTTTGTTTCTAAGGTCAAGATATCTGTACTTGAGTCTCACATCCTCACGTGTCTCCTTGGATGTCTGAATCTCAAATGGAATCTGCTTATATACCTTACCGAGTATCTCTACAGTCTTCGCCTCAAGCTCGATAGTACCTGTAGGGATCTTTGGGTTGTATGTCTCCTCATCTCTGTGCTCAACGATACCCTCAATTGATACACAGTCCTCCTTTGTTATTCCGTCAAGAAGTGAAGTGTCTCTCATTACTACCTGGAGCACTCCATACATATCACGCAGATCGATAAATGATACTCCACCATGGTCACGGATATTCTCTACCCATCCGGCAACCTTAAGTGTCTGTCCCACATCGCCCTCAGTGATCTCGTTCATTGTTCTGTTACGATAAATGTTCTCGATTGTCATCTGTTCTCTCCTTTTCTTTACTATTTGCCTGTGGCTTTATATCCACATTGACTTTTTCAGGATTACGCACCGGCTATTATTTTTCTTGCAAATAGAAAAAGCTTATGTTCATCCTGAATCAGATGCACATATACATATGCAAATATTCAGGACGAACATAAGCTCTCTCAAATTCCATGTCGGTTACTTGTCTGCTCTAATGTCCGCGGTACCACCTGATTTACTGTTCTGCGATCTTATAAATACATCATCGCACCCCAGTCCCTCTCAGTCACCTTGTTCATGACCTCTCTGCGTATCGTGCAGCTACGGCTCCCCTACTCGACATATAACACGCATCCCACTATGGGCTATGTCTTTCAGCTTGCGGCTGGTAAAGTGTTATTCACATATATTCACTCCGCCGGACTCCCACCACCACCGGCTCTCTGTGGGCGATAATCTATGCTACTTCTCTTCGTCATTGCCTTCTATATGGCGTCAGCAAATATCTAACGCCACATTATTATATTCTAGTGATTCAGGTTCTGTCAACTATATTTATGTATATTCCCATCATCATCCTACAATCTCTGCACCAAACGGCATGAGCGCCAGCTTCGCAATCTTAAAGAACTGAAGACCAAACGGAATACCGATTATCGTTATGCAAAGCAGCAGCCCCAAACAGGCGTTCTCTATCGCCATAGGTATGCCACAGCAGAGCAGCCATATGATATTCGCTATCAGTGAGCCAACACCACCTCCATACACGATCTCCTTTCCAAATGGGAAGAATGCAAGTCCCGCAAATTTAAAGCACTGCATTCCAAGTGGAATTCCTATTATCGTTATACAGCATAGCACCCCGCTTGCCACCCATGAAATTCCGCTCAATATTCCGCCACATAAAAACCATATACAATTTCCAAGACATCCCATGATATCATCTCCTATCTGCACAGTGCAGCCAGCACCCTGACTGCCGCCTCATACTCACCATTATCTCTCGTCTTCCGAATCTTCTTAAGAGCCTTCTCAGCTCCTTCCATATCAACGAACAGCCTCGACCAGTAAGCCCACAGCTCCTTCATCTTGAACATCGTGTTGCCCCTGCCCACATCCGACTCACAATAATTCCTGTATAGTTCATCGTGGAACGTGAAGAATCTGTTCCAGTCATATGTTCTGCCAGTGGCAGTGCTCTTTATCCGCTCTGCAAGACAAGGGTCAGCGATCATTCCCCTGCCTATCATAACCTTCATTATATCAGGGTAATTACCGATGAACCTCTCGTAATCCGCCACACTGTTTATATCTCCATTGTAGCACACTGTATCTGTTCTTCCATACGCAGCCACACCTTCGGCAAACACTTCCATGTTTGGCGTATTCTTATAGAAGTCCGTCTGTACACGCGGATGTATTATAAGTTCACTCACCGGATACTTCTTATATATATCTATTATATCCTCAAACTCCACAGAACTGTCTCTTCCTATTCTGGTCTTTATAGACACATCCATCACACCAGCGGCAAACACTTCATACAAGAAATTGTCAAGTCTCTCTGTATCATACAGCAGACCTGCACCTTTATACTTTGTTACTACAGTCTTTGATGGACATCCAAGGTTGATATTCACCTCACCGTATCCAAGTTTCTTTAAAAACTTTGCCGCCTTCACAAATCCCTCACCGCTGTTGGTCAGAAGCTGCGGCACCACATTTATCCCCTGATTGTTTTCCGGCAGCACATCCCTTAACTCTCTGTTTCTGAGTGGTCGTCCTTTCGCCGGGGCAATGAACGGCATAAAGTATTTGTCAACGCCTCCAAAATATTTGTGGTGTGCATTCCTGTATATGTATCCTGTTATCCCCTCCATCGGGGCAAGATATATCAAACCATCCCTGTTGTTCATACATCATTCTCCCATTAAACTCGGTATAAATATCCTGCAAACGACATTCCATACGAAAAAAATATAGAGACATTCATCACTCACATGACAAATGCCTCTACATTATAAACTATATTGTTCTATTTGAACAGATTCGTAACAAACTGTACAAAGTCGATTCCAAATGACTGGAGGAGTAACAACGCAAGCAGTACCGGTGCCACAAACTTTACCATGACAATATAGAGTCCCTTTCTTACAAACTTCTCGCCATTTCTTGTAACCTCGTCTATAACCGTCTTAGGCTTTACTACCCAGCCGATAAGTATACATGACAGGATAGCCACAAGCGGCATGAAGATGTTGTTACTCAGGTAATCCATCACATCGAGAATCTGGGCTGTAGCTCCATTTGGAAGCTTGAGCTCAAAGTACCATATGTTGTAACCGAAACATACGACCAACATTCCGACAACCGCATATACAGTTGTTATGACCGCACTCTTCTTTCTCGTGAGATGGAACTTATCCATAAGTCCTGACACTATCGCTTCCATGACCGATACTGAGGATGTGATCGCCGCAAATGTAACCATGATGAAGAACAGGGCTCCGATGACTGTTCCGACCTTACCCATGGCATTGAATACCTTTGGCAGTGATATAAACATAAGTCCAGGGCCCGCTGACATACCTTCCGTTCCAGAGAACACATACACCGCAGGGACTATCATCAGACCAGCAAGAAATGCCACAGCCGTGTCAAATATCTCTATCTGATTGATCGACTTCATAAGGTTAACATCATTCTTAACATATGAGCCATATGCAACCATGATACCCATGGCGACACTTATCGAGAAGAATAGCTGTCCCATGGCATCCATGACAACCATGAAGATATCCCTGAATGTCATTCCCTTAAAATCAGGAATCAAATATACCTTCAGTCCATCAAATCCTGTTCTGATCGTACCATCATCACCAGTATGCTTGATCGTCAGTGAGTAGATTGAAATTCCAATTATAAGAAGTACCAATATTGGCATGAGCACCTTGCTAAACTTCTCTATTCCCTTTTCAACACCACAGAATACGACAACGCCTGTGGCCGTAAGGAATATAAGTGCAAATACTATAGGCGCAGTCTGGGCTGTTATAAAACCGGTGAAATAACCATCACCAGTGGCAGCCTCTGTCTGACCTGTAAAATATGCTGTCATATACTTCAGAACCCATCCTCCGATAGTACAGTAATATGGAAGGATTATGACCGGTACGATCCATGCCAGACCGCCAAGCCATTTCCACTTCTTATGTATAAGACCATAAGCTGTGAGCGGTCCCTGCTGAGTCTTTCTTCCTATTGCAATATCTGTTGTGAGCAGTGTGAATCCAAATGTAAGTGCAAGTATTATATACACAAGTATAAACACACCACCGTTGTCCTTTGCCGCAAGATATGGGAATCTCCATATATTTCCAAGTCCTACCGCGCTTCCCGCTGCTGCCATAACAAAGCCCAGCGTCCCCGTAAAATTACTTCTTTCCTTCTTATTCATAATCTCCCTTTCTGTTTTTGCTTTTATTTTTTGCTGCCCAGTCCCCTGTCTGAACAGTTACTTTTTCTTTTAGCCTTCAGCTTTGCCGATGCCGCAAAATATGCACGGCATCTAGCAGGATAATTTCTGAATGCGCCATATATATTATATAAATAAAAACCATATGTCAAGAATTTACCGGCAGGTCCGATCTTGTCCTTCAGTGTCTTCGGATATCTTCTTCCGCCAACCTCAGGATGATTTCCGTCATTTATATAATTTATCAGGTCATCCTCAGTGCATATATTCTCTGGCAGATATGTTCCCGCCAGCCCTACACAATTCTCCTTATGGGCATCACTTCCACCGAAAACCGGTATGTCATAATAAGCTGCCAGCCTTCTAGCCATCTTATTCCTCTTGTCCGACTCACAGCAATTATAACCCTCTATAAAATCAAAGTGCTGTGCATACAGCCGATGCTCGATCATTCCCAGCCTTCTCGTACTGCCAAAGCTCATGAACTTTTCTCCAAACGGATGTGCCGGACCTATTATCCCACCACACTCATGCACAAGCCATATTACTCTGATAAGTGCCATTCCTCTATGCTCAAACAGTTCATAAACTTCCTCAGGCGTATCAGATGGCAATACTATAAGAAAATGTCCATAGTCAAATGTATCGTATTCTATTCCTCTCAGGACAATAAAATCCTTAACTTTTTCCTTCTGACTCAAGTATGCCCTGAAGCCATTATATGAATCGTGATCAGTGACAAGCATCCCATGAAATCCACGCTGCTTTAACAACTGAGTATAATCAACTATCTTTACTTTTGCATCAGGCGAACCCTCAGCTGTATGACAATGCATATCAAATCTCACTTTATGTGTATATCCACCCATGTAACCATCTCCTCTGATCGTAGCCAAAGACACGCCATTAATATTCTGCCCCGCTGCCGAGCCATTTTATCTGTGAAAACGGATAATATATAAATTCAGCCTTAGCAAGTATCTTCTCCCGCTTTACATATGTATTTGTCCAGAATCTGGAATCAGCTGAATTGGTTCTGTTATCCCCGAGCATAAGATAACAGTCCTCCGGAACATCATAGACTTCCCTAGATCCAGAATCCGTGTACATGCCTTCGCTCAGATAGTCCTCCTTCAGTGGAGTATCACTGCCATTTATATACACCTTTCCATCCTTTATCTCAACCTTATCACCAGGAAGCCCAATTATTCTCTTGATGTATATCTCATTCTCATCATCCGGCCACCTGAATATCGCTATATCACCACGTTCCGGATCAGAAAACTTATATGTAAGCCTGCTGCCTATGATATTGTCGTCAAGCTGTATAGTCTCAAGCATAGATCCCGTTGGTACGTTGCAATTCAGTATCACAAAATGCCCGATCAGGAATGCCAATACTGCTGCTATCACAACTGTGACTATACAATCAAGTACCTCACTTTTATAGTCACGTTTTATATTGCTTTTCTCCAGCCTCATCTGATGCCATACAGCACCGCCGTGCTGCGAATCGCACACCCCCTCATCCACAAATCCAAACTGTGCATAAAAAGGAATCATGTTCTCCTTACATGTCAATACAACTCCATCCAGCTTGCATCTTGCAGCCTCCTGAACAACCTCGTGCATCACCTTTGATGCATAACCATTATGCTGATACTCAGGAAGTGTTGACACGCCAAATATCATCAGCCAGCTTCCTTTTTTATCATATAACTCTTCCCCCGCATACATGGCATCACACAAATCTCTTTCATTAGTAGTCATGCCATTTATGCCGGCAATTATTCTTCCACTTTTTTTCAGCACCCAGAAAGTCTCTCTGTGCGTTTTTAATCTCCGCTCTATGGACTCCCTGCTGGCAGCTTCAGCGGTAGGAAATGTCTCATTTTCAAGTATCACGAGCTGTTCAAGGTCCTTTTTACCTGGGTTAGTAACCTTCATAAATGTCTAAACACCTCTTTTCTAAAACACCTATTCTCCATTATCTCACATTAGAATATTGTGTCAAGAAAAAAGGACACATACAAATCAAATGTTTCTTAGTAATTGTTCCACCCTATGAAACATCTGCTTTATATATGTCCTTTTATCGTCTATTGTGCAGACGCATGAAAGGCGCTTCGCGCAGCGTCTGCGATATTACTCTACACTGTAGTTTGGTGCTTCTTTTGTAATGTGGATGTCGTGTGGATGGCTCTCCTTGAGTGATGCTGCTGAGATCTTTACGAACTCTGCCTTCTCATGAAGCTCCTCGATATTCTTGGCACCACAGTAACCCATACCTGAACGAAGACCACCTATAAGCTGGAATACTGTATCCTCAAGTGATCCCTTGTATGCAACACGACCTTCAACTCCCTCTGGAACAAGCTTTCTTGCGTTCTCCTGGAAATATCTGTCCTTAGAGCCATTCTCCATAGCTGCTATAGAGCCCATGCCTCTGTATACCTTATACTTACGTCCCTGATAAAGCTCAAAATCACCAGGTGCCTCATCTGTTCCTGCAAACAGACTTCCCATCATACATACATTAGCACCGGCTGCAAGAGCCTTTGTGATGTCTCCTGAATACTTGATTCCGCCATCTGCGATAACTGGGATTCCCGCGTTCATAGCAGCATCATATGCCTGCATGATAGCAGTGATCTGTGGAACACCGATACCAGCAACAACTCTTGTTGTACATATGGAACCCGGTCCGATACCGATCTTAACTGCATCTACACCCATATCTATCATGGCCTGTGCACCAGATCTTGTCGCTACGTTACCTGCGATAACCTGAAGGTCTGGATACTTCTCCTTAACCATCTTGAATGTTCTCAGAACGTTTGCTGAATGTCCATGTGCTGTATCTATAACTATGGCATCAACTTTTGCTGATACAAGCTCTGCAACTCTGTCGAGAATGTTGGCTGTACATCCAACTGCTGCTGCGCAGAGAAGTCTTCCCTGAGCATCATGTGCTGAATATGGATACTTAATCTGTTTCTCTATATCCTTTATTGTGATAAGTCCCTTGAGATGGAAGTCATCATCAACGATAGGGAGTTTCTCCTTACGTGCCTTTCCAAGAATCTCTCTTGCCTCATCAAGTGTGATTCCTTCCTTGGCTGTGACAAGTCCCTCTGATGTCATTGACTCCTTGATCTTCTTGGTGTAATCCTTCTCAAACTTGAGATCACGGTTTGTGATAATACCTACAAGTTTTCCATTCTCTGTGATCGGTACGCCTGAGATCCTGAACTTGCTCATGAGTTCATCTGCATCAGCAAGTGTATGCTCTGGAGATAAATAAAATGGATCTGATATTACACCGTTCTCTGATCGCTTTACCTTGTCAACTTCCTCTGCCTGTTTTTCGATCGTCATATTCTTATGAATAACTCCGATACCACCCTGACGAGCCATGGCTATTGCCATTCTGTGCTCTGTAACTGTGTCCATACCAGCACTCATAAGAGGAATATTCAACTTAATCTTCTGTGTCAGCTGTGTTGTAAGGTCTACGTCATTTGGTAATACCTCTGAATAAGCAGGTACCAATAAAACGTCATCAAATGTAATTCCTTCGCCAATAATCTTACCCATTTTCTTATCTCTCTTTCTGTAAAATATTATAATAAATGCACTTGCCGTGCTTATTATCTGTCTCAATCTGCCTTTATAGAGAAAACACATCACCCAACACTTATCGCGTTGGGTGATGTTACTTTTTAAACATGCTAACAAATTATAAACTGCTTGTCAAGGAAGTTCTGTCTGCCACCTATCTGTCACTTCTCTGTTGTGGATATTACAGACTCCGTTCCTACATTTGTCTCTATTACATCAGGATCAGCAGGGTCTCCCGGATACACGTAAGTATCCTCAACGCCAAAGTCAATACTGTCGTCGCCCACCTGAGCTATAGATATCTCCTGTCCAGCATCAAATGCCTGATTTCTTGGGAGAAACAATGTATTTCTGTCTATATATATCGTCTCACTGAGAAATGCATCATCCAGCCACACAAATGTACACTCATTGAAATTTCTTCCATGGATATAATAACCCTGAAGTTGTTCAACGGTATCTGCCTGAGCCCCAGCCGATATCTCTGTACTTTCCTGCTCCTCCGTTGTCTGACCGGTTTCCGTCTCATCCGCAGGTGGTAAATATATTCCCTTTTCCACGTGAGATATGCTGATCTTTTCTATTCCATATCTCATATTTGTCGGTTCATATGGCCAGCCGTCAGGATACATATATCTCTTGCCATAAAGCATATCATACTCTATGTTCTCAAGCTCATCATCGTAGTTCTCATCGCCAGGCTTATACTTGGACTGGAACTTCTGAACATAGCTCTTCTCAAATCCCAGCATATCAAACACCTTTGTGCTGAGCTGATATGCTGCCAGGTCCTCATCCTCCACTGGGAAGTTATCCATATTGCTCCACACAAAGTACTCTGTCTGGTAAAGGTTACCGTTCTCTACATCATCATCTGTGAGTTCAAATCCCGGCAGATGGTCTCCATACATTACAAGCACCACAGGCTCATTGAAGAGCTTAAGACGCTCTATGATCTGTCCTATAAACTCATCCATCTCGTGCAGCTGATTACAATAATATGTCCACTGCGTATCAAGAGCCTCATCGCCTGTTCCGGCAACCCTTATCGGATAGCTGTAATTCTCCTCATCAAGTTCAGAAGGATATCTTCCATGTCCCTGAACACTAACCGTAAAGATGAAATCCCTAGACGTAGTGAAGGTGAGAGTCTTCATGATCTCACCAGTCAGAACATCATCCTTCTCCCAGTTTTTCTGAGTGAGATGCAGATTATACATATACTCCATCGGTGTAAATGTGTCAAATCCCATATTCTTGTACACCTTATATCTGTCATAGAATGTACCGTCATGGTTATGCATTGCATGTGTTGAATATCCGTCAAGCTTGAGCTGTGTAGCCATCGTCTCTATGGTCTGTTTGCCCAGAATCGTCTTATATGGATACTCTCCTGCGCCAAAATATGCCACATTGAACCCCGACAACACCTCAAACTCAGAATTGGCTGTACCTGCGCCAATGGCAGGCATCGTCAAGAATCCTGACGTACACTCCTCCTTCAGCTTTGTGAAGTTCGGTATAGGATTCTCATTGAATGTGAGATACTTCACATAGGACGGATCCATGAACGACTCAAGCTGCACAAATATCACATTTGGCTTATCCTTACCCAGAGTTGAATCTGTTGTACCTACGCTGTCCAGATCATCCTTTATCTCCAGCATCTTATCCTCGCTGTAATCGCTCGGCTGTCCGATCCCGACATCCACAACACTGTTGGAGAAACAATATACAAATCCATAATTGTTATACGCCGTTGCAAGATTTGCAAAATTGTCCGATATAGTCTGTGCATTAAGGGCTATCTTGGTGAACAACATTACACAGAAGAACGTTGCCACTATGAACACCGTGGTCCTCGTCCTGTATATGTTGCCCGTAACAGTTGGTGACTTTATGAACAATATGATCACTCCCGCAAGTGCAACAAAGAGCAGGGCTGCAATGAGAACTATCTGCCAAACATCAAAATATTTGTCTATGATAGTTATCGTATTTCTTGCCATCAGCATATCTATGGCTGAGAATGGTGTTATTCTAAATCCAAGAACTATACAGTTGGTTATACCCAGTATCAGCCAGGCAAATGAAATAACACAATATCCAAAAATTCTCTTTCTCATAAGCAGCGAAAGCGTCAGGGTAAAGAAAATAATGGAACAATTATATAAAAAGATCAATGGCTGATTCCATACATATTCCACCGCTTTGAATAACGAATGTCTTCCAAGTGCTTCTAGAACGACATCCAGCACAATCGCCAGGATCAGGCAGATGAAAACTGCCGAATGATGAAAATTCTTAAGTCTTTCTTTCATAACTTACATATTACCTCATAAACAATTATTTTTATTTTGCAAATTTCTAAATTATTCATTTTAAATTTACATTTATTACCATTATTCAACTAATATCTAATACTAAACGATTGTGATTGATTATATCACTACATTCCATTTATTCAATAGTAAAAATATATTAAATTTTATTACCAATGTAGGCAATCATTGATTTATGGCACAAAAAAAGCCAGGAGAAAAATCCTGACTGTGAATTAATAAGAAAGAGCGCGAGACGGGAATCGAACCCGCGACCCTCTCCTTGGCAAGGAGATGCTCCACCGCTGAGCCACTCGCGCTTATCTGCTGTGTTTCTCACAACAATATGGATAATACCACATCAAAGCCAAATTGCCAACATTTTTTTGAAAATTTTTTACAATTTTCTCAAATTAATTTTTCAAAAACCCTATCAAGCTATATTTTTCACAGTGTATCCGGCTTTCTCCACGCATCTTATAAGTTCATCATCCGTAGCCTCTCTTCCAAGCTTTACGACAGCCTTCTGTTTCTTCAGATCAACTTTTGCGTTCACATTCTCCAAACTGTTGAGTGCATTCTGCACCCTCGCCGAACAGTTGCCGCAGTGCATGCCCTCTATATAAATGGTTTTTACAGCCACAACTTTTTTTATCTTGTCACCTTTAATCTTCACAAAGCCGCCACCACCACAGCAGCCGCCCTCTCCTTTAAAATGCTTTGCAGAACTGATAACCGCGCCTACAACTATAAGCAGCAGTATGCATATAACAAGTATCGTTCCACCCATTTTTACTCATCTCCTTCGTCTCTAACAACAAGTACCGCATCCGCACGGCTTTACACTTACACCTGTAACTGCCTGATTCTCAATATAGCCACCAGCCATCAACCCTGCTCTTATTATACGGTTCCATTCTTTTGCCGACAATTCTATGCTCGATGAATCATCAAGCTCGATGACACAAGCATCCTCTATTCCACAGCTTTCTCCGCAGGCAACCTTATACATATTTTTTCTGTTGATCGCCCCAATATCCTCCAGTGTATTCACCATTCTGTACACTGTAGCCGAACCGATCTTGCTGTCCTGCTTTGCCGCTTTATAATATATCTCCTTACAGGACGAGCATTCCTCCCCAAGGATTATATCCAGAAGTATCATTCTCTGTCTTGTTATCCTGCAGCCACGCTCTCTCAGTCTGCTGATAACGATCTCCTTCTGCATCGCTGTTCGCTGGATACCTGTATCATCTATATTCTTCTTGTCCGTCACTGTTTTATTGTCAGTCATCATACACGCCTCCTTGAAATAGTCTCAAACAAATCCAATTGCTAATTGATAATATTATCGCCAAGGTTAGTATGCACTAACATAAATTAGTTGTCAATAACGAATTGCAGTAAATCAAGATAAACCAAATCAAGATAAATTACTTTTGTATAATAATCCTTCCAGTTTATACATGTCCTACTTTTATGCATCTGCTTTTATGTTTTTATCTTTGAACTCTATAACTGCCTTGAACAGATCACCATCTATGCTCAGCTTAAAGTCAGCCCTCATGAGTGTGCAAAGGCTGTTTGCTATAGAAAGTCCCAAACCGCTGCCCTCTGTATTTCGCGAACTGTCCCCACGGACAAATCTCTCCATAAGCTCATCACTTGACACATTTAAAGCCTCTCTGGAGATGTTCTTGAACTCAATTCTCACTGAACCGGCTTCATGGATCACGGATGCATACACTCTGGTTCCAGGCATTGCGTATTTGCTTATATTGGCAAGGAGATTATCAAATACTCTCCACAGATGCTGTCCATCAGCCCTTATGACTGCCGGCACCTCTGATCTTGTGAATACGACCTTAAGCCCGGCATTTGCAAGTTTATCCTCATATTCTGCAACAGCCTGCTCAAGCAGCATATTTGCATCTATCTCTGCCCAATTTATCTGGATATTGCCGGTGGATGCCTTGGATGCCTCGACCAGATCCTCTATGAGTTTTTTCAGTCTCGCGGACTGCCTTGAGAGAACTTCTATATATTCCTGTCTTGTCTTCTCATCCATATCATCCTTCTGCAGCAGATCTACATAGTTGATTATGGATGTAAGCGGGGTCTTTATATCGTGAGATACATTTGTTATGAGTTCCGTCTTCAAATGCTCGCTCTTCATTCTGGCCTCAACGGCCTTTGACATGCCGTCACTTATCTGGTTGAGATGTTCACCGTGTGCACGGAATACCCAGAACATCTTGCTTGTGTCCGCTTTCCTGTCCAGGTTGCCCTCCGCCATCTCCTTAGCGCATTTGTATAACTCCTGTGTCTGAATGATATATGCCACTATTCCGACTATGCACAGCCATTTTAAAATGATATAAATCACTACCCAAAGGAGGCCTCTCATGCTGCCAGCCGCCAGGATTGCCACAAAAATTATCTCTACTATTGTTATACCTATATAAGCCCATACGCCCTTCTGCGTCAGGGACATATGACTTTTCACATACCTGAAACAAGCTTTCGCCTTTCCTGCTATCCACTTCAGTGCGCGGATTATCAGACAGTCTGCCAAAAATGTTCCCGCCTTCACCTTCGCAACCATGTTGTTAAAGAAAAATAACGCCACAGAATATAGACATGCCACCGGCACCAGAAACGCAATGTACTGTATATTTTCTGATACAAATATATTTTCTGATTCAAATGTGTAGTTCCTATACTGATTCACACACATGGATGCAATACCGCTTTCAACGCAGATCCCTACTGCTGCTGCAACAGAGCATACTACCATAGCCAGCACAAGCTCCGTCGGAGCCCTCTCAAATCTACCGAGTGTTATCGTCTCCTTCCCTGTCTTTACGCCGGCGTTGACCATTGAAAATATTGACATGACGATGCACAGCAGCAACACAACTGCAAATCCTGCCAGTATCCCCTTACTCTTCGTATTCCATACTCCAATGTATTGGACCATTTCTGGATTTGACGCTTTGATGTTGTCTACAGCAGCCTCCACATCCACATAGCACTTTCCCGTGATATTTATAAATGAATATGTATCATAGCTTAGCACAAGACAGTAGCCATTCCCAGATGAACTGCCAATCTCGTCTGTGTCGTCAAAATACAGTTTTTCAACTGAACTCGGGTAATAATCGCCATACATGATATCCTGTGTGGTGATAGACTTGCCATCCGCTGTCAATACAGAATCTGTATCATTCTCCACAGTATCATTTTCGTCATTTTCTTCATTATACGTGTATTCGTCATAATATGGATCGTTCTCCCACAGCAGGGCATTGATATACTGCTCCCCCTGTTCCATATCACCTAGATTGTTAAACACAATATATCTTTTAACAGGCACTTCTATCGTGCTGTCATAATCGTTCGTATATATATTGTCGTCCAGTCGAGCTTCGTCATTTATCAGCTTTATATTTCCGGTCGTTACTTTTATCTTTCCAGTATTTGCATTTGCATCATCACTGCAGGCTGCCGTCAGCATATAGCCGATATCGCCTCGTTCGCTCATATCCGCATACCGGTATGACGACTTGATCGCAGATGTTGTATCCGCGTTGGTCAATCTCCGGAAAACATCAGCCGCGGTTATAACCTTATCTCCGTTATGATCGGCGCTCACGAGCTGACTATATGTTGTAATGCTTTCCAGCTGCGACCTTGTATCCTGGATGTAAGCATTCACCTTTTCGGTAAGCGCATAATTTGTGTCCTCCACATAATCATTTACAAGCCTCTCATACGGCGTAGCGCCCTGATCATCATCACTGTACACTCCAAGGTAGCTTCCCTGCAGCACCAGACCGCCTGTATACAGCGTTCCATATGCCAGCACCGCCACAAGAATATATATTCCAAGTTTAAAGAACACATTTCCTCGTATCTTATAAATCGCCTTATCCACTATTGTACCTCCATTTTATAACCTCTTCCCCAGATAACCTTTATATATCTTGGGTCTGAAGGATTTATCTCTATCTTTTCTCTAAGATGTCTTATGTGTACTGCAACAGATCCTTCCGCTCCCATAGGATCCTCCTTCCACACTGCCCTGTATATTTCTTTTGTAGAAAATACCTTTCCCACATTCTGCATAAGAAGTTTCAGGATGTCATACTCCGTTGGGGTGAGGGGCATAACTTCTCCATCAAGTGTGACCTGTTTGGATTTGTCGTCAAGCTCTATTCCTCCGATAACCAGCTTATCCTTTGGTGTCTCTCCACCTCCCAGCTGCATGTAACGCCTGAGCTGGGACTTTACCCTTGCCAGAAGTTCCACCGGATTGAATGGTTTTGTCACATAGTCATCTGCGCCGACCTCAAGTCCCAGCACCTTGTCGGTATCCTCACTCTTTGCCGTCAGCATGATAACCGGCACATTGCTGTTTTCTCTTATCTTTGCCATGGCTGTTATACCGTCCATCTGAGGCATCATGACATCCATTAGCACAAGCTGTATATCTTTGGCATTTACCATGTCAACAGCTTCCTTTCCGTTATAAGCTTTGTATACCGAATACCCGGCTGTCTTGAGATATATCTCTATCGCTGATACTATGTCTTTTTCATCGTCACATATTAATATATTGTACATTTTTCATAACCTCACCTTTTAATCATTTAACATCAGCCTGCCGGAGTCTTATCAGGCAAATAGCTGACGCAGCATATCAGGTTTTGCATGAAGACCTGGCACACACATTTATTCTCAGCATACCACAATCACCTCCTATTCTCAATTATCCTCATACTGCCATTAAGAAACAACCGTTCGAAAGTTTAAGATATCTTTAAGGCTTGCACAATTTTGTGGTATACTGGACAAAGATATCAAAATAGAAATGGAGTTTTATTTATGACAAAAAAAGATGTACTTGAGATCAGGCACCAGTTTGCCCCATCCACATGTTCTATCAGTAAGATCTGCGGATGCTATGTGGACGGTGACAACAAAAAGGTTGCAACTATAAAAGAACAGTTCCTCACCATGCCAGAGGAAGAGACATTCAAATATTTTGAGATATTTAAGAAAACCCTTTCAGGAAGCATAGGAAAGAATCTGGTGACAATGCCATTTCCAACCTCACAGGAGTTTGATGGCGGCACTCAGGAATTTCTCAACAGACTGAGAAAGAGTAATCTTGAGGACGATGAGCTTATAGATGAATTCTATGATAAGGTCATCGAAAACTATGACTACACAGGTAACTACCTTATCTTATTGATACATGATACATACGACGTTCCCGGCAAGACCACGGATGGAATCATGATGGATGATGCATCTGACGAAGTATACGAATATATCATGTGTTCTATATGCCACGTCAACCTATCCAAGGCAGGTCTCAGCTACTTTGATATGGACAGCACATTCCACAACAGGGTACGCGACTGGGTGGTTGATATGCCTGACATCGGATTCCTGTTCCCAGCATTTATAGACAGGGGCACTGACATCCACAATGTCCTGTATTACACCAAGAAACCTGAGGAGCTACACGACAATTTCATCAGCAACCTGCTCGGCACCTCACTTCCTATAACAGCAAGTGAGCAGAAGGATGTATTTCAGGAAATCGTCACCGAAACACTGGGAGATGACTGCAACTACGAGATGGTAAAGACTATCCACGACAATCTCAATGAGATGATAGAGCAGAGAAAGGACAGTCCTGAACCTCTAACTCTCTCCAAGAACACTATAAAGAACCTGCTGACCGAGAGCGGAGTATCAGACGAGAAGATGGCAGACTTTGACGCCCACTATGAGAAGGTAACCGCTGCGGCAGCACCGCCTGAACAGACATCTGAGAACCCTGATGATGAACCAGCCATAGTTGTACCACGTGAGAAGTCAACCGTCATGTACGCAACAAATGTTGCGAACACCAAAACTTTTGAGGTGAAGACTCCGGATGTTGTCATCAAGGTAAATCCCGAGCGCACAGATCTCGTGGAAACCATGGAGATCGACGGAAGGAAATGCATAGTCATCCAGATATCTGATCAAGTCGAGGTAAACGGAATACCTATCAACAACAACTAGCGGCTGTTGCTTATTTTAAAATCCAGGATAAAGTGTTTGCACACCGCTACTGCCTGAAACAAACAGATAGCGTTTTCAGCTTGTTACACAAACAAAAAAATCAAAACGGGAGCTGTTCTCACAGTTCCCGTTTTCATAATCACCTAAATACAATAATGCATTTATACATATATATTATCTTTGAAGCTATGTGCCAGCATTTCAGCACATTTGCTTTCCTGTTTATCAGTTTCCCACTGCTTGAGCAGCTCTTCCTACTGCTTGAGCATCTTCTTTTTCTTCAATATCAAGGCTATCACAATACTTATAACGAGTATTATACCGCACACTATCTCAAAGCCATACGGTACATTTGCAAACGGCATCCACTTTGTGCCCACATTCATTCCATACACACCCGATATAACTGTTGGTACAGCCATGACAATGGTTATAGCTGCAAGGAACTTCATGGCATTGTTCAATCTGTTGTTGATAATCGTAGTCATGAGCTCCCTCGTACCACTTATGATATCTCTGTATATCTGTGTCATCTCTATAGCCTGCTTATTCTCCACCAAAACGTCGTCAAGCAATTCCTTATCCTCCGGATACTGCTTGATCCTACCATATCTGGTCAGCTTGTCGAGGACTACCCCGTTCGCTCTCAGTGACGTAGCGAAGTATACAAGGTTGGACTCCAGCTCATGAAGATCTATGAGATCTGTATCCTCAGTCTCATCCTGGATACGCTGCTCTATGAGCGTTCTTCTTCTATCCATGACTCTCAGATAATACTGATATGTTGTACAGTTTCTGTAGAGTATCTGATACATGAACCTCATCCTCTTCTTGGTACTAAATTCTCTCACCTTGCCTTCCATGAACGCCTCAAGCACAGGCGTCTCCTCAGCACATATGGTGATGATACAGTCTGCAACAAGTATGATACCAAGAGGGATTGTGGTATATGCCTCTCTCTCATTTCTTATCTCTATAGAAGGGATATCCACGATTATCAGTGTGTAGTTGTCCTCCACCTGAACACGCGAGCTCTCCTCATCATCCAAGGCAGCTCTTACATCCGCCAGATCTATCTCAAATCTCTCGGCTATGCTCTTGCTCTCATCTATGGTCGGCTTTGTCATCACTATCCAGGCTCCAGGACCATATTCCTGTATTTCACTCAAAATTCTGTCATCTGTTCTGTACAGTGTGATCATTTCCTGCGCCTCCTGCCACATAGATTACAGCATGTCTCAAATGCACAATACCGCCTGATAATATTAACATAAAAAACACGGCCTTTCAACAAAGTTTTATGTAAAGGCCGTGTAATATCTATGTATATGTTCCGACGTTTATACCGCGTCCACACGCATTTGTATCCGACGCTAATCAAGTGCCTTTCTGTGGGCTACTGTAACCGTCTCCTCGTAACACGAGAAGGCATCCTCGACCTTCTTCTGGTCAGGCTTCTTCGTGAACAAGCTCACAATAGGAACTATGATGAGACCGCCCACCATTGCAACCGCACCACAGTTAATAGGTGACTGCATCACTGATGGGAATTTGAACAATCCCCATGTGTTGCTTATAAAGTTCAACGTCATGATTCCTGTTCCCCATACAAAACATGTCCAACACGCTGCAACTGTTGTCTTCTTCCAGTATAAACCATACAGGAACGGTGCAAGGAACGCACCTGCTATAGCGCCCCATGAAACGCCCATGAGCTGTGCTATGAATGTGATCCTGCTTGAGTACTGCACGATGGCAATAACAGCCGATACAGCAACAAACATAACAAGCATGATTCTCATGACAAATATCTGTTTCTTCTCACCCATCTTAGGAGCAATGACCGGCTTTATAAAGTCGATGGTGAGAGTTGAGCTGGATGTAAGGACCAGCGAAGAAAGTGTGGACATAGATGCTGAGAGCACCAGTATGACCACAAGTCCCATAAGGGCTGCAGGGAGTTTCTCAAGCAGATGCGGAATGATGGCATCGAATCCCTCTACAGCAACATCGGTTCCTGTCAATCTTCCAAAACCACCGAGGAAGTAACATCCACCGGCAACTATGATAGCAAATAGAGTCGATACAACCGTACCTGTCTTGATTGATCTCTCATCCTTGATAGCATAGAACTTCTGTACCATCTGTGGAAGTCCCCATGTTCCAAGCGAAGTCAGCACGACAACGCAGAACAGATTGAACACATCAGGTCCTAAGAATGACGCAAACACCCCTGGGGTATCTGACACCGCAGGATCATTTATCCTTGCAAGACTGTCAAGTGCTCCTGTGAGTCCTCCATAATTGTTCAGTACTGCATATATAACTGCAACGATGCCCACCAGCATGATAAGCCCCTGAATAAAGTCATTGATGGCCGTCGCCATGTATCCTCCAACAATTACATATATACCTGTAAGTGCAGCCATTACGATAACGCAAATCTTATAATCAACATTGAACGCCATTCCAAACAATCTGGAAAGTCCGTTGTACAAAGATGCAGTGTAAGGTATCAGGAATATAAAAATGATGACCGACGAGAACAGCTTCAGTGATTTGCTGGAATATCTCTTCTCGAAAAACTCCGGCATAGTTCTAGTGTCAAGCTCCTGTGTGAGAAGCCTTGTACGTCTTCCAAGAACTACCCATGCCACCAGCGAACCGAGCAGCGCGTTTCCAATTCCTATCCATGTGGATGCAATTCCATACTTCCATCCAAACTGTCCAGCATATCCGATGAATATGACCGCCGAAAAATAAGATGTTCCATAGGCAAATGCCGTGAGCCATGGGCCAACGCTTCTGCCGCCAAGAACAAATCCATTCACATCTTTTGTGTGTTTTCTTGAGTAAAATCCAACTCCCAGCATAATTGCAAAGAAAACAACAAGCATAATAACTTTGAGTACCATAGTATCCTCCCAATACATTTTTTGTCCGCCTTTTGCTTTATTGCGTTGAAGTGTATCAACTTTAAAGTTTTGCGGTTTAAATTGCTACATCTGATTATAAGTTATACCCCTAACATAGTCAAGAAATATCCACAAAAAAATGCAGCGTGCATATCAATCACTGCACGCTGTATTTTTTTAATCTAACTCTTCCGGTTCATAATCATCACATATAAGGCTGTCCCCATTTATTTGATATCTACGACATATAATTCTTGTACATAATATAAGCAAAATATACCGCATACACAGCCAGCATCACTATTCCGCCCGGCTTGGTGAGTTTCTTCTTTCTAGCGCTGCATACCCAGAGAAGTACAGCTGCGACTATTGCCATGATGCCGTCCACAAGGAAATTCTTCTCAAACTGCACCGGAGTTATGAGCATCGTAGTTCCGGCAACGAAAAGTATGTTGAATATATTGCTTCCAACTATGTTGCCTATGGCTATATCTGTCTGCCCCTTCTTTGCTGCTGTACATGATGTCACAAGCTCCGGAAGAGATGTACCAAATGCCACGATGGTGAGTCCTATAAGTCTCTCTGTCATGCCTAACTTGCCGGCTATATATGACGCTGCATTTACAGTAAAGTTACTTCCAACCACAACAAGTGCCAATCCTATGATTATGAACAATATAAGTCTCGGTGCCTTATCCTTCTCCGTAATCACTATAGAATCACTCTCACTATTTCCTTTTTTTGCACTGATAACCAGATATACAAGGAATATGATAAACACGATATAGAATATCACGCCCTCAAGTCTGCTGAGCACACCGTCAAAATAACCCATGCCAAGTATCATGATAGATGCAGCAATTACAAATGGTATATCTATTCTGAGCGTATTTTTCTTTATAGGGAGTGCTGCAATAAGTGCTGTGACTCCAAGGATTACCAGTATATTTATTATATTGCTTCCAAGTACATTTCCAACGGTGATCCCGGCCCCCTCTGGCGATAATGCCGCTTTTATGCTGACTGCCGCCTCTGGAGCACTTGTGCCCATCGCTACTATGGTAAGGCCTACTACCATCTCTGGAATATTACACTTTACCGCTATCTTGGATGCACCGTCCACAAATATATCCGCGCCCTTTATCATAAACACAAAGCCGAGCACCAACAACAGTATCTGACCTAACATTTTTAATATCTCCATACACTATCCCCTTACAATTAACTAATTTCTTTATCTATATTTTTCTCATTTTATTATTCGTTCTATTTTTCTTTATATTCTTTAATTAGATTCTTTAGCTCATTATGTTACGCGTAAACGCTTAAAGCTCTCTTCGTACCATTATCATTCCCGCAACACTGTCGAGCAATTCCTCAATTCCAAGACCATCCGCCTTGATATTGATATGGCAATATTTCTCATAGAGCTTTGTCCTCTCGTCATACAGATCCTTCAATGTCTGTCCAGTCTTGAGTACAACTCCCCTTCTCTTTATATTTCCAAGTCTGTTTGCGATTTCCTCGTACGGAAGGTTGATGTATATGACCATATCCTCCGCCATATACTTCTCCATAGCCTCCCTGCAGTACACCGCACTGCCGCCTGTAGCTATAACCATATGCTGCTCCGTTATCCCCTTGTTTACATCATTCTCTATCTTTAGGAAACCTTCGTCACCATACTTTGCTATTATCTCTCTAAGCAACATACCCTGACTGTCCTGAATAAGTATATCCGCATCGACGAATTTGTAACCTAAAACCTTTGCAAGCAGTACGCCTATCGTGCTTTTCCCAGCTCCCGGCATTCCTGTCAATACTATATTGTTCATTGTTTCTTTACCTCCGGTATAACTGATACCTCATCCTTCAGCGTCTTTAACACAAAATGTGTCTCCGTTGCGGACACTCCCTCGTATCCTTTTACAAATCTGTACACCTCATCCAGTCCAGCTGCAGAATCTGTCACTATCTTAAGTATAAAATCAAAATCCCCCGTCATATAGAAACACGCGACAATACTGTCATTTGTCTGTATAAGCTGAGCAAATTCATCATAATACTTTGGATGTTTTAATCTAACCTCCATAATGGCAACCATCTCATTGCCGAGTTTTTTCTGATCAACCTCGATCGTATACCCTTTTATGACTCCGCTGCTCTCCATCTTTCTTATCCTCTCTATCACCGCCGAGACAGAGAGATTGATTTCTTCACTGATAGATGACGCTGTCAGTCTGGCATTCTTCTTCAGGCACCCCAGTATCTTGTAATCAATATTATCCATTCATCCAACCTCTGTAAAAAAATTTATGAGGATATGTGATCCTCTTTATCTCTATTAAATCGCTCCCAAACATTTTAACACAAACACCCACATAGTCAACGTTACAGATGACAATAATGTGGATATAACGATTATATTTGACGACAGGACATAATCATTATCCATGTTCTTTGCCATTATGTAGCCGGAAACCGTTGCAGGAGCTCCCACCATGATGAGTATCGCCACGATCTCACTAGAATCAAATCCCATCCAAATGGCTGCCGGTAAAAATATTATCGGCAGTATCACCAGCTTTATCACTGTTGCAATCAAAGAAGGCTTAAGTCTTGTTATCGCCTGCTGAGAGTCAAATCCCGCTCCTATTGCTATGAGTGCTATCGGCGTTGCCGTCTGCGCTATGTATCCTATCGTTCTGAGCGGAATTGCCGGGATAGGTATGTCAAATACTGAAAATGGAACTCCGAGAACAATTCCGATTATGATCGGATTCTTCAATATATTGATAAACGCCTTCTTTATTCCTGCAGTTCCTCTCTGCCTGTCATTTCCTCCAAATGTGAGTGCTATGACAGATATGACATTATACATCGGCACTGCCGCCACTATCATGAGTGGTGCCATCCCCGAGTTGCCACATATATTTTCAACAAATGCAACGCCAAGCACCGCAGCACTTCCTCTGGCTGCCCCCTGAACAAATGCTCCCACCATGGATCTGTCTTTGCAATAGATCAACGCGAACAACCATACAAGCCCAAACATTATTATCGTTCCAAAAAAACAGAAAAGGACAAACCTTATATTCAGATCATCCAATATGGATGTTGTAGCTATATCCCGGAACAGCAAAACAGGAAGAGCAACTTTGAATACGTATTTGTTTGCTACATTAGCAAACTCTTCCGTTATGAGATGTATCTTCATAAGAAACCACCCCAGAAGTATCACCAGAAATATCGGTATCGTCGCGTTTATACTAAAAACAAAGTTACTCATTATCTTACGACCTCACAAATTAAAATTTTTTCAAAATACCTATTGACATTTTCCCCTATAATGCATATAATGCAAAAGTCGGTTTGATGAACAGGCAATAATGCCTGATTCAATATAACACAACAGCCAATTATTTTCAAAACGTTTTCGAAAGAAATCAAAAAAAAATAAAAAAAGTTGTTGACAAACAAAACTGACTAGTATATAATAGGTTTTGCGTTGGTCGCAAAGGACTAACGGGGTGTGGCTCAGCTTGGCTAGAGCGCTTGATTTGGGATCAAGAGGTCGCAGGTTCGAATCCTGTCACCCCGACTTTCAAACCAAAACACTGTTAAGCATTATGCGGGTGTAGTTCAATGGTAGAACACTAGCCTTCCAAGCTAGATACGTGGGTTCGATTCCCATCACCCGCTCTTTATTTTCGCTAATATAGCGGGAATTGGTACGTGTCCGTAGCTCAGCTGGATAGAGCAACGGCCTTCTAAGCCGTGGGTCGGGGGTTCGAATCCCTTCGGGCACACTTTTGTATCTTAGCTACTACTCTTTTAGCAAGCTAAGATATATTTTTATAAAATTGCACTTAGGTGTAATTTATATAAGCCTATGGTGGGTATGGCGCAGTTGGCTAGCGCGCCAGATTGTGGCTCTGGAGGCCGAGGGTTCGAGTCCCTCTATCCACCCTATTCTTTATCGCGAATATTAGCGATGCTATTGGGTTATCGCCAAGCGGTAAGGCACAGGACTTTGACTCCTGCATTCGCTGGTTCGAATCCAGCTAGCCCAGTTATTAAAGTCCAAGTATATTTGGGCCATTAGCTCAGGCGGTAGAGCACTTGACTTTTAATCAAGTTGTCCGGGGTTCGAGTCCCCGATGGCTCACTTTCCCCTTCTTACGTGAAGGGTTATTTTTATTTTACAAATAAACAGCATACTATATATTTATCTATAATCATATAATTTATACATGCGGATATGGCGGAACTGGCAGACGCGCTAGACTTAGGATCTAGTCCTTCGGGGTGCAGGTTCGATTCCTGTTATCCGCATTTTTTATTATTCATTTTCCCTACCCAAATCAAGCCTACCCATTTTAGGCACAAAAATAACTGCTACCCTGTCGGATAGCAGTTATTTTTATCTCTTATCAAAACTGATATCGCTATTACTCTGCATCAGCTGTAACATCTGCTGCTGCCTCTGGAGCAGGAGCCTCAACCTCATCTTCCTCGTCATCGAAGAAATCATCATCGAAGTCATCATCGAAATCATCATCGAAGTCATCGAGGAAATCCGGAGTGAGATATGAATATACTGCATATGCAATACCTGCGATAGCTGCAACAGCTCCAATGATAACAAGGATCACAAATAATGTGCTTTTTGCCTTCTCCTCTGTTGCGTCGCCCTTAACTAAAATTACGTCATTACTCTTCATCGTTACAATCCACCCTTTCTTAACCCTACAATGGGTTTCATTATGATATTATATTGATTTGAAAGATAAAACATACTGTCTAAGTCTTCCAATACCTGTAAAAAATTATATCATACACCATCCATTATTTCTATATATAATTTATAAATAAATCTGACATTATACCAGCGGTGTAAGATTATTCACTTTTCTTTAATTTGGCAAACGAAGCAAACATTTTTCTTACTCCGCATCTGTCAAAGTTCACAGTAACCTCGTAATCCTTGTCGCCCTTCTCAAGGTTTTCTACAGTTCCCACACCAAACTTGATATGTCTGACTCTGTCTCCAACCTCATAATCAGGCTTTCCAGATGCACTTACAACAAAGGCTTTGCCAAATGCCGGCTGTGTCGACGGCTGGCCATAGGATTTCTGTCTTGCATAGCTGCTATATGGATTCTTCTGTCCATATTCTTTTCCAGGGGTTCTCGGCTTATAGTTATATGAGCTGCCATATGAGCTGTCGCTGTATAAGTCTCCTCTGTTGTACCTGTCCACCGATTCCGTCTCTCTTCTCTTTGCCATGTTTCTCATATCCGCTTCATGTTCAAACAGCAGTGGCGGAATCTCCCTTATGAATCTGGACACATCACTGCTGATACGGTTACCATGCATCATTCGCTCTCTAGCCGCGCTCAGATACAGTTTCTTCATCGCCCTTGTGATTCCCACATAGCAAAGTCTCCTCTCCTCCTCAAGTGCGTCAGGATCGTCTGAATTTAACGCCATTCCACTAGGGAATACCCTGTCTTCCATTCCGCATATAAACACATACGGGAACTCCAGTCCCTTTGCACTGTGAAGAGTCATGAGCTTCACCTGGTTGTCATCTTCCGACATGGAATCAAGATCTGACACCAGCGCAATTTCCTCAAGGAATTCGCTCAGTCCAGCCTCCTCATTCTCGTCAACAAATTCCACTACTTTATTCCGGAGTTCATCTATATTCTCAAGTCTTGTCATTGATTCCTCTGTATGCTCTGCTATGAGTTCCGACTCATAGCCCGTATCCTCAAGAATCCTGTCATACACAGCATCTAGGCTCTCACCGTCCTGCAGCATATCCCGGAAAGACTGTATAAGCGTTGCAAACTGCTTTATCTTTCCGGAGGTTTTCACCGCCATTCCTGGTATCTCATCAGCCCTTGCTGCGGCATCCATCATTGACAGTCCATATGCATCCGCAAATGATTCCACCTTGCTGAGGCTAGCCTCACCTATCCCTCGCTTTGGCACATTTACCACTCTTCTAAAATAGAGATTATCCGTGGTATTGTTTATAACCTTGAGATACGCAAGCACATCCTTTATCTCTTTTCTCGCATAGAAATTCGTGCCGCCATACACTCTATATGGAATGTTGGCATACACCATCTTCTCACCGAGCACACGGGACTGGGCATTTGTTCTGTAGAGTATGGCTATATCCCTGTAGCCAACACCTTGCCTTACAAGCGTCTTTATACGGCTGGCAA
This sequence comes from Coprococcus eutactus, assembly GCF_025149915.1. Lineage (NCBI taxonomy): Bacteria > Bacillati > Bacillota > Clostridia > Lachnospirales > Lachnospiraceae > Coprococcus > Coprococcus eutactus. The sequence continues at coordinate 2,188,733 of NZ_CP102278.1, forward strand.
CCAGATCTCCCTCCGCATACTCCGTATCGCACTGATCAAACGATATCTTCTCTCCAGCATCCTGATCTGTCCAAAGCGCCTTATCTTTTCTGCCCTCATTGTGCTGTATGACAGCATTTGCAGCCGCCAGAATATTGCCGCACGATCTGTAGTTCTGTTCCAGCTTTATGACCTTTGCATCCTCATACTCCTTCTCAAAGTTGAGTATATTGGTTATATTCGCGCCTCTGAACTTGTATATAGACTGATCGTCATCACCCACCACGCAGAGATTCCTGTACTTTCTCGCAAGCATCTTCACCATCAGGAACTGGATATGGTTTGTATCCTGATACTCATCCACCATGATGTATCTGAATCTGTTCTGATATGTATCGAGGACGTCCGGATTATGCTCAAACAGCTCCACCGTCTTATATATGAGATCATCAAAGTCCATGGCATTGTTCTTCTTGAGTCTTCCCTGATATTCCGTGTACACCTCCGCCACCTTGGTAGCCGCATAGTCCGCGGCATTTCTGCGCGCAAATTCATCAGGAGACATATACTTCTCCTTCGCCTTTGATATCTCACTCATAAACATCTTTTCGGGATATCTCTTAGGATCTATCTGAAAATCCTTCAATATACTCTTGACTGTACTCTTCTGATCATCAGAATCATATATATCAAAATTCTTTTCATATCCGATCTTATCTGCATATCTTCTGAGTATCCTGACGCAAAGAGAATGAAATGTACTCACCCATACACGGTCTGCACCCTCACCAACTATCAGATCAACTCTGTCTCTCATCTCTCTGGCCGCTTTGTTTGTAAATGTTATAGCCAGTATATTAAGAGGATTCACCCCCTCATGATCCATGAGATAGGCAACCCTGTGTGTTATCACTCGTGTCTTTCCGCTTCCTGCACCGGCAAGTATGAGAAGTGGTCCATCCACATGCTCACAAGCCTGCTGCTGCATATCATTAAGTCCTGCCATAATTCCTCCTGTATAAATAAAAAACGCCATTATGTATATACCAAACATATGTTTTATTTCATCTGTTCAGTATAACATAACAGCGTTTATTTGCAAATGAATATATTATTATTTATCTGCCGCCTACACAAGCTTTGTTCCGCAGTTACCACAGAACTTAGCTCCGTTTGTCGGCTGTCCACAGTTCGGGCAGAACTTCGGTGCAACACCATTTCCTGCTGCCTGGCCGCCCATCTGATTATTCATCTGATTATTCATCTGGTTCATTGTTCCTGCCATCTGATTGGCCATCGCCATTCCCATCTGCATTCCTACCATGGCATTCGCCATATCCGTTGCATTGCTTCCGGCTGTTCCCGCATGGCCACCCCTTGCCATGGAATCAACCATATTGACCTGCTGGAATCTATTCATATCCCCAATCATTGAATACTCAGCAGCCTGATCCGCACGTTTCTGTATGTTCTCCGGATATGTAAACTCACTAATTCTGAAATCTGTGATGGTGAGTCCGATTCCCAGAAGCTCCATGTCCAAATCTTCCTTGATACCCTTAGCTATATCAACCGAGTTTGCCATGAGGTTGAATACATCCCCTCCAACCTTTGTTATCCACTTCATGAGAAGGCCATCCAGAATGCCTCTGATACGATCTCTTATATCATCAACAGTAAACTGCTGCTTGATACCGGCAACCTTCTCAATAAGAACATTGTAGTCGTCTATCTTGAATGAGAACTTACCATTTGATCTTACCGGAAGTCCACCAGGAAGTCCAGGAGCCTGAAGTCTGATAGGCGAACTGGTTCCCCAGTTACATGTAAATTCCTTTGTATTTACAAACAGCACCTCTGCGCGAAGTCCTGAATTGAAACCAAACTTGAATCCCTTAAGTGTTGAAAGGAATGGTATGATCTGTGAATCAATAGTATAGCTTCCCGACTCTGTAAATATACCTTCCACAGCTCCATTATACAGGAATATAGCATCCTGCCCCGGCTTGATGATAAGCTTTGAGTCCTTCTTTATCTCTCTGTTGGTCCACTTCCAGAAGATGACGTCATCTCTGTACTCTTCCCACTCTACAACATTTGCAAACTGATTTGAAAATAATCCCATCTATATGCTCCTCTCTGTCAAAAGGATTTACTGTAATCCCATCTTTGCCTTAAGTGCTGCAAGCTCATCCTGTACATCAGCATTAGGTGCTGCATCGTACTTGCTTGCAAGATCATCAACTGAATCTGCAGCTGATGAGTTAAGCTCGCTCATGGCGTTTGCCTTGTCAAGCATTGCGTCTGCCTTTGCTTCCATTCTTGCAAATGCATCCATAGAAGCTGATGAATCGCCGATACCGCCCATCATCTTGTTCATACGCTCCTGAGTCTTAGCAACCTGAACCTTAGCCTTGATTGTCTCTTTTCTTGCATTCAGATCACCGACATCCTTTGTGAGCTTGTCATGCATCTGTCTCATCTTTGCTGCGTTTGCTGCGGCTGCGTCATATGCCTGCTGGAGAGCTACCTGTTTCTGTGTGAGCTGGTTCTTCTTCTCGAGGAACTTCATTGCGTCTCCCTCGTTGCCGGCAACAAGTGCCTTCTCTGCATATGTCTGCATCTTAGCTATCTCAGCATCACACTCATCTAACTGTCTCTTGCATCTCTGCTCCTCTGCCATAACTGTTGCTGTCTCTGACTTAACCTTTCTGAGATCCTCCTGAAGGTCTCTAAGATACTGATCGATCATCTTCTCTGGATCCTCAGCCTTGTCAAGAAGTGCATTGATGTTTGATGACATGATGTCCTTAAATCTCTTTAAAATTCCCATAATTATACCTCCGCTTTGTAAATGAATAGTTATATATAATATTAATGTTGTCTCCTGTCGACGACACCATCATTATATGATGTATATGTTCCATCCTCAATGCAAAGACCGAAATGTTGCTTTATCATATAATCTGTTTATAGACACGTTACCCCCTGTAAAGTATCAGTCGCCACCTTATTCAACATTAACAATCATATCTGTGCTAAAAATCCTATACAACTCCGTCGTTAATATCGTCGAAGTCATCGGATATACGTCCGCCTATTCTGAAATCAGGCTTTCCGCCATTTTCTGATGCTCCACCCTTTGCGCTGTCGTCTGTGATGGACTCCTCAAGTCTGACCGGTGTCCTGTCTCCAAATCTTTTCTTTTTGTCATCTGGGTCATTGTCCCTTATGACATGTATAGAAGAATCCTTCTCCATTATGTCCTGCGCTCTGACCGGCTCCCTTGACGCCTTTACTCTGATTGGCTCCTGTTCTTTCTTTTCATCAAAGTCAAACTCCCACTGAACCATCTCCGGCTCGCCGCTGTTTTCCTTATGACTCTCTTCCTTTGAATGATTCTTCTCATAATAAAGCTCATTTGCAAGAAGCTGGCTTATCTCGAGTATGTCTGCATATCTCTCCTGCTTCTTCATATCCATAAGACCTTCCATGAGTTCTTTCTTGTTGTTCTCTATTATTTCAGACTTCTTTCTGAGTGACTCAAGAACTCTGTCGCTCTCCATGCTTATCATGTTGTATGCCTGGTTGACAGTCTCATTGATCTCCATGAGCATCTCATTGGTGTATATAATGGATGCAGCATATATCTCGTTGGCTGTTCTGAGCGCCTGTCTGTCCTGCTTGCCAAGACTCTTTACTTTTCTATCGACAAATAATGGACTTGGCTTACTAAGTCTAATTCTAGATGCAGCTTCCTCAGCATCTGCGATTATCTCGTCTGCCTCCTGCTCTGCTTCCTTGATTATCTTGCTACGTTTATCAGTTATCTCATGATATGCCTTCAGTTCCAAATCTATAGTTGTCTTGAGTTCTTCAACGATCTCAAGTACTTCTTCTTTATTGACCAAAACCTTGCCAGCTGCAAATGGTACATTCTGACCTTCTCCGACTATATCCTGTATTCTATCAAGCAGCTGTTTAGCTTTTCCGTTCTCCATAATAGTGCCTCCGCAATAGTGCCTTTGTAAATAATCTGTTTTATCATATAGATATATACTAGTTTATTCTAGCATCTTTCATAGTTCATTTCAACAAATGCCCTTGATTTATTTCTTAACATTGCACGCTTTATGTCAATCGATGGCAGGCTTTGCATCATCCCTTGGGATTCCAAGGAAATCCTGTATGAGGTGTCTCGAAAAGAGTCTACCCTCCTCACTCTCAAAAATACGCTCCGGATGCCACTGAAATGCAAGTATGCTCATTGCTGGTGACACGAAAGCCTCCACAGATTCATTTTCTTCGTCGACCACTATCGGATAAAACATAGTCGACATATTCTCAAGATACACACAGTCGCTATGGAAATTATTTATCTTGACATATCTGTCCGTATTGACTATCCGAGCCAGATGATCCACCCCTCTAGGTCTCGGGACTTTAAATCTTGCTGAATAAGATATCTTTCCGCCAAACAGCGCATTTATATGCTGCATCCCCCTGCACACACCTATCACCGGTATGTTGTTGTGAACACAGTACATTATGAGCTGTTCCTCCATGGCGTCACGTCTTGGCTGCAGTTCCGCATTATGCGGTTCTAGGTAATGTCTCGGATGCAGGGTTCCGCCCCCGGTCACTATCAGCAGATCAAACTGCTGGTCTACCACCGCATCAAAATCCTTCGTAAAGTTGGATACTGGCAGAAGCCTTATCCCCATACTCTCATAGAATTCAACATATGCAGCCTCCAGAACATCCGTGGATTTGCCATACATGTTATGTCCTTCTCTCTGTGTTATAAGTGCGCGCAGCATATGTCATTCTCCTTCCATTATCTTCCCCTTTGCACAGTCAAGTGTTATACAGATCTGCTTTTCTACAAAACTGTATATGCAGTCGCCACATCCTATCGCGGCAGGAATGTTAAATTCTGCACACCTTATCGCCATATGCGACGCCACACCGCCGTACTTGGTTATAAATCCTTTTATCCCCTTTGCAAATATCCAGTCATAGCCTGGATCTGCTTTTGGGAGAACCACTATTTTCCCAGCCACATCTGCAATATCCTCATGATCTTCATTTTCATAATTCTCAAGAAGTACCACCTCACCGGTCACACATTCTGAGGTGATAAAATTCGGTCTTGCCTCCCAGACTTCTATACATCCAAGCTGCCCCGGGCTGTACACAACATCCGGGAATATCAGCATGGAATCTGTCTCAAATGCTTTCTTATTCTTCTCTATTATCCTCAGCCAGTTTTTCTTTATCTCACCGGCCGGCTGGCTCACGGCGAGCTGTATATCCGTAACTTCCAGATAAGCCATATCCTCCTTGGCTATTCCAAGCTTATCCCCTATGTCTATGAGTATGTCTATAGCAAGGCTGAGTGTCTTCGTAAACTCAAATTTGAAATACTCTCTCTCCTCCATCGAGTCGCGTAGGAAATCAACAAATTCTTTAAGTTCCACGTAAAAGCCTATATCTTCTAGGGCATCCAGCATCTTTACCATATCCAGGGACGTATGCTTAAGCTGTTCTATTGTCTGCCTCTGTTTTCTTGCCACTGCGCTTCCTTTTGACAGATCGAACTCGCGGTGGGCATAGGTATCACATGTTATATCATATGTTCCGGATCTCAGATGACCGTATTTTTCGTCAAATGTCACCCTGGTTATCCGTCCATCGACAAGATCTTGAAAATCAGAATCGTACTCTGATGCCACTGTGTAAATTGACATCATGAAATCATCTATATCCTTGTCCGTAAACAATCCACGATACACAAGTGACCTGCTTATAGCCTTTGAGATAAACGCAAGCCTTGCCTGCCTTGCAAATTTGGGTGTGCCATAGTGCTTGATGCTCTCTATGAGCTGGACGAAAAACTGCAGCAGTGTTATGACATCATTGTGTGCCATTAGCCAGTTGCTTCTGGTATTTTCCCGGTGAACCCTGAGGCCATTTAATGCCCGAAGATCCTTCATCCTGTTCCGGTTGAAATTGCATATCGCATTGTTGGTGAGATTAAACAGAGAGTCCGAGAGATCCTGTATCTCCTCGCGGGTGAAGCCCTGTGTTTCCAGCTTCCTAAGTTTGTCCTCCGTTGCAAAATCATACTCTGAAAATGCAATCTCAAACTCTATCTTGTCGTGAGCAGTCGGATCCGCTATAAGCTTTCTGTTGTAATACTCCAGAAGTTTTTTCTCCAGCCTGTCATCCACATCATCAGGCATAAGCCCAAGGAATGACTTTCTAAGCGATATATACGGCTTGTTGCCAAGCTTGTACATAAGATCCCCGTCAACTTCCTTATACCCTATGTAACTCAGCCCCTGATTCCACGCGGAGGATGTTATGATCTCCCTGTAGAGCGAATAGTCAAGTGGGTGCGGATTTTCTCCTATCATCTCAGCCGGATTCCAAAATGCCATATCTGAAAGTATCGTATTCTTTTCACCAAGCAGGTCGCCTATCTCCCTGTATTTTTGGCATGCCCTGTCCGCCGCAGCAAATATCTCCTCGTCAGAAATGGAACATTTCTCTGCTCTGATGCTGGCCGCCAGCGGTCTCACCTGAAATATAATCACAGCATTCTTCTCATCCACGGCAAATTCAACGTCGATAGGATAATCTGAAAATACACCCTCAAGCTCTCTCATCGCCCTTATGAGTGCATGCCAGTGCTCCGGCAGACTGTCCTCATGTGCATTTCTTAATATATATACTGTCTTCCCTCCGCGGCCGCTTGTGACCGCATCTGTGGAATCCTCATCGTATGTTATCGCATAATACGGTCTGTTCTTCTTCAGCTCCCTGGAAAATATAACTCCGCTGTAACTTATACTTTCGACCTGAGTCTGTATAAGCACCTGCTCATCTGTGACATCATCGAGGTCGCATTTGTATGATTCAAGCACCTCTCTGATAGCCCTCATAACCTCCTCGGGATTTCCCGGATCAACGCCGAGAACGCTCTCGTAATGCCCGGCATTTGAGGTGTTCATGCCATCTTCGTTGGAAGACGAACTTCTCACCACGATCTTTCCAGCTCCAAATTCCCCACCTATATCCTTCGCCATGCTATACGGATCCCTCTCAAACTCTCCGCCAGTCACGATCCTCATTTTCTCTATTCTTGAATATTTCAGTTTTCCATACAGATTCTTAAGTACATCCGCTTTTGAAGTAATCTCGCCAGTCATCTCCGGACTCCTTTCTGATTTTAACCTGCCCTCACCGGACATTCAAAGAAAAAAGCTGCACTTAGTGTATACTAAAATGCAGCTTACATCAATTCTAATTTGGGTATTTAATTATGTGTTATCTTACTGTGAACAGATCATCCACTGACTTCCTCGGAGGCATCTCCGGTGCAAATGCAGGATAACCCATGGCTACAACTGTAGCCACTGTCTGCCCATCAGGTATTCCAACTATCTCTCCAACCTTGGCATCATCAAATATTCCAAGGATAACAGTTCCAACACCTTTTGCATGAGCAGCAAGGCAAAATGTCTGTGTTGCAATACCGGCATCGAACATTTCCCAGCCGCTTCCCTTGCTCGTGCTGGCCTCTCCGTTCTTCTCATATCCACATATGCCGTCCTTCTTTGTTATGACCATGAGCTGTTTTGACCTGCTGACCGTTTTCTGATTCAACGGGAAGTCCATGACTCCCTCGGCAGCGATCTTGGCGATCACAGCTTCGTCCTCAACAAGAATATACCTGATCACCTGTGTATTCTTCCATGATGGAGAGTAGGATGCAAGCTCAACTATGTCTTTGACAACGTCAACCGGCACCTTCTCATCTGTAAATTTTCTCACACTTCTTCTCGTCTTAATACATTCAATTGCGTCCATACTTTCCTCCTTATCGGCATTGTTTTTATCTTGTTTTTTCATACTTATATAAGTCCCTGGATATACAGTATTCCGCTTGTAAACTTGTCCCCTATATTGTTCACATAGTCTCTGTACTCCCTATAGTCTATATAATACTTCTTTCCCCAGGAAGATACAACAAGATATTCCTTTCCTCTTACATTTCTGACACCGGTTACAGTAACATAATGTGAATGGACATTCTCCCTTATGGATGTCTTGATGTTTCCATCCTTTTCCACATACATGCTGATTCCCTTCTTTCCAAATGGATTGTATCTGTTAGGTCCTATAGACAGTATCACCGGCTTGTTCTTGCGTATAAGATGCTTTATATCCTTGATCATTGCATCATCGGACTGCATCATCTTCCATTTTGCCTTGAGTCCGATATCGTTGAGCATAAAATATCTGTTCATCGTATGTTTGAGTGCTATGCCCAGCATTCCTTTGTGCATCATAAGTATGACATAGTGAACGTAGAAGAACTTTACATACTCCAGATAATCATGCTTATTGTAAAGCCCTTTCGGCTTGTTTATCTTCCTTATGGCATCAGTCATCATATTCGGATTCTGCTCCGCAAGATACATTGTCAGGTCTGCCATGGCTATGACTCCACATCCCACCTTCTGCATCTTCTTCGACTTTGACCAGTTCTGGTTGCCGCCATAGCTTATGAGGTTCATATTCTTTATCTTCACGTAATCTCTATTGGTTAAATATAAATCTTCCATATTATTCCTTTCCGATCTACGCATATATGCGTTCAAACAAAAATCTCATGGATCGTTACCCGTATTGTAACACGATTCTTCATCGACATCAAGCATTCTTAACTGTATTAAGTAGTATTAAAAACTACATTGTTTCGACGCATTTAGGTCTTTACTTTTTCCGGATGTTCTGCTATAAGATTATATGAGTTGGATAAGTGATCGCGGCTGCATTTATGCAGGTGAGGAAAGTCCGGGCTTCACAGGGCAGGATGCCGGATAACGTCCGGTGGAGGCGACTCCCAGGCCAGTGCAACAGAAATAAACCGCCATATCCGGTATTTATACAGATATGGTAAGGGTGGAAAGGCGAGGTAAGAGCTCACCGCTGCTGTGGTAACATAGCAGGCTCTGTAAACCCCATCCGAAGCAAGACCAAATATGGTTCCCGAGTGGAACCTGTGGAATGATACAGTTGCCCGCTGCATTCCAGGTAGGTCGCTTGAGATTTATGGCAACATAACTCCTAGATAGATGATCACTCTCGACATAACCCGGCTTACAGTCCAACTCATTATATCTGAATAACAAAAACGGAGATGACAATCAACACTTTTGATTTGTCATCTCCGTTTTGTATTAATATATAATTTGAAACATCTCAGATGTCAAAGCAACCTCCGCCTACAAACTCTCTGAGTATTGAGTCTGCGGGGATATACTCTAGATCTATATCTCTGAACATATCCACAAATCTCAGGAGCCGCTGAGCCTCTTCATAGTATTCCGAGTCAGATGAAACAGCTTGCAGAAGTGGCTTTGCAGACCTTCCGACCGCAGTGTACTCATAAATAAGTCCCGAATTGAACATCGCATCAGCTTCATTCTCATACGGAAAGATATGTGTCTCCTCGCCCTTTCTTACCGACTTCCACATCGACAGGGTTTTCTCCACATCATTTCCTCGTGTTCTGTGGTCGCGGACCATTCTCCTGAGAAGTCTGCCGTCCATAGTGGATACTTTTACCTGCTGCTCGTCACCGCCGTCCACATACAGCTGGTTCAACGGACTTATGTATATCTTGTACTTATCAGCTTCATCCAGCGCATATGTCATCGCCGGATTGAGAGAATGTATGCCCTCCATTATCAACACATCCGAATCTGCAATCTGAAGATGATTTCCGCGATACTCTCTCTTTCCTGTTCTGAAGTTGAACACCGGCAGTTCTATCCTCTCACCGGAGAGCAGCTTGCACATATCTGTGTTTAGCTTTTCAAGATCCATCGCCTCTATGCACTCAAAGTCATAGTTGCCATTCTCGTCCTTCGGATTATCCTCTCTGTTGACAAAATAATTGTCCGCCGCGATGGCGTGGGGGCTCAATCCCAACGCCATAAGCTGTATACCCAGCCTGTGGGAAAATGTAGTCTTGCCAGCAGAGCTTGGTCCCGATATCAATATTATTCTTCTTTTTTCAGCAGCAATTCTTCTGGCGATCTCATAGATACTGTTGCTCTGCATCACCTCACACACCAGCACCAGTTCCATTCCGCGCCCTGAATCTATCATCGCATTCAGTTTCTCAACTGAGTCAATGCCGACCTTTCTCGCCCATTCCTTCGAAGTTTCTTTCAGGGATGATACACCCTTATCCAGACTTTTTTTGACCATAATAACTACCAACTTCCATTTGTCATATTAACTCAAGAGCCCGCTCTATACACTCCTGTTCATGGCGCAGCTCCAGGCATCGCTTTCTCGCATTATCCGTTTTCGCATGTTCAAGTCCGGATATGATATTGACAAGAGATCGACTTCTGTCCTCCAGATAATCCTTCAAAACAGCGCTGTGGCTTTCCAGAAGTCTGCGTCCATACTTGAAATATATTTCCTGCAAGTCAGAATTATGTGCGAATCTATCATTTTCAGATCTGGCTATACCGGCTATGTCATTACCGGTTGCATCCATTCCATTCCTGTCATTCCCGGCCCTGACCATGTCATTTGTTTTTTCTTCATTCCTCGAAGATTCGCCCACATCAACGCTCATGACAACATAATATTTGCCTGCATCCACAAGCATCTTCTCATCGGTTATGAACCATCCCTGTTCATGTATATATCTTCTGACATGTTCAAGCTCCGACTGGGGCTGCAGCACGAGCTGTTTTGCGGTGTCCACAACCGTTTTTCCGGCACTTAGTATATCAGTTATTAGTATTCCGCCCATGCCGGCTATTATTATCGAATCTGTCTCCCCTGGCTTTACCGTGTCAAGTCCATCGCCGAGCCTCAGGTCTATCCTGTCATCCATACCCCATCTTGCTATATTTTCCCTTGCTATCGCGCATGGACCCGTCCTTACATCAGACGCTATGACATGATCAGCAATGCCATTTGCCACAAGGTATATGGACACAAATGCATGGTCGCAACCTATGTCACACACGCGTCCGCCGGGCTGCACCATATCCGCAACGGTCTGCATTCTGAGTGACAGCTCTATATTCTTTTTATTTGTATCATCCGCCATTATATTCGCAGAGCCAGCCTTCAATTCCGGCTGGCCCATTCTCCATTTCATTATACATTTATTAGTTGTAGAGGAAATCCTTGAGCTTTCTGCTTCTGTTTGGATGTCTCAGCTTTCTGAGTGCCTTTGCCTCTATCTGACGAATACGCTCTCTGGTTACGTTGAATTCCTTTCCAACCTCCTCAAGTGTTCTAGGCCTTCCATCATCCCATCCAAATCTGAGCTTTATAACTCTCTGCTCTCTCTCTGTGAGTGTGCTGACAACATCATCGAGCTGCTCATGGAGCAGTGTCTGATTTGTAGCCTCAACAGGTGTCGGAATGCTCTCATCCTGAATGAAATCTCCAAGATGGCTGTCCTCCTCCTCACCGATAGGTGTCTCAAGAGATACCGGTTCCTGTGCGATCTTCATGATCTCCTGTACTCTCTCCTTTGGAAGTCCCATAACCTCGCCGACCTCCTCTGGAAGAGGCTCTCTGCCGAGTTTCTGAAGAAGATCTCTGCTGACTCTTGTTACCTTGTTGATGGTCTCAACCATATGAACAGGGATACGGATAGTTCTCGCCTGGTCAGCGATGGCTCTTGTGATAGCCTGTCTGATCCACCATGTAGCGTATGTTGAGAATTTGTATCCCTTTCTGTAATCGAACTTCTCAACAGCCTTGAGAAGTCCAAGGTTACCCTCCTGTATAAGGTCAAGGAACAACATTCCACGGCCAACATATCTCTTTGCAATGCTTACAACAAGACGAAGGTTTGACTCTGCAAGTTTCTTCTTTGCGGCCTCATCACCGGCCTCCATTCTCTTTGCAAGTTCTATCTCCTCCTCTGCGCTTAGCAGTGGTACCTTACCGATATCCTTGAGATACATTTTGACGGGATCCTGGGTAGTACTTGAAATATCCCCTGTATCGGTGAAGTCGATCTTCTCAACCTCCTCCCCCTCTGCGATGACGTCCTCGTCAAGTGCTGGCTCCTCCTCATCCGTATCTGTGATCTGGAGAATATCCACGCCATTTTGCTCAAGAAAATTGAATATCTTCTGCATGGTATCAAGATCCAGTGCAACCTCCTTGAGGTCGTTGAAGTGCTTTATAAGCTCTGTGTCCTCGATAACGTTCTTCTTGCTGTGCGCAATTGAAAGGAGATCCTGAAGTTTCGCATTAAACTTCGCGTTGATCGCCTCATCATCGCTCACCTTTATCATCTCATTCTCATTTGTGTTTGTTGTATCCATTGTACTCATATTATTCCTCCACATTATATTGTTGATCAGATCACAACTCTGAATTTTTCAATTTTCTTTCTGTCTTTTATAAGCTGCTGCACTTTCGTAATGTCATTCTCGCTCTCTAGATGCTTCTTTATACTTGCAAGCTTGATCTTCTTCACCACATCAGTTATGGCTCCGCTAATCTCCTCCTCCGTCATGTCTATGGACAGATCGGTCTGAAGCATGGATGCCACTAGTCTCTGCTCCTCCACATCCTGAAACGTGTTAACTACGATAGCAGGCTCCACCTTGTGCTGCTCCCGGTACTGGGAAAACAGCTTCTCAGCAACAGTCCTGAAAACCCCCGGATCAAAGTCCTCCTCGCTTATAACACCGTCAAGCTTTTCAAAAAGCGATGGCTCATTGACAAGCCATGTAAGCAGCAGTCTAGCTGTTTTATTTTCCCCGACATCTCTGCCCTGTCTTCCATGTGATGCTGTCCCGCTGCCGGTTCCCGAATCAGGGTTCGTCGTCTGTTCCTCAAGCCGGCGCTCCTCTCTCTCCACAACATCTGGTTTTGGGGTTCCCGCCACTCCATAGTCGTGAACCTTCTCCGCAAGAGCGTCCCTGTTTATCACATAAGCACGTGCTATTGCATCTATATAATTATTGCGTTCAAGCGGATCTTCTATATATGAAATCTCTTTCGCCACCTGATTCTGGAACTTGGTGCGCTCCCCAGGATCGCTCTGGTCATACTCCTCAGAATATATCCTGGCAAGGAACATCATTCCACTCTCCGCTTTCTTTATCCGATCCTCAAATGCCTCGCTGCCAAGATTTCGTATAAACTCATCCGGATCCTTGTACGGACGCATATTTATAACTCTCGCACCGACTCCGACCTCACGGAGTATTGCAATGACCTTCTTTGTAGCCGCAACGCCTGCGCCATCACTGTCATATGCCAGATACACCTCGTCGGCATATCTCTTGATTATATTGGCATGTCCAAATGTAAACGCAGTTCCGAGGGACGCCACCGCATTGTCAAATCCCGCCTGATGCATAGATATGACATCCATATATCCCTCACAGCATATAAATCCCTTTCTCCGGCTCCGCCTTGCAATATTCATGGCAAACAGCGTATGACTCTTGTCAAAAACCGCAGTGTCACTGGTGTTGATGTACTTTGGCTTTCCATCGCCCAGCACACGTCCGCCAAATGCTATGACCTTGCCATTGATATCCAGTATCGGGATCATGGCTCTGTTCCAGAACTTGTCCACGCCGCCGTCCTTCTCCGTGATATCCACAAGCCCGGAATTCTTAAGCTGTTCATCTGTATATCCCTTGTTCTTCAGATACCGGTACAGATCATCCCTGTATATATCTGCATATCCAAGGGCAAATCTATTTATAGTTTCATCCGTGAGACCTCTAGTATCACGGAAGTACTCATAAGCCTTCTCTCCCCGCTGTCCATGCTTCAGTATATAATGGAAATATGCCGCCGCAGTCTTGTTCATCTCCTTCAGAGCAATCTTGTACTGCTCTCTGGAACGTTCTTGAGCACTCATGGACTTCTCTGGCAGCTGTATGCCAGCCCTCTCGGCAAGCCGCTCAACCGCCTCCGGGAAATTGAGATTTTCATATTCCATGACAAATGTAAATACATTTCCTCCGACACCGCAGCCGAAACAATGATACATCTGCTTTTCTCTGTTTACCTTAAAAGATGGAGTCTTTTCGTGATGGAAAGGACAGCAGGCCTCATAGTTGCTTCCCTTCTTCTTCAGGCTCGCATAACTGCCAATGACATCCACGATATCATTGCGCGACAAAACCTCGTTTATCACTTCATCCGAATAATACAATCCGCTTCCTCCTCAAACTTTCCAGGACTTAGGTATATATATGCTCTTGAACATCTCTATAGCATAATTATCCGTCATCCCGGCTATATAGTCACACACAACTGTTTTGGGGTCCTCCCCCATATATATCATCTCAACACATTCATTGGTAAGTCTGCTTGCATCCTCGCTGAAATATTCATACAGTATCCTGAGCATCTTATCCGCCTTGATCTCTTCGCTCTTCGCTATCGGGTTTGTGTAGAGATATGTAAACATGTACTTTCTGAGCTTACCAAGCGCATCGCCTATATCTGGCGACATGCTCACCTGGTCCTTGCCCATACTGGTCTTTATGACATCATGTATAAGACAGTTGAGCCTTGTTCTTGTAGTCTTGCCAAGTATATCAGTAATATTCCCAGGAAGATCCTCCTCCTTCAGTATATTGCCCCTTATGGCATCGTCTATATCGTGGTTTACATAAGCTATCTTGTCCGCAAGTCTGACGCACTGTCCCTCTAGAGTATGCGGAGTGCACGATGTCTTGTGGTTCAGTATTCCGTCCCTGACTTCCCATGTCAGATTGAGTCCCTCACCTCTGTTTTCAAGGCGCTCAACCACCCTGACACTCTGTACGTTATGACTGAAATTGTTGCCTGCGCATGATGCAAGTGTGCGCTCGCCAACATGTCCAAATGGCGTGTGCCCAAGGTCGTGTCCAAGTGCTATCGCCTCAGTGAGATCCTCGTTGAGCCTAAGTGACCTGGCGATCGTCCTCGCTATCTGTGCCACCTCCAGGGTGTGTGTAAGTCTAGTTCTGTAATGATCATCTCCGGGGGACAAAAATACCTGTGTCTTGTGCTTGAGCCGTCTGAACGATTTACAATGCAAAATACGATCCCTGTCCCTCTGGTATACCGTTCTCAGATCACACTGTTCCTCCTGCCTGTCGCGCCCCCTTGACTGGTCACTGAATGATGCATAAGGGCTCAAGATCTGATGTTCCTGTAATTCCTGTTCTTCACGTATTGTCATAGTTTTCTCCTATCCACATATACAAACAAAACCTAACAATATCTCTTACAAATCATATTTTATTAGCCACACATTTTTATTATTCTGTATTTTTTCTCATAATCCTTTTTTTATTTTTCTTTTTTTCAAAGTTTTTTGAAAAAACTAAAAAGTGCACACTCAGACAGCATATTTTTCTCATAGCCTTTATGAATGTACACTTTAATATTTTTTTCAAACACGCAATATCAATTTTTGCCAAATCGGGATTTATCCTGCGCAATACCGACCTCGCTTCCATCCCTCGCATCTATCATCACAAGCTGTATAGGATACGAGTCGTCATTGCCTCTTTCTCTATCAAGCTGAGCAAACACATACACCGGTATCGCCTCATACTCTCCATCGCCGGTCTTTATCCTGAAATATGTAAGTCTCACATCATTAAACTCCACCTTGTTATATCCGGTGTAATCTGCAAAGTGCTCAGTCATACATTTTTTCAGACTCTCAACAGCTTCATCCCAGCTTATGAGAGAGCCCGCTTCCACCGCATCCTCATCTGAATACATCGGCCATGTACATATAAACGAGACAAGCCCGTCGCTGTCAAATGTTATACTGTACTGCGACTTCTCCATATAGTAGTAATTATTCGGATCAAAATTACCTTCATCACTCTGATGAGATATGGTGTCTACACCAAATGCTTCAGGCTGATACAGCGGCTGTCCGCTGACTGCTGCCCCAAAGCTAACTGAATATCCGTTTTTTTCATCCCAACACACCTCCGAACCACCGTTTGCGTCATAGTATCCATATTCCCTGTAGATCTCATTTTCGGAAGTGGCTGCCGCATCCTTAAACCCCCACTTTGCCATATAATCCATAGTCTTTGTCAAAGCCTCGCTCTGGGAAAGTCCACATTTGTTGTCCTCATCGACCGCCGCCCATATCGGGGCATTTCTGTTGATGCCGTCAAGTTCCTCGCTGTCATATGTCATATACGACACATATGTTGCCCCAAGCTTCTGCATATCCTCTGGCACTTCTCTCTCCGTTGCAAGCTGCAGTTCAAATCCCTCATCCGTGGACCAGGACTGGTCAAAGAAATACAATATGTATTCCGTGCCGTCGATCTTACCTATAAAATAGTCACTGCCGTAATCAACCGCTGCCCCTTTATTCTCAAATATTGCGTCCTTCTGGGCCTGGCTCACTTCATCTTTGAGATCGTATGGATACTCAAACACTCCATCTTCCTCATCAAATATATTTTTTAATATAGTCTCTCTATCTGCCACGCCGATCTTGCCCATTGTGAATTTTTTCACATACATCCTATCTGCATCTGGAATCTTTATCTTGTCCGTCTTTATACATGCCGACTCTACGGTTCCGCAGTTATCCGCAGGAATGTCTATGTCAGCACTTCCCGGTATTCCCAGTGTTCTCGCAATTCCACTCACACTGTCGTCATTTTCTGTAGTAGCTTCCGTGGTTTCATTTACAGTCGGAGCATCGCTTCCACTGCTGTATTCCTTCACATCATCCCCCTCTATAACCGACACATTTGTTCCTGTGCTGTCATCTGCCTTATCTCTACATCCACTGCATGCCAGCACCATGCACAGTGCCGCAGCGCATACCATCCATCTTCGCCTCTTCATATTTATCCTCCCTACTTTCCTTCACCAAGGTAAACTGATATATAATCATACTTCTGCGAATATCCATCATCGTTGGATATCGACATATATGAATCTTCTATCTCACTCTCATCTACAAGGAAATACACCTTCAGATCGTGTTTCTCGCCGTCCCTGTTCATGGTTATTCCTACGTCCACAAGATCCGCTTTCTGTCCATCGATCTCTGCATATACCGGCGATGCAAATGTCACCGATCTGCTGTTCTGTGCACTCACATCCTCTCCTGAATAAAAATAATTTGTTGTCACTGGAGGCTGCAGCTCATTGGACTCATCTATCTCTCCTCTGTCCAGGTAGAAAGAAAGTGTATCAACTACCCCATCTTTACTGTATGAAACATCACTCTCATATGTCATGTCCACAGTAACAAGCCTAAGACTGCTGTCGTTATAGTCTCCCCAGCCTGCAAATTCATCATCAGATGTCTCTACAAGTCTCCTGCACCTAAAAGTCTTGAACTTTCCATTTGCGTCCACAAGGCTGCTGTCCAGGCCGCCGAACCAATACACGATGTCCCTTTCCGGTATATCACCGATATTGTCATTTATCTCTATATCGTTGACTGTCATCTTATATCCTGATCTGAAAAACTGTTCTTTCAGATCCACGCATGAAAATGTATCTTCTTTCAAGGTCGCGCTGGCTGCTGTATCATCTGTTATTCCAGAATCGTCATATACAAATTCTCCCACAAAAGTCCATTTTGAAGGATCTTCACCTATAGCTTCATTTACCGACATTCCCTCGATAACTTTATCCAGATCCTCGTCCGTGATCGCGCGGCCTGCATATATGGTTATGATGATTGATTTCTCTTTTATCGGAATATATACCAGCTTGTTGAAGGAGTAATCTACACCGCCCCTCTCAAACAGCAGACACTCGTACTCCCCTGCTTTCAAAGTCCTGGCATTTGCAATATCCCTGTTAACCACGTCATACGATTCGCCGTCCCACTGGGATGCCGCCACCGATATTCCCATGTCCGGATCCCCATTATCATATTTATCTGCCTCAAAGCGGATCATACCGGCAGGCAGATAACTGAAATTTATCTCAACATATCTTCCAGCAGGATTTATACTATATGAATAGCCATCACTTCCGACCACGGAATACTCATCTGCAGAATCATATTTTTCTACAGTCTTTTCCTTCTCAACATCAGTTTTCTCTTCAGCATCGTCACCCATCGTACCAAAGTCTTCCGAGACTTTTTCCTGTGAGGCACCATCCTTATTCACCTGTATCGTGCCCGTCGCAGTATGTCCATCCTGACTGACCGTAAATTTGTATATCGTGACAGCAGCATGTATCGACACCGGGATCAAAATCACCGCAAATATGAGTATCGCAGCCACACGGGCAAACCGTCTAAACTGCCCATATTCTTTTTTTAGTCCCGTCTGGCCTTTTATTGTCTCAGAATCTTTCGTATTCTCATAATCTTTTATTCCAAGCAGGATCCTCTGTTTTCTGTCCTCATACTCTGCCGAAAATACATGAACACTCTCATTATCCGGATCATTCTGTGTGCTTTTTTGTGCACTATCCTGTATATATTCCTGCTTTTTCTTATTCTCCATACAGCATCATCTCCTTCACAAGTAATTTGTGTGCCCGGCTGACAGCTCTCTCATACTTCTTTCTCACAGCAGATTCCGACATATTCATGATCGCCGCCGTCTCCCTCACACTGAGCTGCCGCTCCGCTCTGAACCTTATCACCAGTGCATCGTCATCCGAGAGCTTCCCCATCACAGCATCCAGGATCTGTCTGTTCTCAACAGTCTCGGTCATATCACTCTGTCCGACAGAACCGCCACCCTGCCAGATCATATTTTCAAAGACATCAGCTGATTCGGAATCTCCTGAAAACGCACACACCTTCTCAGTAGCTTTTTTGTTCTTTCTGTACATATCTATGGCAATACTTTTTGCGATCCTGGTTATGTATGCAGCCCTCTTCTCCTCAGACATCCTCCGCACGGTATCTCTGTGTCTGATTATCCGAAGAAAGGTTTCCTGAACCGCCTCCTCTGCCTGCCATTTATCTCCCAATATGACATTTGACAATCTGAAAATCTTCTGCTCATACATGTTGTAATATTCTTCTATAAGTTCACTGTCTTTTTTATCTTTATGCATGATCTCCCTGTTCCTTTTTCGTGTTCTATCCAAAACACATTTTTGAAATACCATATAGGCATGTCCTTTTGAACGTTCACTATATATAACGAATAGATTACCACAAATGTGACATCTTTTTTTATTTTGTCCAAACTTTATTCTGATGCTCACACAATTCTTATTCTCACACAAAAAGGACAGTCACATCCTGCTGTGAAATCCACTGCAAAATATGACTGTCCTTTATTCCCTTAGTTTATTGTGTTTAATTTTTGTTGATCTTTTTTATTCTTTTGTTTATTCTACTTCATAAGGCCCTGATCGTTCAGATCTGTTGCCATATCCAAAAGGCTGAAATTCTTCCATGTATCATCCTTGTAGACGACACCTCCCTTGTCATCACAGCTATCTATCCACTCCTGCTTTGTCTTCTCAAGTTCTGTGTCCACCTGAGATTCCGCGGTTTGGTAAGCGAAGCTCTCTAAAATATCACTGTCATGATCGGTTAATACCGCAATGGCATAATATGCATTCTGGGACTCATATACCTCTGTGCACTTGCCTGCTGTGAGTTTGTCCATAACATCGTTCATATCGTCCGAATATCCGCCCACATAACTCTGTTTCTCCTCTGAATAGCTGTCCACGCCATATTTCTTGGCAACCTCTTTGGCATCTGCACCGCTGTTGATCTCCTTTACGGCTGTCTCTGCCTTCGACTTCATATCAGCAAGCTCCTTGTCTTCAAGATTTTCATAATTGCCACCGTCATCAGTCATTGGATTGCCATCATCGTCTAGCTTAACCTTTGGGAATGTTAGATAGTATATCTTCTGAAAATTGTAATCCTTATACTGCTTCTTGATGTCGGCGGTCAGCTTCTTTCCAAGTTCGTTACGTGTGTTTGTCTCTATCTTGTTCATTATAGAGGTGTCATTGAACACTGAGTCAATCAGCTCATCGCTTATTCCATATTTTTCACGAACTGACTTCGGCACATACGAAGTGAAATCACTGATCAGTCTGTCTCTGGTATTCTCATCATCTTCCGTGAACTCCATTCCTGCATCCTTAGCTGCATCCCCTGCCATCTTGGTCTCCACGATATTATCTATAACCGTCTGCTTGTACTTATCCTCATCATTTTTGATATCATCATACTGAACCGTTCCTGACAGTATCTCAAGTATACTGTGCAGCATGAGTTCACCTTTACCTATATTATATTCACCAACAGTCATGACCGCATCACTGCTGTCTGTACCGCTCGCCTCACTCTGTGACTTGCTTTCCGATGCGCTTCCAGTCGTATCTGATGTACTTCCACATCCTGTCAACATAGACAGTCCAAGTACCACCGCACATATACAGCTTGTCAATCTTAATCTCTTCATAATCTACATCCTCTGAATTCTAGATTTCTCTATTTATTATAAACTGAAATCCATGTGCTACCTAAACCGTAAACCCCCAGTTTCCGAAGCACATGTTCCTCACTTGTTATCGCCCCTATTCACTATCTCCTTCAAAATAGCTACTTAATATTGTCTTTATCGTCCCCGCCTTCATCTTCATCAAGGAGCTCGTCTAGATCATCATCATTGAGATCCTTTTCATCTAACTTCAGTCTGGTGATATCGACAAGCTGTTTTGTGACCTTGCCCACTGTGCTGTCATCATCTTCCTCATCTGTCTCAACAGCTTCTCCATCCGGATTCTCTATCTTATCGTACAGTCTCACTACAACCATGGAACTTGCATACGCAATGACTCCTATAAGTATAATAAGCCATAACACCCATGTGTAATAGAGGATCTTATTGTTTGACGCATAGAGCGCTATAGGCAGTACCCATATAAAAAACATATAGAACCATGATCCAAGATTCGCAATACATATCAGAAATGAGTTCTTTATATAGTTACCTGTCGTGTTCTCATATCTGGCCACCATCGGGAAAAGCATTGGAAGTGTAAAACTGAGGAACACTGCCTCAAGTGCCATAAGTCCGAGGATCAGTGCGTATCCCAGGCCTCCCATCGAAAACGAAAGTACATATTCCACATACATCGCTGCCAATATGACCAATATGACAAGCCACACCTTGGTGGCCGGTTTGAAGTTCTTCTTAAATGCAGACCAGTAGCTCTTCCATACCGGTCCCTCCTGATCCTTCACAAGCTTTGTTGTAAAGGCATACATAGCAGTAGTTGCCGCTCCTATGGTAAAAATGGGAATACTTGTGATTATAAACAAAATATTGATTATAAATAAGTCTCCGAATTTCTCCAGCTTCTGAAATATATTTGTTTTGATATTTCCATTCTGTGCCATATGTTCTCCTCAAAAAATACAAGGCACACAATTGCTTGTGTACCTTGTGTGATAAATATTGTATATTGTTGCAATTAACCCTTTACAGCTCCACTTGTCATACCAGCAACGATATTCTTTGCCAGGCACAAGTAAACTATGATAACTGGGAGGATTGAACATGCGATGAACATGTAAACCTGACCCATATCAAACTTAAGGAAGTCAGCTCCACGAAGAAGTGCTATCAGGATAGGCAATGTCTTCTTGTTGTCTTTCTTAAGAATAAGAGCTGGTGTGAAGTAGTTATTCCAGCTTGAAACGAATGAGAAGATCGCCTGTACTGCAATAGATGGCTTCATAAGCGGAAGCGCTATCTGATTGAAGATACGGAACTCTCCTGCACCGTCTATACGTGCTGACTCAAGCAGCTCCTTCGGAAGTCCTGCGTCCATGGACTGCTTCATGTAGAAGAATACTACAGGTGAAGCAATTGCTGGAACGATCAGCGGAATAAAGCTGTCCATAAGTCCCATCTTGTCAACCAACTGAACGAAACCTAATGCAGTTACCTGTGTAGGGATCATCATGATTGCAAGTATGAATGTGAATATTACCTTCTTCAACTTGAAGTCGTATGCATAGATTGCAAACGCTGTTACTGTTGAGAAGTATGTACATAAGAATGCTGTGCATGCAGCAACTATAAAACTGTTAAGCAAACCTGTAAATATAGGCTGTGAACCATGGATAATATTTTTGAAGTTCTGAGCAGCATATTTACTTGGAATCATGGTGAATCCACGATTAAGTTCAGCATTCGATCTTGTCGCATTTATAAAAAGTACATAGAACCAGAACAGACACAGAATTGATATAATAACGAATACTGTATACGCTATCACTCGTCTCGTCTTGACTGGCAAACCTTTTTCTTTCTTTCCGTCCATATTCATCCCCCTTTCTATTTCTCGGTCTGCTTATTCATTTTGAATACAATCATACTCAAGATACCGGTTACAATGAACATGAATACGGAAAGGGCACCGCCCATACCATAATTCTTACTGAACAAGTGCTTGTTCAGAGCCATGATAAGTGTCATGGTTGTGTTCTTCGGTCCACCTGCACCGTTTGTCAGGATCTGCGGAACATCGAACATCTGGAGACCACCGATAAGAGATGTGATCATAACATATATCAAGATAGGTCTCAGTATAGGAAGTGTGATCTTGAAGAACACCTGGTTAGATGTAGCTCCATCCACCTCGGCCGCCTCATAAAGTGATGTGTCAATTCCAAGCATACCTGCCAGAAGAAGAATCGTTGTATTACCAAACCACATCAAGAAGTTCATGAATGCAACAAGTGTTCTTGCTGAACCTGTATGTCCAAGGAAATCGTATGGACTTCCCTCAGCTACTACTCCCATGCTCTGTAACATGCCATTGATAGGGCCAACCTTGGAGAACAGAGCAAAGAACAGCATCGCAAAAGCAGATGCCATGATCAGGTTTGGAAGATATATAACTGTCTGGAAGAATGCCTTACCCTTGAGTTTCAGGCTTGGGTTAGCAAACCATGATGCAAGGAGAAGTGATATAAGGATCTGTGGAATGAATCCCATGATCCACATGATCATTGTATTTCCTAAATATTTCCAAATGTCGCTACCAGAAAACATTGTTTTATAGTTATCCAATCCCACCGGGTCAGGACCAATTTCCATAATTCCATCAAAGAAGTGCTTGAAAAAACTGTTATAGATAGTTGAGCACAGAGGAACCAACTGGAAAATTATGAAAACAACCGCAAACGGAATCAAGAAAAAGTATCCCCAACGGTTATAGCGTACTACATTGCCTTTTTTACTTTTCATTCTATAACCTCCCTAGTCAAATCTGTATGAGCATAAAAAACGTGCCTGTCTGGCACCTGCCAGACAGGCACGCGTATAATACTATGCTTGTGTTATACAGACCTATTATTGATTACTCTACTGTGATTGCTGGATACTTTGTAGCAACATCCTGCTTGAATGCCTCAATAGCCTCATCATATGTAGCGTACTGACCTGAGAAGTAATCCTTCATGATCTTCTGGAATGACTCGTTACATCCCTGATCGTAAGCTGAAAGGTTTGAAAGATCAATCTTCTCAACATTCTCTGTGAATAATCCGAATGGGTTCTGTCCACCAAGAACTGAGAATCCAAATGAATCATCTGATGCTAAGCTTGACAGAACGTTCTTATTGTTTATACAATCACTATCCTTTGAAACGATATCCTTAAGGATTGTCTCATCTGTTGTCATCTTTCTCATGATATCAGCAACAAGTGTTGGGTTGTCTGTACCTGTAGCTGCACAGATCCATGTACCGCCCCAGTAGAATGCCTGAGGTCCTTCTGTTGCGCCCCAACCGCCTGCATGTGCGATTGACTTCTCATCATCCTGACCCATTGAGAAGTTGATCAGCCAAGCTGGTCCGAAGTATGCGAATACCTTACCGTCTGGATAGAATCCTGCTGACCACTCATCGCTCCAAAGGTCACCAGTTGTTGTCTGTCCAGCTTCGTATGATGCCTTCTCTGCATCTGCCCAAGCCTTGAACTGTGGATCGATGTTGAGCTTGCCATCCTCAACCCACTTGCTTGATACGTTGTTTGAATATACACGGTATGAGTCATTAACTGTTGCTGTGAGCTTGTAACCCTTAGCTGCTAACTCTGAACCTGTTGCATAGAATGTATCCCAATCTGATACGTGCTTCTGAACCTCTGCAGGATCATCTGATCCCCACATATCCTTTGCGATTTCTCTGTTGTAGATAAGAACACCAGGTGTTGACTGCCATGATACACCCTTAAGTACTCCGTTTGAATCCTCAAGAATCTTCTTTGTGTAATCATACTGGTTAGCAAGTTCATCATCTGTGATACCAAGATCTGATACTGCCATTGTATAATCTGTATCACTGTACTTAAGTGCGTAATCAGCCTCTACGAGGAAGATATCGATCTTGTCATCTGCTGATGCATCTGCCTGCTTAAGTAACTGCTGATCCAGGTTGTTCTGGTATGCATTGTCATTGTTTGGTGTGATTGTCCAAACAACGTCTACATCACCAATCTTACCATGTGTTGCATCAACCTCTTCGTATCCTGGATAGTGATCTGTAATTCTTGACTTGAACTCCTCGTTCCAAGCGTAGATGTTAAGAACCTTGCCCTCATCACTGCCGCTTACTTCTGCCTCTGAAGTAGCATCTGATGCGTCGTCCTTTGCTGCCTCTGTTGTTGTGTCGTCCTTCTTAGCCTCTGTTGTTGCGTCATCATTACCACCACAAGCTACGAGTGAAAGTCCCATAGCACATGCTAATGAAAGAACTAATGCCTTCTTGAATTTTCTCACAAAAAAACCCTCCTTAAAAAATATAATCTTTTACTCAAATGTGGCAACTTGCCAAACCCCTTTCATACCGGCTAGGCAACCAATAATCAGTCATCTGTCAATTTAGCCAACTTTCGAGTTTGTTTTATGAACTTGATAAGCAATTTTACTAATCGTTGCTAACAGTTCATTACCCATTTTACATCGCTTTTCCTTAGCGACAATGTCATTATAGGACATATTAGACAATAATGCAAGTACTTTTTTCGCTTTTTTATGGTAAATTTGTAAATAACTCAGCTAAATAGCCTTATTTAACCCTGCTGCCTATGTATTCTTTGATCAAATCCGCCTCTTTTTGTGGATTATATACAATCAAGCGGTCAGGACCAGACATTTCGGTCATCTCTACATTGCTGTGCGACTCTGCATATTCTTTATAGTATGAATTGTATGTGCCAGCAGGGTCTTCCTCGGAATTTTGCACCAGATCTTCGTATGTCTCCAGTGTATCATCATCCTGATGGAGAAACGGATCTGTAAAAGGATTGCAGTATATCATATACATAGGTGTATTTTGTGGAAAACCAAGTGCAGCCACCTTGTTAGCATTTTTCACAAGGTTCTTGTCCTCATTGTACATACCCTGGGTATAAAGTCCCTTTTCAATAATGGCATTTCTCCTATCCATCTGATCCTTTGTGTATATATTGTAGGAATTATCAGGCAGCACACTGTCTGAAAGTCTCTGTCCGCCAATCTTGACAAGCTCAAGCATGATTTTATTTTCAAACGAACAATATGCATCCTCATCCATTCCCTCATACTGATCTGGGAAATACATCTGGAGTCCCACTATCGCCTCCACCTCGTCAGGATACTCATCTGCCCAATCCACAGCCAATGTTCCGCCGCTCTTGCTCGCCACAAGTATATATGAAGTTCTTCCTGTGACAGTCTTGACTGCCGCTCTTGTCTCGGCCAGCATTGAGTCTATGTCCTTCGGCGCATCCCAGTCATCACTGTAGCCACTTCCGCTCCTGTCCACATATATGAGTTCATAGTCAGAAAGTTCATCGAACAACGGTTCAAGTGCTATAGAATCATCTGCAGTCTTATTCGAGTGTATGAACACAAGAGCATGCTTCGCTGTTTCATCTCCCCTATGTACGACATGTATCTCATGTCCGTCTATCTCCACCATCTGTCCCGGAGGGGTCATATACTTCTCCTCTTCC
This sequence comes from Coprococcus eutactus, assembly GCF_025149915.1. NCBI lineage: Bacteria > Bacillati > Bacillota > Clostridia > Lachnospirales > Lachnospiraceae > Coprococcus > Coprococcus eutactus. Next base: position 2,214,736 of record NZ_CP102278.1, read on the forward strand.
TTAAGTGCTTTCCTATGTTTTACATTTGCATAGATAAGCACGCTGCCAAGTGTCACGATAGTCGCCAGCAGGACTATCCCCACGGCCTTAAGGATCATTTTCCCCAGTTTCTTTCGCTCTTTATTCTTTTCTTCCTTTGTCATACCCATGCTCACCGACTTCAGCGGCTCATTATGCGCAAGTTTCGGGATCATCTTCTCCCCCCCGGCTGTCGCGCTCTTCTTTTGTGCATTTCTCTCGTTAACTTTCTCATTGCTTTTTCCATTTGTTTTCTTGTCAATACTCATACCCGCGCTTTTACCTCTATCTATTTTTAGTAATTGTGTCCAATTTTATATGGCACAGCATAATACAATCTATCATATACCAACAAATGTTAAAAGTAAATAAATTCTAATTTACCTCGGTTTACTTATATTTTTCTTTATGCTACTATCAAATACAGAACAGGCCAAAAGTCTTTCTTAAATAATATAGAAAGGACATAACATCAAATACTATGTCAGGAAAGAACAAGAAATCAAAGAATAAGCGCTCATCCTCCAACTCGCAGGTAAAGCCGGAGGCTCTGGCTAAACAGACGAAACAGGCAGTTCAGGATGTGCCAGCAAAACAGACGAAACAGGCTGCTCAATCCGGGCTTCAGGAAAACAGGGACATCAAGGCAGCCGATTACCAAAAGTGCAAGCAAAAGGCTAACAGCAAGCCGGAAACAAATGGCAAATCCGAACCCGATATCAAGTCAAAATCAACCGGCAAAATAGAGGTTGCCACAGAGAACCAGCCAGTGAAATTCCGCAGGATAAGCGTAGAGGGTGTGGACGACCGAATGCCCCACAGCAAACCGGCGAAGAAAAGCCTCCACGCTGACAGCAACCTTGATATGCTGGGAATGAGTAAAAAGCAGCGCCGCGCTGCCAGAAAAGAGCTCTATCAAAAGAACACAGAGGGAATGTCCCGAAGGGAAAAGTTCTCCTATTTCTTTGACTATTACAAATGGAGAGTGATAACTCCTATCCTTGTCGTTGCATTTTTATGTTATCTCGGAGGCACCATATACATGAACAAAAGACCAGTCGCCCTGGGGTTTGTCGTGTTGAACGCACAGGATGCAGACATTGTCAACCTGTCATTTGAAGATGACTATATCGACCACTTCGGCATAACCGGCAGCTATCAGTTCAAGGAGTCGGTCGGACTCGATATCGACTACGACTATTACCTCGAGCACTCCGAATACGTCCAGACCAGCAATAGCACCGACTACAGCATCCTGTCATCGGACTGTGATCTTGGATCTTATGATGTAATAATCAGCAACACCACAGGAGTTAAGTACTGTGCAGCTCAGAACATAGCAAAGCCCTTAAAAGGTTATCTGAGCGAGGACGCATACGCCAAGCTCGAACCTTATATGGTAGAATTTAACGATCCAAACGGAACAGCAAGAACATACGCCATCGATATCAGTGACACACAGTTTGCAAAGGATCTGGATACCGGATACGCAGATGTATACGTAGCATTTCCGGGAGTCATAGACAGAAATTATACCAACTCACTCAGGTTACTGAATTATGTCCTCGGCATAGATCTAACCGAATAATAGATCACTGTAAATCATATAAAAGGGAAAAACGCATGATGCATTTGCCTCCCGTCACACGGAAAGGATAAAATACATCATGCGTTTTTCGTTTGCTCATATCAATATATTCTATTATATATATTTTTGGGGGATCTGCCGCTATCAGTCCTCAGAATCCATATTCATAACCTGTCTCTTTCTTGCAAGCTCGTCATTAGCAAGATACTCATCATATGTAGTCTGCTTGTCTATGAGACCGGTGTTTGTTATCTCTATAATTCTATTGGCTGTTGTCTGCACAAACTGGTGATCCTGTGAGGAGAACAATACGACTCCAGGGAACTTGATAAGTCCGTTATTGAGCGCTGTGATCGACTCCATATCCAGATGGTTTGTAGGCTCATCAAGGATCAGTGTGTTTGAACCCATGATCATAAGCTTTGACAGAAGGCATCTAACCTTCTCTCCTCCTGAGAGGACTTTGACCTTCTTAACTCCATCCTCACCTGCAAAGAGCATTCTTCCAAGGAAACCTCTTACATATGTGGCATCCTTCTCATCTGAATACTGAGTGAGCCAGTCTACTATCACAAGGTCGTTGTCGAACTCCTTGGTGTTGTCCTTAGGGAAATATCCCTGTGAAGTTGTAACACCCCACTTGTAACTTCCCTCATCAGGCTCCTCCTCGCCTGCAAGTATCTTAAAGAGCATGGTTGTTGACTTTGTATTTGGTCCTACAAATGCTATCTTGTCGTCATGTCCAACTGTGAATGAGATATCATCTAGAAGCTTCTCACCGTCAACTATCTTGGAAATATGTGACACGGTAAGCACTTCATTTCCGATCTCTCTCTTAGGTCTGAAATCGATATATGGGTACTTTCTGCTCGATGGTTTAATATCATCCAGCTCGATCTTCTCAAGAGCACGCTTACGTGATGTCGCCTGCTTGGACTTTGATGCATTTGCCGAGAATCTCTGAATGAACTCCTGGAGCTCCTTGATCTTCTCTTCCTTCTTCTTGTTCGCTTCCTTCATCTGCTTGATCATCAGCTGGCTCGACTCATACCAGAAATCGTAGTTTCCTGCGTAGAGCTGGATCTTGCTGTAATCTATATCTGCTATATGTGTACATACCTTATTAAGGAAATATCTGTCATGTGATACAACGATGACTGTGTTCTCAAAGTTGATGAGGAACTCCTCAAGCCATGCAATAGCATCCATATCAAGGTGGTTAGTAGGCTCATCTAGAAGAAGCACATCTGGATTGCCGAAAAGAGCCTGTGCAAGAAGTACCTTGACCTTGAGTCCGCCGTCCAGATCCTTCATCAGGCTGTAGTGATACTCTGTGCCTACACCAAGGCCATTCAAAAGTGTTGAGGCATCTGACTCAGCCTCCCAGCCGTTCATCTCAGCAAATTCAGCCTCAAGCTCTGCCGCCTTTACTCCATCCTCATCTGAAAAATCTTCCTTCATATATATAGCGTCTTTCTCCTTCATAATCTCGTAGAGGCGCTTATTTCCCATAATTACTGTGTCAAGCACTTGATAATCATCATACTTGTAGTGATCCTGCTGAAGTACTGAGAGTCTCTCTCCGTCATTCATGGTCACATCACCCTTTGAAGGCTCTATCTCTCCTGAGAGTATCTTTAGGAATGTCGACTTTCCGGCACCATTTGCACCGATGAGTCCATAACAATTGCCCTCTGTGAACTTGATATTCACATCCTCGAACAAAGCTTTCTTACCAAATCTCAATGTTACATTATTAGCACTAATCATTGACGTATATACCTTTCACTATTTGTTCTGTCTGCGTCCGCAGACGTCTCCATTATCAGTGATTAAGTATATCAATACATACCTTTGGTGTCAACTTTACTTTATGTACAGGGCTGACACATTTGTCACGCATCAGCCCTGCTCTTCCATCGTCATTTACGCTTTTCCGCTTTTTATTTGAGATTTCTGACTATCGGATCATACAGATCAAGTTCGCAGTGCTCTGTGTCTGTAAAATGATCACAACTCAGACAGCTCTTGCCTGTCACATCATTTGTGTGACCCTTGCATGAACACCTCTTCTCATATGCACTGCATCTCTCTGCTACTTCCTTGTAAGTTTCTGCTGAACTTCTCATGTCAATCTCTCCTTTGCTCTGTTTGCTATACATTTTTCTGCTGCCCTATTATTATCTGCATTTTTCACCACCATATTCATATAAGATCAGATTTTCGATCTTCGCCATATCTTTGCCATTCAGATGTTTGAATTCTTGACATTGCACTATATATTAAGTACAATCAAAAATAAAAATTTTTAAATGATTGGAGATGAAGTTTTGGGCGCGGGTTCCATAATAAACATTATAATTCTGGTGGTGCTAGTGGCACTGTCTGCATTCTTTTCATCAGCTGAGACGGCTCTTACAACCGTCAGCAAATTCTCCCTTAGATCGCTTGCTGACAACGGCAACAAAAGAGCATCAAGGGTTCTAAAAGTCACTGAGAATTCAAGCAAGCTGATAAGCACTATTCTTATAGGAAACAACATAGTCAATATATCGGCATCATCTCTCACAACTACATTTGTCACAAAGGCTTTCGGAAGTGCAGCAGTTGGAATCGCAACAGGTATCCTCACACTCGTTGTTCTTCTCTTTGGCGAGATCACTCCAAAGACTATTGCGCAGAGATATAACCTGAAGATATCACTACTGTATATCGACATAATCCAGTTCCTCATGGTTGTTCTCACGCCTGTGATATTTATTGTAAACAAAATTGCAGATTTTATTTTCTGGGTAATAAGGCTTGACAAGGACGGTGGGAACCAGAAGATGACCGAAGACGAACTCATAAGCATGGTAAACGTCAGTGAGGAAGAGGGGGTCATCGAGGGCAAGGAAAAAGAAATGATAACCAACGTTGTGGACTTCGGAGATTCCATCGCCCGTGATGTCATGATACCAAGGGCAGACATGACGATCGCATCTGTGGATATGGCATACGAGGATCTGCTGAATCTGTACATGGAAGTTCCATATACCAGAATTCCTGTGTATGAGGATTCAAGGGACAACGTGATCGGCATTCTCCATGTGAAGGACTTATTCTTCTACAAAGCAACACATAACATCAACAATTTCAGTGTGCGCAATATCATGAGAAAGCCACTGTATGTATATGAGTATCAGAAAACAAATGATCTTCTGCACTCCATGAAGTCCGATTCCAACACAATGGCGATAGTACTCGACGAGTACGGCATTTGTATCGGACTGATAACCATCGAAGATCTCATCGAAGAAATCATCGGAGATATCAAGGACGAATATGACATAGAGGAGCACAACAATATCATCAAGATCGATGATGGTCATTACAACATAGATGGATCTATCAAGCTTGATGACTTAAATGACGCACTTGAACTAAACATAGAGTCCGAGGATTATGATTCTCTCGGAGGTTACATCACAGAGCTTTTGGACCATATTCCATCAAAGGGTGAATCCGTTACAGACAATGCCTGCATATACAAGGTTATCGAGATGGATAAAAAACGAGTTGCCAGAGTGCTTGTGACAATGATGCCAAAGGCACACAATGATAACGAAGAATAAATGCAGATTTTTCAAATAACTACAAAACAAACGGCTATGTGAATGATTCCATAGCCGTTTGCTTTGCGCATTTTCACCATTTTCACAAATTTATATGTTTTATCGTAAAACAACCTTGTAATGTAGTTTTGAATACTATATAATATGTCATGTTGGCTTTAACATAGCAATTTGCGCATTTGGCGCAGCGATACAGACATACTACTATCCAAATATAACAAGAGGTGTCTACATGGATAAAAAGACTAACATAAAAGATATAATATCAATGGCCGGAGGCCTTGATTACATAAACCCGAAGGATATCCCGTCGATCGACCTGTACATGGATCAGCTAACAACATTCATGGAGGATCAGCTTGGCAAGAATAGGCGCAACGACGAGGACAAGGTGATGACGAAGACAATGATCAACAATTACACCAAGAACAACCTCCTCCCATCGCCCAACAAAAAGAGATATTCCAAACAGCACTTGATTCTGCTCATATATATTTATTACCTGAAAAATATGCTCAGCATAAATGATATACAGACACTGCTGCAGCCACTTATTGACGGATATTTCAACGCGAACAAGGACGGCAAGGATATATCAGATATATACGCCCATCTCTATGAACATCTGTCGCAGCATTACGGTGACATCATAAAGGACATTGTGAGAACTGCCAACAAGGCGGATGCGATGTACGATCCTGAGAAGGATTCATATCTCCATGACCTGAGCATGATATCATTGCTGTCCGTAGACATATACGCCAAGAAGAAATATGTTGAGCACCTTGTAGATAAACTGAGACTCGAATCCGAGGACGAGGCACGAGTTCAGGCACAGAAAACACAAAAAGCACAGAAAGCAAAGGAACAACAGGCTGCCACCAAAAAGTCCAGACAGCAGGCTGCCGCAAAGTCAGCAAAAAACCAGCAGAGCAGACCTTCAGGCGACAAATAATTCATATAATAAATAAAAAATGCCGGCACAGATACGCATGAGGTACCTCCTCAATATGCATTATCCGTGCCGGCATTTTTTATTTCTGACTGTCGTCCTTCTTGTCAGGCTGCTGAAAACTCTTCATTCTGGAGAATACCAGCTCATATCCATCCTTGCCATAGTTCAAAGATCTGTTGACTCTACTTATTGTAGCTGTGGACGCTCCAGTCTTCTCCGCCACCTCGAGATATGTATTATCCTCTTTCAGCATCTTTGCCACTGCAAACCGTTGTGCTATAGATAACAGCTCATTCACCGTACAAACATCCTCAAAGAAATTAAAGCACTCTTCCTCTGTCTCCAATGTAAGTATTGCCTCAAACAGATCCTGTACTGCTTCTGTGTGTACTGTTTTTCCCATAATCAAGCTCCTTTATAACTTTCACAACTTTAGTGTGATAAAGTAGTTATACTATATACCACTTTTTTATAATTTGCAATCCTTTTTGATCCACACTGAAAGTCCTCGTCTGTTCACATAGAACTCACCGCAGCCTTCTTCGTCTATCTTTATATCATACTTGGCATTGCCCATAACGTCAGCGAAATGTGTGCCAGCAAACTGTCTGCCGACATACATCCTCTTGGTTCCGCCAACGCCGTCTGACATAACAACTGCCAGTCCAGAATCTTTATGTTCCTCATCGCCCTCTCTAGTCCAGCCAACCACGTCGCTGTGATCAAAATAATCATGCTGATTACCATAGGCATATTTCTTTCTGAGTTTCAAAAGCTTGTTTAATATAGTCTTCTTGGACTTCACCTTTATCTGCGGTATTCCGGCGTAATCGCCGATGTACAGGCACGGATACCCTTGCTGTCTGAGCAGAACAACCGCGTATGCCAGAGGCTTGAACCAGTCCTCAACATACGACTCAAGTATTCCTCCAACCTGTGATTCGTGGTTGTCAACGAACGTGACTGCCTTCTCTGGATTGCTCATCATCAGTGATCCCTTGAGAAGATCCGCCATGTTATACGCTCCATCGGCAACTGACGCATCGTGGAAGTTGAAATGCAAAGGCACATCAAACAGAGCCGCCTGATCATCCGTTGCCTTTATATATCCATTCAGATAATCCACATTCCAGTGCCAGAAATCTCCCACTGCAAATATGTCTTTATGTATAAACTCAGGTGCATCCTCATTAGTCTTCTTCCTTGATGTCACTGGTATATCAGAAACCGCTGCAACAAAGTCCTTTATAAACCATGCCGGTATAGCCTCAGCCTCCTGGAATCTGTATCCATCCACATCTGTATTCTTCTCATACCACTGCGCCCAGCTCATGAGCTCGTCATAAACTTCCTGATTGTAGAAATCTATCTCGCAGCCAACGATATAATCATACTTTGAAAATTCCTTCTCTGCCTCCTCAGGATTTCTTCCCTCAAGCGCGCACACACGCTTTCTGAATTCGTCCTGCTGCCAGTCTATTCCCGCAAAATGCCTCCAGTTCCACTTGAACTTTGAATATTTTGTCTTTCTACCTGGGAATGTGAACTTTGAAAGTGCACCCACTGTCTTTTTGTTTCCTATCATCTGTGGAATATCCTTGGAATTGAAGTCCGCAGCTGTCACCTTCTCTATCTTATCTGCACCGAGCTTCTGTCTCACTGCCACATCTGCATACACATTGATACCCTCAGCCTTCATAGCCTTGATGGCTGCCAGATATTCTTCCTTCGTTCCATACCGGGTTCCCACCGAACCCTTCTGATCAAACTCACCCAAGTCGTACAGATCATAAGGTGCATAACCCATATCCTCTTTGCCCTGTGCCCCCTTTGTTGCAGGCGGAAACCATACAGCCGTAGCCCCCATCTTCTTGAGTGCAGCAGCATCCTCTGCTGCTTTCTTCCACAAATTCTGGCTATCGGTCGTATTTGCTGTAAAATACTGAACCAAAAGTCCGTTATCCTTCATCTCAATACCTCCGTTTTTGGCATTTAATCACCCTTATGAATCATTATATCAAATCTGAATATATGAGTAAAGACCGACAGACAAAAACAGTTCGGGACTTCACTCGTCAAAAGGAAGTCCCGAACTGTTTTTATATAGTATAGCATACATACGAAAAGCAATCATAATAGCGTCCGCGCATATCATAAGCAGTCACCGGCTAAAGCCCTATGACCATTTATAACATATTAAAGATTCTTTATTCTCTCTATAGCCTCAACTGTATTCTCGTATGTTCCGAATGCTGTGAGTCTGAAGTATCCCTCACCGCTTGGGCCGAATCCTGAACCTGGAGTTCCGACTACATTTGCGTTCTCAAGCAGGTAATCGAAGAAATCCCATGAAGACATGTTATCAGGTGTCTTGAGCCAGATATATGGTGCATTTACGCCGCCTGACACAGTATATCCTGCATCCTTAAGCCCCTGTGATATAACCTTTGCATTGTTCATGTAATATGCGATCTGTGCCTTTGTCTGAGCCTTGCCCTCGTCTGAATATACAGCATCACCTGCTGCCTGAACAATGTAAGGAGCTCCGTTGAACTTGGTTCCATGTCTTCTTGCCCAGAGGCTATGCATGGACACTCCGTCAGCATCCTTAAGATCCTTTGGAACTACAGTATATCCAAGACGGGTTCCTGTAAATCCTGCATTCTTTGAGAAGCTTTTAAGCTCGATGGCACATGTTTTTGCGCCCTCACACTCGTATATAGTATGCGGAACATCCTCCTCGCTTATATATGCCTCGTATGCAGCATCATAAATAATGACCGCACCGACTTTATTTGCGTAGTCTACCCACTCCTGGAGCTGCGCTTTCTTGATGGTGGCACCTGTAGGGTTGTTCGGGAAACACAGATATATGATATCAGGTGTCTTCTTTGGAAGTTCTGGTGCAAAGTTGTTGTCAGCCAAGCATGGCATGTATATTACATCGCTCCAAAGTTCTGTATCCTTGTCGTATGTGCCAGTTCTTCCAGCCATTACATTTGAGTCAACATACACTGGATATACAGGGTCACATACTGCTATCTTGCTGTCAGCTGTGAATATCTCCTGGATATTTGCTGAATCGCTCTTTGCTCCATCACTTACAAATATTTCATCGGCAGATATGTCTACGCCTCTATCAGCGTAATCGTTCTTTGCTATTGTATTTCTGAGAAACTCATAGCCGAGATCAGGGGCATATCCCTTGAATGTCTCTGCCACTGCCATCTCATCTACTGCTTTGTGAAGTCTCTCAATGATCGCAGGTGCAAGTGGCTGTGTCACATCCCCGATGCTGAGTCTGATAACCTTCTTGTCTGGATGCGCAGCGCTGTACTCTCTCTGCTTTCTTCCAACTGTTGAGAAAAGGTAACTTCCTGGAAGCTTTAAATAGTTTTCATTTGCCTTAAACATGTTATTCCTCCTGTGAAAATATATCAACCTGACCGTCAAACACTTTTCTCGCCGGTCCTGTCATATTTATTGTTTTTTTATTTCTATCGTATTCTATGTGAAGTTCTCCCCCGCCAAGCTGAACCGTCACCACATTGTTTGTATAGTTTTTCGCCATGCATGCCGCAGCTGCAGCACATGCTCCAGTGCCACACGCCATAGTCTCTCCCGAACCGCGTTCCCACACTCTTATCTGAATAAGATCCCGGTCAATAACTCTAACGAATTCCACATTTGTTCCCGAGGGAAATGCATCATGTTTTTCCATTAATGCCCCTATAGACATAGTCTTTTCACCGTCAGTCACACAAGCCACATCTAGACCATCTAGCCACACGACCGCATGAGGATTGCCCATGGATACCCGGATAAACGATATCATTTTACCAGATACATCAATCCGCTCCTCCAGCATTTTCTCAGTTAGAGCAGCATCCACTGTCATTCTATCCCGGCCTATCTCCGGAGCACCCATGTCCACAGTGACAATGCTCTGCCTCCTGTCACCCGATATGCACCTTAGATATTTTATCCCTGCAAGCGTCTCTACAGAAATTCTTCTACTCTCTGTCATATGATTGTCATACACATATTTGCATACGCATCTTATCCCATTTCCGCACATCTCGGCTATACTACCGTCAGAGTTATAGACAGCCATACTAAAATCAGCTTTATCAGAGGGACCAATAAGGATAAGGCCATCACTTCCAACACCGCGGTGTCTGTCGCTAAGCAGCCTCGCCAGTCTCTGCGGATCATCCACTTTCTCTTCAAAGCAATTCACATATACATAGTCATTTCCCAAGCCTTCCATCTTCGTGAAATGCATTCATGACCTCCAGAACATATTTTGTCAAATACACGACTTTCTCTGTAGCGCAGGCTATCAGAAAGAATCCGTATTATTTAATATCATATATGCCATCTCAACTATATTGATACCATGATCCATACTTTTCTTCTGCAGGTATCTGTGTGCCCCCTGCTCATCATACTCATAGTCATTCATAAGTTTGAGCTTCGCTGCCTTGATAACTTTCTTTTCTTCTTCTGTTCGTTCCTTCGGCTGAGACTTACGTTTTTTTCTCTCCCACAACAGATTCTCTATGGTGAGAGATACAGTATTTACAAAGTCCGCTGATTTGACAGGCATAGAAATACATACCACACCGCTGTCCCGTACTTCCTCGTAGTTCTTCCGGCTACTTAGAACTATCATGTCAAAATACTTCGGGATATAACTCTCCAGGTCAGTATACATCATATCCGAGAATTTGTATCCACATATTATAACTCCATCATCACAGGCGTCCGCTGCCTGGGCGGCCTGTGAACCAGTTGTACACACCTTTGTCACACTTATACCGTTGCGGATGAGCAGGTTCTTAACGCTTTTTGCCTCTTCTATTTTGGGAAACACCACTATTACATTTACCAAATCTGTGTCCTCTCAATCGTGTGCCTATATCTCTTCAAATATATAGGTAAGCAATTCCCCGAACCGCTTACCTATACCACTCATCGTTTTTTTAATTGTAAAAAATCAGACTTTATAAAGATAATTTGAAATCTCCCAGTCTGTAACCTGTCTTGTATACTCATTCCACTCATCCATCTTGGCTTTTGTATATCTCTCAAAGATATGATTGCCGACAGCCTCCTTCATGAAGTCACTCTCGCTCATGGCGAGTGTTGCCTCTCTGAGGTTTGCTGGAAGGCTGTGGATATGGCGTTCCTTCTTCTCCTCTGCTGTGAGGTTGAATATGTTTGTATCTACGCTTGCTGGGACTGGAAGCTGACGCTTAATTCCATCAAGACCAGCCTTGAGGCATACAGCCATTGCAAGGTATGGGTTTGCTGTTGGATCTGGACATCTGAGCTCAACTCTTGTACCAGCGCCTCTTGCACTTGGTATTCTGATGAGTGGGCTTCTGTTCTTTGCTGACCATGCGATGTAGATAGGAGCCTCGTAGCCAGGAACAAGTCTCTTGTATGAGTTTACAAGAGGGTTTGTGATGGCTGTCATCTCTTTCATATGCTCCATGATACCTGCGATGAACCAATATGCCTCCTGACTAAGACCAAGCTTATCGTTCTCATCTGCAAATATGTTCTTGCCATCCTTCTGAAGCGACATGTTCATATGCATACCCGAACCACATACACCGTATTTTGGCTTTGGCATAAACGTTGCGCAAAGGCCATGTCTCTTTGCAATAGTCTTGACAACGAGCTTGAATGTCTCGATGTTGTCAGCTGTCTTAAGTGCCTCTCCATACTTGAAATCTATCTCATGCTGTGCAGGAGCAACCTCATGGTGTGATGCCTCTATCTCAAATCCCATCTGCTCAAGAGTAAGTACCATGTCTCTTCTTGCATTCTCGCCGAAATCTAATGGGCCAAGATCAAAATAGCTTGCTCTCTCATATGTATTTGTGGTAGGCATACCATTCTCATCTGTCTGGAAGAGGAAGAACTCGCACTCAGGGCCAACGTTCATCTTGTATCCCATCTCCTTGGCCTCTGCCAGAGCTCTCTTAAGTACATATCTAGGATCGCCCTCGAAAGGTGTTCCATCCGGCTTATACACATCACATATAAGTCTCGCAACTTTTCCCTGCTGTGGTCTCCATGGGAATGTCTCATATGTATCATAATCAGGATACAGGTACATATCTGACTCCTCTATTCTGGCAAATCCCTCGATCGATGAACCATCAAACATGATCTTATTGTCAAGTGCCTTCTCGATCTGGCTCGCAGTTATCGCTACGTTCTTAAGGTCACCAAAAATGTCTGTAAACTGGAGTCTGATAAACTCTACGTCATCTTCTTTAACCTTCTTCAATATGTCTTCCTTTGTGTACTTTCCCATCGTTATACTCCTTTTCTACACATTCTCTGAGCAGCCGCATGCCACTGCACATATATGCAGCATCTGCGCACTGCGTAGCTAGAGTAATAATAAACTTTGACAGTCTTTTTGTCAACACGGTTGAACCGATGCTTTTTTATCATTATCTCAGATCTCTTCTGCGAAATACCGTCCATGTAGCTACTATCATTGCCACACCATAAACTGCCGCGATACCCATTGCTATTCCAGCATGTCCCCAATCAATATTCCATCCCCCCATCTCATTCACTGCCACAAATGGCAGATATGACAGGAACTTTTCCAGCTTTTCTGACTGAAATATCAACGGCATGACTGTAAGTCCAAGGTCTATCACAAAAAACAGCAGTATATTTATCGACACTGATGCAGCCTTTGATGTCAGTGAAAATGCGATGAATACGCACGTCATGAACATCATTGTCAGAACAAAGCCTTCACACACTATCGATCTCAACATATATAATGCGACATCCCCATCAAAAGCCCTTCCAAATCCTCCTGCAATAGAAGAACCAACTACATATACAAGTATATCCTCCGCAGCTAGTATCCATATAGCCACAACATATACTATGATCTTCGAAAACATTATATGTACACGACTGTGTCCCTGTGCAATGGCACACTGTATATCTCGCGACTTATAATCGCTGGTGATCAGAGATGCCGCCATGAATCCAAATAACATTCCGGACACCGTACTTCCTGAAAATGCTGTCAGAAGATAATTAAACTGTTCAAAACCATTCAATTCCATCCCGAGCAGATCTCCCACAAATCCTACAGATAACAGATATATCACATCCTGAATAAAGAACACTATGAGGCAAACCCTGAACCCCACACTCTTCCATAACTTATAGAATTCTGCTGACAATAATCTACGCATGGCTGCCACCCCCTATCATCCTTATAAAGTAATTCTCCAGGCTCTCCTCCTCCATGTGATACTCCGCCACAAATACCCTCTCGTTGTACAGTACCCACGCAAATTCATCAGGGTCTACTGGTCTGTCTATCACCATCTCCGGCCCGTTCACGAACACCTGGGTAATGTTGTATCTCTCTGCAAGAATCGACAATACTTTCTGCACATCATTTGTCTTCAGCTTTATCCTGCGGCCGCATCTCGCATCTAACTGCTGAGCAGAAATGCAGTCCTTTATACATCCGTGATCTATGATTATATAATCAGTCGCCAGCTCATGAAGCTCTGTAAGTATATGGCTTGATATGAGCATAGTAACCCCAAATCTCTTGTTGAGCTGTTTAAGAAGATTCCTAATCTCCACTATCCCCACAGGATCAAGGCCGTTGATCGGTTCGTCTAGCAGCAGCAGTTCAGGGCCAGACAGCATGGCACAACCTATTGCAAGTCTCTGTTTCATTCCCATAGAGTAATTACGAAACTTTCGAGGGCCAACACCACTAAGCCCTACATTGTTGATTGTCCTCTGCACCAGCTCGTCATTATCTATTCCCCTAAGTTTCATATTGAGCTTTATATTTTCCCTCGCATTGTAATTCGCATGTAGGCCCGCATGCTCACTTACAGTTCCTATCCTTGTCCTCGCCTGAACCAAGCCTTTTTTGTCCGAACTTCCAAACAGTTCTATCGTCCCCTCATCTGGAAACAGGAGTCCATTGATATGATTGATCATGGTTGTCTTTCCAGCACCATTTTGTCCTATAAAACCATATATTTTTCCTCGTTCAAGCGTTATATTCACCCCCGACAAAACTTTGTTTTTGCCGTATGACTTGGTGAGATTGCTCACCTTTACTACCGTATCCACCATTTTCCCTCCACCTTTCTCTATTTTCTTCTTATAACATACCTCACAAATAAGCATTAAAATCGTATAAAAAAACCACTATCCAATAATAACATTGAATAGTGGTTCTGTATACACTTATCACTGATAAGAATTAATCCTGAACGTATGGTAATACTGCAATCTGTCTAGCTCTCTTGACAGCAATTGTGATTGCTCTCTGATGCTTAGCACATGTTCCTGTGATTCTTCTAGGAAGGATCTTACCTCTCTCTGAGATATACTTTCTGAGTGCGTTTGAATCCTTGTAATCAATCACAGCCTCTTTATTAGCACAATACTCGCAGACTTTCTTTCTTCTACGGATATTTCTTCTCTTCATTGGAGCGTCAGCTCTATCAGTTTTATTGTAAGCCATTGTATTTACCTCCTGTTTTATTTGAATGGTAAATCGTCCTCTATACCTTCTGGTATGCTCATGAATCCCTCAGTGCCTGCATTGCTCGGCTCAGGTCTTCCTGCCGGCTGATATCCACCACCTGATGTCTGTCCACTGGCAGCTTTGCTCTCTGCAAACTCCTGCTCCTCAATGACAACATCTGTTGTGTATACCTTGTTACCATCCTTATTCGTGTAGCTACCAGTCTGAATTCTGCCTGTAACGGCAATCTTAGTACCCTGCTTAAGATACTTCTCTGCGAACTCTGCACTCTTGCCGAATGCAACACAGCCTATGAAATCTGCATTCTGGTCGCCATTTCTATTAAATCTTCTGTCTACAGCCAATGTATATCTTGCGATGGCCATCTGACCGTCACTTGAGTTTGACTGTGAATATCTAACTTCTGGGTCTCTTGTAAGTCTACCCATCAATATTACCTTGTTCATTATAGAATACCTCCTATTACTCGGCGTCTAATCTAACGCAAAGATATCTAAGAACGGATTCCATAATACGAATGTTAGCCTCAAGCTGAGCTGGAACATCAGCGTCTGCATCAAACTGAATGAAGTAGTAGTATGCTTCGCCCATCTTCTGAATCTCATAAGCAAGCTTCTTAAGTCCACACTCGTTAACATCTGTAATTGTTGCGTTAGCCTTCTCAATATAAGACTTAACCTTATCAACAACAGCTGTTCTGGCTTCCTCATCAATCTTTGCACTAACAACTAAAGTCAATTCATATTTGTTCATTACATTGCACCTCCTTATGGTCTCTGGCCCACAGCTGTCTGTGAGCAAGGAATATGATTAATACATCACAAGGATTGATATTATCATATTTTTCCAGGCAATTCAAGCACTTTTTTGTTGAAAATAAGTTGCAAAAACGGATAAAAAACAACTTATTGCATTTACCTGAATTCAGTTGCATGCTTTCTTATCCATAGCGGGAACAAATTCCTCTGGCATCTGTAGTTTTCTCTATGTTCTATGGCTACCGCACTGAAAAACGTTCTCCACATATCCGTGTATTCATCCTCCTCATACTCCGCCCGCTCCAGAGTCGTGAACTCCTCATCCGTAAGATGCTTCACATACATACATTCATCTGCCGGATGCACCACAGCCGTGCGTCTGCCGTCATCGACTATAACCCAGTGTTCCGACGGCATCCTGTCAGCAAAATGCCCCGCCACCAAAAGCGACACGTCGCACCGAGGCTCTATATGGCTTACATACACTTTTCTGTCCACCGATGTGAAACGCGTCATCTCACGGAACTTGTGTGACTCATTGCTGACATTTCTCACAAGCTCCATAATGCACATGACCTCCCGTTTTATAAGCATGTGCTCGATATCTTTTCCCACTTTGAACGCAAGTATCAGATACCTGTACACCGCATCCACAGCATCTTCCCGCCAAGAGCGGAGCGCATAGAACACATTCCGGTAGACCAGATCTGATATACGCCTCACCGATCTGGTAAACTTCTCTGCCTTATCCGAGTCAGCATCAACATGTACATACTCTGCAAACATATCAAGCTGTGCAACTGGTTCCCTGACTATCCTGACATCGTCATGTCCTACTTTCAATGCATACTCCCACGCCGAATATATGCAGGATGCCGCATCCTCATAACTGCCTCCACACGTAAAAATCATCATAACGCGCTTCCTCCTTGAAGTCCTATATCGAACAACGTCATCTGCCTGTACTGTTCATTCTGATGGGTGACCTGCCAGTTCTCCCTGCGGCTCATATCAGTCATCTCACCGACGATATAATCTCGCTCGATCGGAATTCTGTACATCATACGCCCACCGCATGTTATAAAGTAATGCGCTCTCTTCAGCACCACCCCCATCTTCTTCATACTGTCAAAGTCAAGGCTTCCGTATCTACGCGCCCTGACTATCCTCGCCGCTGACTTTGGTCCTATTCCGGGAATGCGAAGCAAAAGATCATACGGCGCAGTTTGTACCTCAACCGGAAACTGATCTAGATGTCTAACAGCCCAGTTGCACTTTGGATCCATGCGCTGATCCAGATTCGGTTCATCAGCCGTGACTATCTCATCAGCACGAAATCCATAATACCTGAGAAGCCAGTCAGCCTGATAGAGTCTGTGTTCTCTCAGCAACGGAACCTCTGTCCCCAGTGACGGAAGTGCTGAATCATCGTTGATTGGTATGTATGCCGAATAAAACACCCTCTTCAGGTCGTAACTCTGATAAAGTCTCTGAGCAGTATGAATAAGAGTATAATCCGAACCTCCATCAGCACCCACTATCATCTGTGTACTTTGTCCTGCCGGTGCAAATGGTCTTCTTCTGTCTGTATCTCCAAACATAGACGGAAGCACTGTACCTGTTCCGCCGACAGTTGAAATACTAATTTCGTCTGCAGATTCTCGCAATGTACTAGCTTGAAGTGATGACGCTTTGTCTGTGTCCGGAAGTTCGACTTGTCCTGCTGCCACATCAGATGCCAGAAGATCCTGCTCCAGATTCTTCTCGTTGAATATGCTCCCAGTCAGATATCTGTTTATACTGCTTCTCTCCATGCGCGCAGACTTTCCAATCGCCAACCTGTGCGACTGTATCGTGCTGGTAAGCTTGCCCATGGGGTCAAGAATGGTCTTAAAACTCTTATTTGGAGCAAGTCGTTCCAGCCCCTCCTCAGTTGGCAGTTCCATATTAACACTTACCCTGTCCGCTAAATACCCCACCATACTTATAAGTTCATCGGGAGCTCCCGGTATCGTCTTGACATGTATATAGCCGTTGAACCTGTACTTTGTCCGCAGCATATAGAGTGCCTCACACATGAGCTGCATGGTATATGTAGGGTTCTTCATAACCCCGGAACTCAGGAACAGGCCCTCTATATAATTCCTCTTGTAAAACTCCACGACTAGATCGCACAGTTCTTCCGGTGCAAATGCGGTTCGTGGTACATCATTGCTCTTTCTATTCAGACAATACTTGCAGTCGTATACACAGTGATTGGTCATAAGGACCTTCAGGAGTGATATGCACCGTCCATCTGCAGCAAAGCTGTGGCATATCCCGCAGGACACACTATTGCCAAGGGCTCCTTTCTCGCCTTTTCTGTCCACTCCGCTGGATGTACAAGCCACATCATACTTGGCCGCATCAGCCAGTATCTTTAATTTTTCATTTGTTGTAAGTCCTTTTATTATCTCGCTCATACGTTCTATTATACGAACATTAGTTCGATAATACAAGTAATTTTATACAAATTTCTGTCGGTGTCCTTCCTGTCCCAGGTTGGCATAAAAGGGGTCAGGTACCTCCGTCCCCAAAGAATCCGCAGAGACTGAAAAACCGGATATATCCAGGCATAACGCCTTGAATATATCCGGTTTGCATATTGCTTATATTGTCTAACTGTTTGTCAGTTTATATCTTAGAGCTGTGGACCTGCAGCAACTAATGCCTTACCTGCTGCATTTCCCTCATACTTAGCAAAGTTCTTCTGGAATCTTGCTGCAAGATCCTTAGCCTTTGTCTCCCACTCTGAAGCATCAGCGTATGTGTCACGTGGGTCAAGGATTGCTGGATCTACACCAGGAAGCTCTGTTGGAACCTCGAAGTCGAACATAGGGATCTTCTTTGTAGGAGCCTCATTGATAGCACCGCTAAGGATTGCATCGATGATTCCTCTTGTATCCTTGATAGAGATTCTCTTGCCTGTTCCATTCCATCCTGTGTTGACAAGATATGCCTTAGCACCACTCTTCTCCATCTTCTTAACAAGCTCCTCTGCATACTTTGTAGGATGCAGCTCGAGGAATGCCTGACCGAAGCAAGCTGAGAATGTAGGTGTTGGCTCTGTGATACCTCTCTCTGTACCAGCAAGCTTTGCTGTGAATCCTGACAGGAAGTAGTACTGTGTCTGCTCTGGTGTAAGGATTGATACTGGAGGAAGTACTCCAAACGCATCTGCTGAAAGGAAGATTACGTTCTTTGCAGCTGGTGCTGATGATATAGGTCTTACAATGTTCTTGATGTGATCTATTGGGTAAGATACACGAGTATTCTCTGTTACGCTCTTATCAGTGAAATCAATCTTGCCGTTTGCATCAAGTGTAACGTTCTCAAGAAGAGCGTTTCTCTTGATAGCGTTGTAGATGTCTGGCTCTGAATCCTTGTCAAGGTCGATAACCTTAGCGTAGCATCCACCCTCGAAGTTGAATACGCCGTTGTCATCCCAGCCGTGCTCATCATCACCGATGAGGAGACGCTTTGGATCTGTTGAAAGTGTTGTCTTACCTGTTCCTGAAAGGCCGAAGAAGATAGCTGTGTTCTCACCGTTCATATCTGTGTTAGCTGAGCAGTGCATTGAAGCCATTCCCTTAAGTGGAAGGTAGTAGTTCATCATTGAGAACATACCCTTCTTCATCTCTCCGCCGTACCATGTGTTAACTATAACCTGCTCATGGCTTGTGATGTTGAATGCTACACATGTCTCTGAGTTAAGTCCTAACTCCTTGTAGTTCTCAACCTTAGCCTTTGATGCATTGTATACTACGAAATCTGGCTCGAAATTCTTAAGCTCTTCCTCAGTTGGCTTGATGAACATGTTTGTTACGAAATGAGCCTGCCAAGCAACCTCAACGATGAAACGGATAGCCATACGAGTATCAGCATTTGCTCCGCAGAATGCATCAACTACGAAAAGTCTCTTGTTTGAGAGCTCCTTCTTTGCAAGGTCCTTAACTGATGCCCATGTCTCCTCTGTCATTGGATGGTTATCGTTCTTGTACTCATCTGATGTCCACCATACAGTATCCTTTGAATTCTCATCTACTACGATATACTTATCTTTAGGTGAACGGCCTGTATAAATACCAGTCATAACGTTAACTGCGCCAAGTTCACTAACCTGTCCCTTCTCGTATCCCTGAAGGTCAGCCTTTGTCTCTTCCTCGAATAACAATTCATATGAAGGATTGTGTACGATCTCTGTTGTGCCTGTAATGCCATACTTAGTTAAATCAACTGTTGCCATTTTTCTTAACTCCTTTTCTTTAAATGTATTTCATTGATAGGTGCATGTCGCCTGTACCCTGCCGGCACCGCAACTATACAGCACTCAATAATCTGAAAATAAATATGAACACTTTCTCTCATATTCAGTTGAAAGTATACCCAATTAGTCAAAATAAATCAATATGATTATTGAGTTTTTTTTGTAGTTTACAGAAACTTCTCAATTATAATCTGAATTTTATATTTATTACTTGCATAACCTAAGATAATGAGCTTCCACGTCTCTTCTCAAGGAATTTTGACTTCACTATCAGAATATCACCTGTCTGTATCTTCAGATCACCTGTCGGCAGTATAGACATATTATCCCTGAGTACCATATATATATTCACACCATACTCCTCCGTAGCCTGGAGTATGGTCCTGCCGCAAAACTTGCTCACATCATCTACGAGCAGTTCTCCAATCTCGTCCACATCAACAACTTTGGACTCCTCGTTAGCATTGTTCTGATACTGCTCTACAAATCCGGCACTTATGATACCTGTAGGTATCGCTACCAGCAGAACTCCCATAAATGCTATGACTATCGCCATGCATTTGCCCATCAGCGTGATCGGGTAAATGTCTCCATATCCCACGGTAAGAACCGTGGACACCGCCCACCATATTCCGCTGAAAGCATTGCTGAACACCCCTGGCTGTGCAGCGTGTTCCGTGCTGTACATGCACAGACTGCTCGCCATCATCAATATAAATATGATGAACATAGATGAAATAATCTGCCTGCTCTTTCTTACCAGTACAATCTTGATGACATTGAAACTATCATACCTCGAGTTGATCCTGAACAGATGAAATATCCTGACGACCCTGAGCATTCTGAATGCCACAAAACCAGAAAGGAAAAATACCGGTATGATTGTCAAAAGATCGACAACACCGTCATACGATATTAGAAACTTTCCTATCGCCTTTCCTCTGGTGCATGTGGGATACAAAAAGTCCGCCGTCCATATGCGGAGGGTGTACTCAACACAGAATACGCCTGTAGTCACCCACTCGATAACACTCAGTATTCCATAATATGGTTCAAGCTGATCGTAGGTCTGCAGGAACATCACCGATATGTTAGACAATATGACAATCACTATAAATATGTCAAATGCCCTGCTCAGCAGATTGCTTTTGTCTCCTATCTGTATTATGTCAAATATTTGTTTTTTTAGTTTTGTCTTGTTTACCGCCATTGTATCCCTCTTGATTATGCCTGTTAGCTATAGTCCTTCCCCTGCAGATGGCCTATTTATCCTTGAGAATATCCATCATCTCATCTATCATCTCTTCATCCTGAAGTCTGAACTTTATCTCAACACGTCTGGATGCATCCATGTCAACCTCTCCATCATCACCATATATCGGATTGCTGTAGGACTTTCCATTTGCCGTAAGCACTGTCCTCAGCTGTTCTTCCTGCCCACTGCTGATTATGCCATTGCTCTCCGTCAGGCAGTACCTTGCCACCGAAAATGCTCTCTGCTGTGAAAGTTCGAGATTGTATATATAGGAACCATTCGTATCCGTATGTCCCTCTATGATTATCTCCGAAACGTAATCCCTGTAATCATCACTTAAAAGTACACTACAATACTTAGGAAGAAACTGGTTGATAAATTTCTTTCCATCCTCCTTCAGTTCACTGTCCGACACGTCAAACAGCACTCCAGCGTCAAATGTGATCGCACCGGTCTTCTCATCTATCTTAACATTTAGTGAGCTGCCTGAAAACTCATCCCTGAGTGCCTTTACCAGATCACTTCTGATTCCAGCAATTCTGTCGAGTTCTTTCTGCTGCTCACCAAGCATCTTCTCCTGATCAGCAATTATCTTCTTCTGCTCGTCAAGCTGTTCCTGTTTGCTCTCATACTGCCTCTTGGACTGCATGAGTGTGAACGATATAATAAGAATAAATATCAGAAGCAGAGCAGCCATCATGTCCGAATATGACAACCAGTAGGACGTTTCTTCATCCTCGTGTCTTCTTCTCTTTCTGCTCATGACCTATCCTCCCCACTATTTACACCTATAGCCCTCGGACGGTTTATACGCCCTCTGAATATGTCATTCTGATCCCTTGTCAGTGTTCGGATATCCTCTATATTCTCCCCCATAGCTCTGAGATATGGAAGAAGTTTTTCCTCTATAGCCTTCTGTGTTGCAAGCATCGCCTCGAGCTGTTTTTTCTGGAAGTGAAGCTCCAGATTGCCGTTGTCGTACGCCGCATCCGGCTTGACGTATCTCTTGAATTCAAATATAAACCCATCAAGCTTATGATATGCCTGTTCAAGCACTGACTTAAATATCAGGTTAAATGTCAGAGAAAATATCATTCCATATATGGACGTATGGAATGCTACCTTTATTCCATCCATAAGAGGTCCGATACTGTTTGTTATCTCCTCCGCCGAGCCCGTGTTGAACGCCTGGAGTCCAATGGAAAGTCCGATGAATGTTCCAAGAATACCAAGTCCCGTCATGGCTCCCGGCACCAGCGAGAGCCTGCCCTTCTCGACCGCATCATCGATAAGCTGATAGTTTATGAAATCCTCGATATCACAGGAATACTTTCCTTCCTCGTCATTTTCAAGACGTTTCATCTCCTCAATGTAATCAACATACGAGTTTCTGAGATGTTCCTCGTTAAATATACCATATCTGGTCTCCGTGCGGTAGAGTTCCCACAGAAGCTTCTTTTCCTTGGCATAGTCACCCTTTATGTAGCTTATCGCTATATGAAAATCCTCACCCATCTGGTCGATGTGCTTCAGATGCTTATATGCGTACACAAATATAGCACCGGTTATGGCAAACATACACGCACTTATCATCACATTTGCCAGATTCAGGCTGTCATTCGTGACGTTAAGAAGAATACATATCCCCAGCATCGCCACGTACACAACCGGAAGCCATTTCTTGTTCAGTTCCACCCTCATATTCTGCTTCTTGCGAAACGATCTTGCAGCCTTCTCATTCTGCGGTCTGACTGTCTTCAGTCTGTTTCTTTTGTTCATATTGTTTCCTCCCATTGAACACCAGCCATGCAAAATTTGCCTTCGGCAAATGGCTGGCGCTACATGTCAAGTTTTCATAGAAAACTTGACACATCCATACAATATATCCTTTCTGCCATGTTTTAAACAACCGGCAGCAGCAGACTCCCCCGTTCCACCTTTTCTATTTTATCATAGTTAAAAAACAGGGATTTTACCAGTTGAAATACTTACTCTTTTTAATATTTTTAACTGCTATATCCATCACAATGTGCACACCGCACAATTCGCCATATCCTTTTTGTGCATTTTACAAATAAGGTCATATTTTTTTAAATTTTGAAGATTTTATTTTGCAAAACGTTTTTTTTCTGTACATATTCTGTTCATATTTTATGTTTATACTGAACTCAGTTGTTAAGGAGAACGTAATTTACTCTTTGTTGTTTAAGTTGTTGTAAAAAAGAACCGCTGAGATTTATCAAGTGGTTCTTTTTTTGCGCTTTTTTAGTCTTTTTCCCCAGCAACTTATCGTCTTCACATGTTGCCTATTATCCATAACTTGGCTATTTAGGCGTTAAAGGAATAAAAGCTGATATACAGATGAGATCAGAACCTGTACACCAGCTTTCCTTGTATTTATCTTTTTTATATTTATCTTTATATATTCATCTTCATGTCTATATCTGTCAACTCAATATGCAAGGACGTATTTCCTACTCTGTAGGAAGCTTTGCCTGCTCAAATATCTCAGCAACCTTGTCATCAGGCTTCTTTGTGAGAAGTGAGACCACAATGGCTGTGATAAATGCTGCTGCAAATCCAGGAACGATCTCATAAAGTCCTGTTGGTGTTGCAAGGAACTTGTACCAGAGCATGTCAACAGCAAATCCGACTATGATAGAAGCAAGCGCTCCGTTGTAATTCAGTCGCTTCCAGTACAGTGACAGAACGATGACCGGTCCAAACGCTGAACCGAAAGCGCCCCATGCATTTGACACGAGTGCCATGATTCCCTCGCAGTCTGGGTTCATAGCTATGGCAAGTGCCACAACTGAGATGATGATTACCACAATTCTTCCTGCCCAGAGCATCTCCTTGTCAGATGCACTCTTCCTGAATATAGGCTTGTACACATCAGACGAAAATGCTGATGATGAAGCAAGGAGCTGTGAATCAGCTGTACTCATGGACGCTGCAAGGATAGCTGAGAGAAGTATACCAGCTACAAGTGCAGGGAACACGCCTCTTACAAGTCTGATGAATACCTGTGAGTTGTCTGTAAGTCCGCCACCGAGATACTTAAGGCCGACCATACCAACTACGGATGCCATAACGAGAATGATTCCTGTCCAGCAAGTACCGACTATTCTGGACTTCTTCATCTCCTTCTCTGACTTGATCGAAATGTATCTTATAAGAATATGTGGCATACCCATATATCCAAGTCCCCATGCAAGTCCTGATATGATATTGATCACACTGGTCTTGTCAAATGAACCACTTATAAGGGCATTGTAATAATTGTCTGGAATGACAACATCAGGTGCTATAAAGCCAGCGCCCTGCATGGTGATGACCGCAATGATAGGTGCGATCATGAGAGCTGCAAGCATCAGAAGTCCCTGGAAGAAATCCGTCCAGCACACTGCATTAAAACCACCAAGGAATGTGTACACGATGATGATGACTGCAGCGCCGATCATGGCTGTATTCCTGTCGATGCCCATAACAGTATTGAACAGAGTACCGCAGGCCGATATACTTGACGCAGCGTATATACAATATGCAACCACAAATATAACTGCACATATTATGAGAAGCAGCTTATTGTCTGACTGAAAACGATTTGTCAGATACTGAGGTATAGTGATCGAATCGTTGTACGCTATCGAGAATCTTCTGAGTCTCGGTGCTATGAATATCCAAGCACATGCTGTTCCGATGAACAGACCAACTGATATCCACATGTTGCTGAGTCCTGTCGCATAGAATGCTCCGGGCAGTCCCATGAGAACCCACGCACTCATATCAGAGGCTCCGGCGCTGAGTGCAGCCACCAGACCATTCATATCTCTTCCTCCAAGGAAATAATCCTTCTCTCCGGCATTCCCCTTGGATTTGAAGAAGAAATAAATTCCTACACCGATTACCAGGACAAAATACGCTATAAACGCAATCATCTCGTAAACATTCATTAGTTAATCCACCTTCCATAATAATTATAATTTATCTGCTCCGCACCAACTTTACCACTGCAGTGCAGTATCTCACTGTCAGTGCACATAACAAAGCAAATTTTACACGGAAATATACCAAAATGCAAGGTTTTTCAGCATTTAGCGATTTTATCTGTTTTGCCAGTTTTCTGGCGGCAGGCCTCACAGCTGATATCTGCCAGTGCAAACCTCCCAAGCTAACTGCCTGATCCCTTCCTGATAAAACAGCCGGCTCACGGCGGCATGTCCGGTCGCGATCCCGGAAAGCTCACCATTGAGCCGGCTGTTTTATTCTCTCTATATAGTCTTTTAATCTCAAACTTTTCAGTCCTGTGATTCGTCTGACTAGCTAAGCTTACTAATTAGAATCCGATATGTCTGTTATCTGTGATTCTCTTTGCCTTACCCTCTGAACGTGGAATGGTCTTAGGCGGAACCAGCTCAACCTTTGCGCTGATAAGCAGTGTCTGCTTGATATTTGTCTTGATGCGGGATGCAATAGCCGCAAGCTTTGCAGCATCGCCCATATCCACATCTTCCTTGAGCTCTACCTGAACTGTCAGCTTATCCTGTGAATTCACACGATCAACCACGATCATATAATGAGCTGAAGCCTCCTCCACGCCGAGAAGGACTGACTCTATCTGACTAGGGAATACATTTACACCACGGATTACAAGCATGTCGTCTGTACGGCCTGTGATACGGCTCATCTTGACTGTTGTTCTTCCACATGCACATGTGCCGTGTGTTAGTGTGCATATGTCATGTGTCCTGTATCTGATCATAGGTGTACCTGTCTTGGTAAGGGTTGTAAACACAAGCTCTCCAGGAACTCCGTCTGGAAGCGGCTCCTCTGTGACAGGATCAATGATCTCTGCAAGAACATGATCCTCGTTGATGTGCATTCCGTTCTTCTCGAAGCACTCAAATGCAACACCAGGTCCACCGATCTCTGTTAGTCCATATATATCAAATGCATCGAAGTCAAGAAGCTCCTCAAGGTGCTGTCTCATCTCCTCTGTCCAAGGTTCTGCTCCGAAGTAGCCTGACTTGATCTTCAGTTCTGATGGATCGATGCCCATTTCCCTGATGGTCTCTGCGAGGTATGTAGCATATGAAGGTGTACAGCAAAGCATGGTTGCGCCGAGCTCTTTCATCATCATGATCTGTCTCTGTGTGTTGCCTGATGACATCGGAACTACCATGGCACCAACCTTAGTCGCGCCCTGATGTGCTCCAAGTCCACCTGTGAACAATCCATAACCATAAGCTATCTGGATGACATCATCCTCTCCGCCACCAGCGCACTTGATAGCTCTGGCTACCATCTCCGTCCACACATCTATATCATTCTGGGTGTAGCCAGATACAACAGGCTTACCTGTGGTTCCTGATGAACCCTGGATTCTGATGATGTCCTTCCTGTCTGCTGCAAACAGTCCAAATGGGAAGTTATCCCTGAGATCTGTCTTCTGCATAAATGGCAGCTTGACGATATCGTCTATGCTGTTTATATCCTCCGGCTTTACTCCCGCCTCGTCCATTCTGGCTCTGTATGCCGGTACATTTGCATATTCAAGTTCTACTGTCTTTCTGAGTCTCTCACCCTGAAGCTTTCTTCTCTCCTCAGGATCCATACACTCCATCTCTTTATTGTAGATGTAATGAATCTTCTTCTGTCTCATAACTTCACTGTCCTCCATAAGATAAATCAGGTCAACCTTTGTGCAACCTGCCGATTTTGTATAACGCTTTAGCGCGCCAAACAACTAAATTGTACATATATATAAGGACTATGTCAAGGAAAAGCCATTAATCGCGGAATATTCGCAGGATAATTTCCATATATTTCTGAGTCAGCATCGAATATTTGCGGTAAAAAGACATCTTTGCCACATAACTTGCTCTTGCATTCCGGATTTTCAAGTCGTATATTAGTATTTGATAACAAAATAAGGACGCGGGAGCTTGTAGTACAGGCTGAGAGGAAGGTACAACCTTCGACCGAAAACCTGATTTGGATAATGCCAACGTAGGGATGCCTAATAGTGAACGGCTGTAAGCTCTTTAATGCTTCACACAAGCCGGTTCTTTTCCATAACATCTAGGAATTTATTAGAGTGCAAATTTTATTGGAGTTACCAGATCGGTAACTCCTTTTTTGTGCAGATAAAAGACTTTGGAGGAAAGTGCTATGGTAACAGTGAACGGAAAAGCTCTCGACATCACCGGCCAGAATCTGGCGGCATTTCTCGAGGAATCCGGCTACAAACCGGTGCGCATAGTTGTTGAGATCAACGAGGAGATCATACCGAGAGAGACTTACGCAGACATTACATTTAACGACGGCGACTGTGTGGAGGTCGTGAGTTTCATGGGAGGAGGAGCATTATAATGAAAGAAGACAAGCTGATAATCGGAGGACACGAATTCAATTCAAGATTTATTCTGGGTTCAGGAAAGTATTCCATGAAGCTGATCAAATCAGCCATAAAGGACGCTGGAGCAGAAATCATCACTCTGGCCGTCCGCCGTGCAAATACAAAGGAAGAGGAAAATATACTTGATTTCATACCGGAGGGAGTTACTCTCCTGCCAAATACAAGCGGCGCGAGGAATGCCGAGGAGGCCGTGCGCATAGCAAGGCTTGCAAGGGCTTTGGGCTGTGGAGACTTCGTGAAGGTTGAGATCATGCGTGACAGCAAATATCTCCTTCCCGACAACCAGGAAACGATAAGGGCAACCGAAGCACTGGCAAATGAAGGATTTGTTGTATTGCCTTACATGTACCCGGACCTGAATGCCGCCCGTGATCTGGTAAACGCGGGAGCCGCAGCAGTCATGCCCCTTGCATCACCTATAGGCTCTAATAAGGGACTGGCTACTAAAGACTTCATCCAGATCCTCATCGACGAGATCGAGCTTCCGATCATAGTTGACGCCGGTATCGGAAGGCCATCCCAGGCATGTGAAGCCATGGAGATGGGCGCTGCCGCCATCATGGCCAACACTGCCCTCGCCACAGCCGGAAATCTGCCACTCATGGCATCGGCATTCAAGGACGCAATAAATGCAGGCCGAAAGGCTTATCTGGCAGGTCTTGGAAGAGTTCTCACCAGAGGGGCATCCGCTTCAGATCCACTGACCGGATTTCTGCATGACTAAAGGAGGGGCTCAGATGGACAATAAAAAATCAATCAAACACTCACAGACGGAGTCCCCGATAAATCATTTTCTGATAGACTCCGAATATCTTTCACCGGAGGCGCTTGCTATCAAGCACCGTCTGGAGACAGATCCATCGTCAAGGAAAAGCCATATGGAATACCTTCCGGGCATGGAGGTTATTGAATCTGACATCCGCAGCAAGGTCATGGAGCACATGGATAGCTACGACTACAGCAGTTACACAGGCAGAGACGTCATGGCTGCCCTTGAACACGAGACGTGCAGCATAGAGGACTTCAAGGCTCTGCTCTCCCCCGCCGCCGAACCATTTCTTGAGATGATGGCGCAGCGTGCAAGCTGTGAGACTAGCAGTCACTTCGGCAATACTGTCTACATGTTCACACCACTCTACATAGCCAATTACTGTGAGAACTACTGCGTATACTGCGGATTCAACTGCTACAATCACATCAACCGAATGAAGCTCTCCTCGGAGCAGATTGAGAAGGAGATGAAGATCATCGCAGACAGCGGCATGGAGGAGATCCTTATACTAACCGGTGAGAGCCGCAGCCAGAGCGACGTAAAATATATCGGCGAGGCATGCAAGCTTGCAAGGAAATACTTCCGCATGGTCGGTCTCGAGATATATCCGGTGAACACCGATGAATACCGTTATCTCCACGAATGTGGCGCAGACTACGTGACAGTATTCCAGGAAACCTACGATGCAGACAAATACGAAACTCTTCACCTGATGGGGCACAAGAGGGTGTGGCCATATCGTTTCGACGCGCAGGAGCGCGCCCTCATGGGCGGAATGAGGGGCGTTGCATTCTCGGCACTGTTAGGACTCTCCGACTTCCGCAAGGATGCACTGGCAACAGCCCTTCACGCGTATTTTCTTCAGAGGAAATACCCGCACGCAGAGATTTCTCTCTCCTGTCCAAGACTAAGGCCGATCATCAACAACGATCAGATCAATCCTCTAGACGTACATGAGAAGCAGCTCTGTCAGATACTGTGCGCATACAGAATATTCTTGCCATTTGCCGGAATAACTGTATCATCAAGGGAGAGTGCCGACTTCAGGAATGGTATAGTAAAGATCGCAGCAACCAAGGTATCGGCAGGCGTGTCAACAGGAATCGGCGACCATGAGAGCAAATACAGCGGCAAGGATTCCGGAAGCGAGCAGGGTGATGAACAGTTCGAGATCAACGACAACAGAAGTCTTGAACATATGTATTCAGACATAGAAGGTGAGGGACTGCAGCCAGTCCTCAACGACTATCTGTATGTGTAATATCACCTGATTAAGCAAATACAGATCTGAGCAATCTACGCACTATAACATACCGCCACTTGCAGGCGGAGAAAGGAAATGTAAATGTATACATTTAATCCTACTTTATATTTTATAACTGACAGCACCGGTCTGTCCGAGGAGGAATTTCTATACAGGGTGGAATGTGCCCTCGACGGCGGTGCAACGCTCATACAGCTTCGGGAAAAGGATCGTACAACCCGTGAGTACATACATCTAGCGTACAAGGTGCATTCCATAGCGCGCCGCTACAATGTACCACTCATCGTAGACGACCGTGTTGATGTAGCTTTGGCGGTTGGCACCGAAGGCGTCCATGTGGGACAGACCGACATGCCTGTCTCCATAGCCAGAAAACTCATGGGGCCTGACCGCATCGTGGGTGCAACCACCAAAACTGTCACTCAGGCCGTGGAGGCATATGAGCAGGGGGCTGATTATCTAGGAGTCGGAGCCATCTACCCTACTACCACCAAGGTCAAGACTGTACTCACGACCACAGACACACTGAGGGATATCTGTGCAGCCGTACCTATCCCTGTAAACGCTATCGGAGGACTGAACAAAACCAATCTGGATGTTCTCACTGGAATACCCATCGCAGGAATATGTGTCGTATCTGCGATAATGAAGTCCGATAATCCATGTAAATCGGCCCACGACCTACTGATTTTGTCAAAACAACTCCAAAATAAGCTTCAAAATGGAAAATAACGTCCTTATAAACCAGGGAATGCATCAAAATGTCAATAAATACCTAATAAAATTAATTTTATGATTGCAAATCTTCACATTTCCATATAGAATTAGTAATACGAGGTGAAATTATGGAAAATTTAGCAATCGAAAATACAGACAACAATAACAACGACAAAAAATCGAATATTGTCGTAAATCAGAAAAGTAATTTTAGACGCGGTTCTGTAGAATTGATGGTTCTCTATCTCCTGAGCCAGAAGGACTGCTATGGATATCAGTTAACACAGCTCATCGAGGAACTTACAGACGGTGTCATTTGTATCCCTATCGGTTCCCTGTACCCAGCACTTTACAAGCTCATTGACGCAGGATACATTTCCGATGACAAAAGACTTGTTGGCAAGAGAATGGAGCGAGTTTATTATCACATCGAGGATACTGGAAGAGAGAGACTTAAGATTCTTCTTGAGGATTATTCAGCAACAACAATCGCTATCCAGACTGTACTTGCTTATCATCCAACCAAAGGAAAAGAGGGCAAACGTAAGAAAGACTAAACAGTCAACTAGGAGCGTATGAGCATTTTGTTCATACGCTTTTTTATTAGTTTTTCTACGCAATTATTTATATATATTTGTGCTTCTCCTTGGGATATATTTTGTTCCCGCCAGCTATATTTCAATAAATTTTTGTCAAATTATACAGCTAAATTGTCAAAAAATTATTGAATTGTATATACGCTAGTATATAATATGTATAGAAATCTTAAATATTGTTACGCAGAGGAATTTTATATGAAAAGTGACTTGCAATTCAAAGAAGACTCAAAACTAATACATGAATACTTGAAAGCAATCAAAAAGAAGCTACGCCCTCATACTAAAGCAGAAAAGAAATATCTGACCGAACTTAAAAATGCCATGTATGATTATGCTGAATCCTCTGGCGACAAACCAATAACAATGGAGGAACTCATTGAGAAATTTGGAGAGCCTAAGGAGTGTGCAAATCAATATAATGTAGAATTTGATACCACACACACTGATAGCAAAAGTAAGAGACTTACTGCCGTTGTAATATCACTTGTATTATTCATTGCTCTAATTATTACCATCTGCTTTACAATCTTTCTGCGCAGCGAATTGAAAAATTCCCGCAATTCTGAAATTTCAAAAATCGAGTCTAAAACAATAATAATACAAGAACAAACGGCAACGGAAACCGATTACCAGGAGAGTCGCAAAATCACTCCAGTTTCTCAACCAACTATTAAATAAAAATGGAGGGATTATCTATGAAACAAAAACTTATTACATTAGGTCTTATTGTCGCAATGCTCATCTCTGTTATATATGTAGCACCTGTACAGGCAGCTGAAGCAGATGATGACTCCGAAATTATAACATGCAAAGTTATTATATACGAATACCCTACTGAACCCACTGAAAATTCAGCAGCAAGAGCAACCTCTACAAAATCAGCTTCTAAAACAGTCGTCTTCCAAAATGCAAATGGCGATGTTCTTTGGCAGGTAACTCTTGATGCAACTTTCAGATATAACGGATCCACAAGTGTTTGTACAGCTGCAAATGCATCAACTCAGACCTTTTCATCCAGTTGGAAAACTCGGGTATCCAGCTGCTCTAAATCTCAAAACAGAGCATATGCAAGTGCATACGGCAATCGATACTCTGTCAAAGGCAAATTACTAGAGACTGTAACTCAAAATGTTACCCTAACATGTTCAAAAACAGGAGCTATATCATAACCTGTATATACACTCAAACAAAACAGTCTAAATAAAAACCCTGTTATCTTATTTTTGGCACATAAGATGACAGGGTTTTTTATTTTATTATCCACTTCTTATTTTACTATCTTGAACGTTCTTGTGATTGATCCTGAATATCGTCCGCTAAAGGTGATAACAACTTTGTATGTTCCAACCTTTGATCTGGACTTTGGATATGTAATCTTATAATACTTTGCCGAGACTGTCTTGCCATCGCTGTCCCTGACTACAACCGAAGGTGTCTTTGCCTTTCCATCATACTTATAGGATGTTTTCGACAAATTCACACTCTTTACAGATTTTACTGTAATGTATCTCTTATTGCCACATACTTTGCATGTGTGAAGTACTTTTCCATCTGTCTTTGTTGTCGCATATTTCACAACCTTGCCCGAATATGAATGGCGGCACTTTCCAGATACTGTCACGGTAAATGATGCAGATTTTGTCCCTATCTTAGCAGTAATCTTCGTTGTTCCCTTCTTGAGGCCTGTCACGACACCCGACTGGCTGACTCTGGCAACAGACGGATTAGATGATGTCCACTTCACACTTGACGTAACCTTATATGAAGTTTTTGAATAATTTCCAAGCACCGCTCTCAGTGCGTATGTGGACTTCTGTGCACGGTCTATTGTCTTCGGTCCCGTCACCTTGAGTGAAGTTATATTCTTCGTACTGACTTCCACTGTGGCGCTGCACTTACCTGTTGCCTTTGCCACTTTCTCCGACTGGGTTCCAGCTCCCATGAACTGGGCAACCGTTGTATTGTAGAACGACGCTGAATCATTGAGAAATGTACCTATTCCCACATACCTGTTGTTCGGATCTATCATCGATGTGTAGTGACCAGTCACAGCATTCTTGGTTCCTGCCACATAATCCGCCTTCTCGCTTGCCCACTGGTCAATAGCCATCGTCATGCCCTCCGACCAGTTCCATGCTATAACCTCGGACGTAACCCATCCGCTTCCCGGATACTTGAAACTGAATACGTTTTTTCCGTTCAATCTCTGGTGATACATAGTTACACTCGACTCTGCCGCCCTAATACGCGCTATCTTTTCAAGTCCTGCAGACCACTTTATAGGAACATAATCCTTAAGTGTCAGTTTTTTACCGTTCATCTTAATTCCCTGCTTACATGCCTGGTATCGAAGCTGGTTAATCTTCTTAACCGCTGCCGCAGCGCCCGATGCATACTGTCCTCCCATCGCTATGAACACACATCCTGAGGAAGGTTTCGATACATCCGCCGGTATAGTTGCAGCCTGAGCCTTATTGACATCAACCGGTATCAATGACAACAGCATCGCCAGCCCCAGCACAGCTGTGATAATCCTGCCAAATACTTTTTTCTTTCGTACTCCCATACTTTTCCTCTCCTTTAAACATATTTTTTTATTATACACTATATGGGAGCATATTTCATCAATATCTATGCAATGCTTTCGCTACAGATATCGCTATAACAAATTCCAACACTGTAGTTACCACATATATCGCTATACATATAGCCACTTTCTTACCAGAAGACAGTTTCTTGTTATTCACAATCGTCGTAGTTATGGTTGCCATGGTCGCATTGATCAATGCACCTACCGCACCGCCAAGCACCGCAAAAATATTTATAATATACAACACATAGAACACAACGACCCAGCCCGGCAACTTTGGCACCTGGTACTGTTGTCCTGTGCTCATATCTATTCCATCCATCAAAAGCACAACTCCGTCTATCTGGCCTATCACCAATGTCAGTTCCTTTCCAGCCAGCGGCACAGTATAACTCATTCTTGAAGGTATAAACTTTCTCTTGTATTCCAGCGATCTGAGCTTGAACGCCTCACCGCCATTGATATACACACTGCCCTTCATATACTCCACCAGATACACAACTCCATTTATCTGGACATTCCAACTGTACCTCTCCACATTTGCCATAAATTTGTTCCTCCTATAAAATAAAATTAGCAATAAGTAAATTATAAAAAAACATATCATCCTACAAGCTATTTATGGTTGCAAGTCTCGCAACCGGCAGTTGCAAGCCTTGATTTTATTGACTTTCTCCTGTTTTCGAGCTTTCATTAACTATCAAATCGCTATTCATGTGCTCATTCTTTATATGATTTCTGCAGATGCAAAAGCCCCACACCGTACGAAATATCTCTAAGATATATCATAACAGTGTGGGGCTTTTGATCGTAACTGATGATCAGATCAACCAGCTTTTACACGTAACTTGTTGTGTTGATCTTGACACCAGGTCCCATTGTTGAAGCAATTACAACACTCTTAAGGTACTGACCCTTAGCAGCTGCTGGCTTTGCCTTAACAATAGCATTTATTAAAGTCTGGAAATTCTCGTTTAACTGTTCCTCTGTGAAAGAAACCTTTCCCACTGGCACATGGATAATGTTGGCTTTGTCAAGTCTGTACTCTATCTTACCAGCTTTGATATCTGTGATAGCCTTTGTTACATCCATAGTAACTGTTCCAGCCTTAGGGTTTGGCATGAGACCCTTTGGTCCAAGTACACGGCCAAGACGTCCTACAACGCCCATCATATCAGGTGTTGCAACTACAACGTCGAAATCTAACCATCCCTCGTTCTGGATCTTTGGTACGAGCTCGTCTCCACCAGCGTAATCAGCGCCTGCTGCAAGAGCCTCGTCAACCTTTGCACCCTTAGCAAATACGAGAACTTTAACAGTCTTACCTGTTCCGTGTGGAAGTACTACAGCACCACGAACCTGCTGATCAGCGTGACGTCCATCAACACCGAGTCTGAGGTGTGCCTCTACTGTCTCATCAAACTTAGCTGAAGCCATCTTCTTAACTAAAGCAACAGCCTCTGTTGCCTCGTAAGCAGCTGTCTTATCATAGAGCTTGCTTGCATCTACATATTTCTTACTCTTTATCATTATTATAAACCTCCTGTGGTCATATCGGGAGCGACCCTCCCACTAAATATCTGTATTACTCTTCAACTGTAACGCCCATTGAACGAGCTGTTCCAGCGATCATGCTCATAGCAGCCTCAAGGCTTGCAGCGTTCAGATCCTTCATCTTAAGTTCAGCGATCTCCTGAACCTTAGCCTTAGAAATTGTTGCAACCTTAGTCTTCTTTGAGTTTGCAGAACCTGACTTGATGTTACATGCCTTCTTAATAAGAAGTGCTGCAGGTGGAGTCTTTGTAATGAAGCTGAAGCTCTTATCCTGGTATACTGTGATAACAACAGGAATAACCATGTCACCCTCATTAGCTGTTCTTGCATTGAATTCCTTTGTGAAAGCAACGATATTTACACCGTGCTGACCAAGTGCTGGTCCAACAGGTGGTGCAGGAGTTGCCTTTCCTGCAGGTATCTGTAATTTGATGTATCCTTCTACTTTCTTTGCCATTTTAGCATTCCTCCAAAATACTGTGGTAATAACGGGCAAAACCCTTCCACT
Source organism: Coprococcus eutactus (assembly GCF_025149915.1). Taxonomy (NCBI): domain Bacteria; kingdom Bacillati; phylum Bacillota; class Clostridia; order Lachnospirales; family Lachnospiraceae; genus Coprococcus; species Coprococcus eutactus. The sequence continues at coordinate 2,250,227 of NZ_CP102278.1, forward strand.
TGATAATTACAACTTCTTGATATCAGCAAACGCAATATCAACAGTATTTACTCGACCAAACATTTCTACTTCGATGGCTACGGTCTGTTTTGCAGTATTAATTGCCTTAATTGTTGCTACTGTGCCTTCCCAGGCACCTGAAGTAACCGTGATAGAATCACCCACTTCAACGTCGATGACAACCTCATCTGAAGTCTGATACAGATTGCTCAGTTCTTCCTCTGTGAGCGGAACAGGCTTTCTTGGATCTGATCCAACAAATCCTGTGACACCTCTTGTATTACGAACAACATACCATGTAACATCATTCATGATCATGTTGATGAGAACGTAACCAGGAAGTATCTTCCTTTCTATTGACTTTGGCTTGCCATTCTTAATCTCTGTGGCATCCTCTACAGGTACGACTACCTCAATGATCTGGTCCTGTAAATTTCTGTTTTCTTTTGTTTTCTCAATATCAGCCTTTACTTTGTTTTCATATCCTGAGTATGTATGAACAACATACCATCTTGCATTCTCTGCCTCTGACATATTCTCCACCATCCTTTACCCAACTATGAAATTCAAACCAATCTGGATCAGCCAATCCACAATAGCTATGATACAGCCGAGAACAACTGTCGATAAAACTACCGCAACTGACTGCCTTGCAAGGGATTTCTTATCAAGCCATGTTATCTTGTTAAATTCTCCCTTTAATTCCTGAAACCAGCTTCTCTTGAGAGTATTTGACTTTTCTTCTTTATTAGATTTAGACATAACTCTTTTCCTCCTTACTGGTTCAGACTATTTTGTCTCCTTGTGTACTGTATGAGCCTTGCAGAATCTACAGTACTTCTTTGTTTCCATTCTGTCTGGATGCGTTTTCTTATCCTTTGTCATATTGTAATTACGCTGTTTACAATCCTGACATGCCAATGTTATTTTAACGCGCATTTCCACTTACCTCCATTGTTATTTTAAGGCACAAAAAAAAGACCTCTTTCATCGCAAAGTCTACAATAACACAATCAGACTATGCAAGTCAAGAAGTCTTTTATAAAATTTTGCTTTATAAAGGTAATATTTTTGTACTTTCCGCTATCTCGCGTTTGAGCTCATGTCCTTTATCATATCAATGAGCTCCATATCTGAACTGGTGAGCTTGACGTTGGTACATATCGCCTTTCCCTCCGTGTCAGTTATCTTTACTTCTATTATATAGCCCTCTTTTATTCCTGTGGCTGATGCTGCCCTGAGGAACATCGGAAACTTTGGATGATTGTTCACGAATTTGTCCCACGCGCTCTTTATCTTAAACAGCATTGCTGGATTCATAGCCATATTCATTCTTCCTTTCTGGTATTACTTCTTACATACTACTTCAGCAGTCCTATGGCGCCAAATACTCCCACGCTGCCGAGATACATTATAACTCCTGCCATGACGACTCCAAGCATGACCATGATAACGCTTTTCCTCCAGTCAAGTTCGAGGAAGCTTGCTGCCAGAGTTCCCGTCCAGGCTCCCGTTCCCGGAAGTGGTATCCCCACAAACAAGAGCAGTGCAATATACACACCCACGCCAGACTTTTCCATAAGTTTCTGTCCGCCCCGCTCTCCTTTGACCAGGCACCATGTGAAAAATCTCCCTATAAACCTCTTATCTTTTCCCCACTCAAGCACTCTTCTGGCAAACCAATATATAAATGGTACTGGTATCATATTTCCTATAACGCACACTATGAACGATGGTATACTTGGAAGTCCAAATCCTACCGAATAAGGTATAGCTCCACGAAGCTCGAGTATAGGAACCATGGAAATTAAAAATATAGTCAGGTATTTTTTCAGCATAATAAACCCCTTGTCTTATTTTTTTAATATGCACATACTATCATGTATACGCACATATATGCAATATCATTTTAAGGTCTGCTGCTGTCTATTCCTCTGAATCAGAATTTTCTTCTTCTGTATCTTCTGACACATTCTCTGCTGTCTTTTCTGTAGCTGCATAGCCTTCTCTTGTATAGAACGGGTCTGTCATGCGTATAGTCTGACTTCCAAGAGATCCCTTTGATGTGACGAAAGCTATCTCTATTCCAAATGAATGCGGCTTTAACAGAGGTATAAGTCCTGCTATTACCGGTTTTTCATCCTCACCCTCTGCCATATCGAGTGTTATGAGATACTTATCTTCCTTACCAGCTTCCTCCATCATCTGAATATATGCTCTGTTGACATTTCCCTTTTCCTCAAGATACTTTGTTGCTTCCTCAAGCATATTTATAGGCTGATACTTTGGCTTTCTGAGTTTTACCTTTGTTCCTGGCTTGATCTTATTCTCGACAAGACCTGTATCCTGATGCTCCCTGTATTGTCTTATGAAATCTCCTGACACAAAACAATTCTCTGTAAATGGATTCATTGCAATTCCGCCAATTCCACCCTTGGAGTTTAGTACGAGATCCTCAACTTGCTTGTAAGCAAATATGATTCTCTTGAATCCCTCATTGAACTGTGATGCAGCAAATGTATCCTCATCCGTGAAACAAGGAAGAACCTTCTCCCCATTGCCGTTTGTAAGCAGTGCAAAGTTAATCTTAACACCCTGCTCAAGGGTCTGTTTTCCATCGGCTGTGACAACCGGATCTTTATCAAATGTTGCAGGCACTACAAACACTGCATGTACTACTGCTCCAAAGAAAGCTCTCAGTGTCTCACTGTTCTCATTCTCTCTGAGTTTCTTCATCGCCTCCAGTAATACCGGATTCTCAACCTTTTTTCCTATATCTTTTGCGTCCATGTATTTTCCCTTTCATATTTAAATTTAAAATCTTCTTGATTATTTTATTACTTTATTTTTTATTCTATGTATGCCTTCTTACTTCTTGTCACCTTCACCGAAATGATCTTTGTACTCCGCAACCATATGCTCATATGTCGCTTCGTCCGACTTTGCCTGCTCTGAACGCTTGGAAAGCACCAGATCAGGTCTGACATCCGGCATGCTCTGTCCTATTCTGTCTGTGAACTCCTTGAAGAATTCCTGACCGCCCGCATATGATGCCATTGGTATTGCGACAATTTCCTTTGATGTCGCAAATACATATCCCCTGTTGACATGATAAAATGGTTTTACGATTTTCTCACATGCCACTATATCATCTATGTCGTATTTCTTCCATATGAATGGCACTTTGCTGTAGTATATCGCATCCTTATCAAGCTTTGCCGCTGATGCTACAACTATCCTGCAGAATATTGCAAGCACAACGCTCACGACAAATGCAAGTATAACTGCTATCCTTCCCATTCCCTTTGACAGACTGTCAACGCCAAACACTGCTACAACTATAAGGAACAATATGAATAAACTCACAACGAACACCATCGGTCCCACTGTGGAGATCCCCCTCATGATTCCTTTTTTACTCTTTCTGCAACGTCCGTAGTAGCTTATCCTCGACGGTCTCATGCCGAGATCCTCCCCACATAGCGGACAATACTTTTGATTTACTGTACTGTTGGCAGGTATTGCCTTCCCACAATGCGGGCATCTGAAAAATATCGTATTTATCAAACCTGATATCAACGCAAGCGCAACAAATAATACCCATCCAAGGGCTATATTTCCAGCGAATGCAAATCCGAATATACACATTACTCCGACTACAGGCAGAATTGTAGACAGCATTTTTGATATATATAGTTTCATTTCTGTATCTTTCCTCTTCTTTTTCTTTCAGCTGACACCCAAGCCAGCTTTGTTAAGTATAACATAACTGAATATTTTTTCAATATTTCAGAGAAAACAGCTGTCTGCAAAGCCACTTCCCAGATTCTGTCACAAATATATTGTCGTATGCCTTAATTATCGTGTCCATATCCGCCTTATCCTCGTACATGTTCACAAGAAAATCCGCCTCCACAAGTATCTGATAATCAAGACCATCTATATTCCTGTATGTGTGATGATGTGCTACCAGGTAACAGGCTCTCTCAACTGCCCGCTCATCAGCTCCTGCGTCTCTCAGTAGACGTCTTGCCTCCGGTGGTCCTTCCTGCTCCTGCAGTCTGCCATTATTATATCCATATTTCAGTTCGGCATTCTTTATACCTATATCGTGAGTGAGTGCCGCAATCTCCAGCACCTCCTGCTCTCCCGGATCCATATTCTCTATCTCTGCTATCAGTTTAGCAAATGAGTGTACCTTCAGAAAGTGGTGCACTCTTCTGGAATCTCCAGCATAGTATTCTATCATTTTCTCTTTTACTATAGAAACCAGTTCTCTTGCCATATCGATCATCTCTTTTCTGTCCTCTGATATATCAATATTCACACGACCTATATCATTTTAACACTACTCTTTGTCAGCAGTCCACTTATTTATAAATATTTTATCTCTGACCCAGCCTGCCTGAGGTAAATGTACCGCTCTTATAAGTTGTTTTTTGTCATCACAGGGAGTATAATCTTTTTGTGACTTTGAGAGATAAAGGGAGATATGTTATGGACACACGTTCAATTGGAGTATTCGACTCAGGACTCGGCGGAATAAGCGTTCTCCGCGACATCGTGGAGCTCATGCCCTATGAAAATTATATATATTTTGGCGATTCGGCACACGCACCTTACGGAACAAAGACCAGAGAGGCTATTCTTGAGAGATCGGAGCAGTGTACCAATTTTCTTCTCGCAAAGGATGTGAAGGCGATCGTCATCGCCTGCAACACCGCCACAAGTGTTGCAGCCTCGACACTGAGACAGCAGTATCCTTCCATACCGATCATCGGTATTGAACCGGCTCTGAAGCCTGCGGTTCTGTGGAAGGAGCACGACAAGGTAGCTGTCATGGCCACCCCTGCCACACTGGCTCTACCTAAATTTCATGAACTCATGAAACATTATTCAAAGGAGTCCGATATTTACCCGATTCCATGTCCGGGGCTTGCAGATTATGTTGAGAGAGGAATATTCGATGGTGAGGAGATCACAGAATTTCTAAGAGAGCTTCTGGCTCCATATCTTGCCAAAAAAATAGACGCCATAGTCCTTGGCTGTACGCATTATCCATTCGTGGAAAAAGTGATAAAACGTATTGCCGGACCTGACGTGAAGATCTTCAACGGAGCCCACGGCACCGCCCTTGAACTTCAGCGGAGACTGCGCATCGCTGAGCTTCTCACGCCTTCCATAGAGAAGGGCTCTGTAGAGTTCTACAGCAGCAGTACAAATCCTAAAACCATTAAACTTTGTCACCAATTGTTTGAAGCGTGAAAAATATATATCTATGCCATAATCACACAAAATGCATAACAGGCTACAGGCATATTTACCTAAAAATATAAGTCCATGTAGGTACATGGGCAATCGGTAGTGAATACATCCAAGCTTCGGCAGTTTCTGTGCTAAGGCGTCGCACGCAAACGCTCTTATCGCGTGCAGAGCCGCATGCATATAGAAACTGTTGAAGTGACAGATGTAGAACGTGATTGAACATGTACCTACATGGACTTTATTTGGGTAAATATGCCTGTAACCGTCCGTCAGAACGCGTATGGTCTGTCCCACACTTTGAGTTTCGTGCCTATATCATGAACCAGTGCGTAGGTGTAACATTCATATGCCCATGCCACGTCCTCTGTTGGCATGCCCTCTATGGATACGAGGATGATCTCGTCATCGGATTCACGGCCAGGCTTCTTGCCGCGGATTATCTCTCCGAATGTAGTAAGGGAATCCCTCTCGATCAATCCATCCTGCACCATATAGACGAAGTCCTCTCCCATGCAGCCTGTGTGGAGTCTGTTGCCATTTTCATCGTATCCAACATTATCTTCCTCTGCGTAGTTCTCGTACATTCCGTAGTTGTCTATGACTTTTTTCAAGTCAACAATACTCTTATGCTCCATATTGAAGGTACTTGTAGATATGACCAGCGCTCCAGGCTTGAGCCACTCTCGTTTGTACTCTGGCCACTCGCCCTCCTTGCATGAGACTGCCTCAGTTATGATATCAGCATCCTTGAGTGCCTCCTCCATATCCCTGCACAGAACTATATTCTTTACCTGAGGATAATTTTCCTCTATGTATTCCTTCATCTTGATCGCATTTGCCGATGTTGGAGAGCTGCCCTTTATCTTGATGGTGTCTATGTCAAATCTCTGTGACATGATGGCTCTCAGGCTTGATCTGCATATGACTCCGGGGCCGACCAGTGTGAGTACCTTTGAGTCATCCCTTGCAAGCAGTTTTGCCGCAAGTCCAGGCATAGCACCTGTTCTCATAGAACTAAGAAGATTTCCGGACATATATGCCAGAGGTTTTCCTGTCTCCACATCATTGAGCATCATCATCAGTATGGAGCGTGGAAGCCCTATCGATCTGTTGTTGCCATTTGAGCCATACCATTTCTCACCACACATATGAAATCTGCCGCCAAGGTATGCCGGCATCGCCATGAATCTTCTGTCTGCAGAATCCGCAAGTGGGAAGTTCGGAATATCCGACTTCTCCGGGAATATGAGCTGTACACCGTGGTCGTTATGCGCCCTGCCGCCCATGAGATAATCACCCTCACTTAAGAGTGTTATAACCTCTCCTACGGTATCCACAGCTCTGTCCGCATCTAGTACGCCTGCCTTTATCATGTCCTCTTCATTCAGGAATAAGAATTCAACCTTGCTGTCCATACTGCCACCTCCTGCTGTATACATTGGTTACTTAAAACATCTTCTATATATCTCCACTACATCCGTCTTCGTCAGAGGCACTCTGCAATACTCAAGGCCCTCTGCTGCCGCCTTCTCAGCCATCTCGTCAAAGTCCTTCTCATACGGCACGCCCAGCTCGCCAAGATCCGAGGTAAGTCCCATGTCCTCATACAGCTTCTGTGTCTTCGAGATAGCTTCACGTGCTATATCATAAGGATCCTTTGTCCTGTCTATATCCCACACATTCACGCCGTAATTTACGAGAACTGGAAGGCTCTTCTCGTTAAGAATGTAATCCATCAGAACCGGCGTGATGATCGCAAGTCCGTGTCCATGTGTTATGTCATAGTAAGCACTGAGCTGATGCTCTATGGAGTGCGCCGGCCATGGACCGTCCTTGCCACACGCTATGAATCCATTTATCGCCCACTCAGATGCCCAGAGGATATTTGCCCTGGCGTCATAGTTGTCCGGCTCAGCTACAGCCACCGGGCCATACTTGATAAGTGTTTTAAGAAGCGCCTCCATCATGCGGTCCTGCATGTATGTGTCTCCGTTATCTGCAAAATAAACCTCAAATATATGGTTCATGATATCCGCCACACCTGCTGCCGTCTGGTATGCAGGAACAGAAAATGTATACTCAGGGTCAAGTATCGCATATGCCGGATAGAGCAGATCAGATGCAATGTCCTTCTTCTGCTTTGTCTCCTCATTTGTGATAACTGCAAATGGATCCATCTCGGAGCCCGTCGCAGCCATAGTTGCAACAGCTATGATCGGCACTGCTTTTTTTATCTTCTCAGAGTGTCCCACCAACTCCCACGGATCTCCATCATAGCACGCTCCGGCTGCTATAGCTTTGGAACAGTCTATCGTACTTCCACCACCCACAGGCAATATAACCTTCACATCATTTTCCGCACACAGCCTTACTCCCTTCTTCACAGTTGTGAGTCTCGGGTTGGGTTCCACACCCGAAAGCTCAATGTGGGAAATGTGACTACAGTCAAGTAACTCGATTATCCTATCGTACAGCCCTGTCCTCTTTATACTTCCGCCTCCGTACACCAGCAGAACACTATCTCCGTATTCGCTAATGTACCCCGGCAGATCATCAATGGCGCCCTTGCCAAATGATACCTTTGTCGGAATATTGTAAAAAAAGTTCTCCATGTTATATCTCCTTTTCTGACTGTCATCATTGATACTTTTTACTCTCTGAAGTTTTCTTATCTTACTCCACAGAATTTCTCAGCCAATAATATACAACCATGATTCATATATTGTCTACCTAACAGCCTTGAACCTGGCGCACCTGAGAGAATGGCCAAATATTATTATAATCAACAACGTTATGCTATCTCACAGCTTTAAATCTGTCATACCGTAGAGAAGATATATCCACAACCGTCTCCTCGCCGAGTGCCATCTGTGAGAGCATCAGTCCCACAGCCGGTGCCGTTCCAAATCCATGCCCTGTAAATCCACATGCCAGTATAAGTCCCGGAACCTCGTCAACCTTGCTTATGACTGGAACACCATCGTAGCAGAGATCAAGCCATCCGCCCCAGGTTCTTACGATCTTGGCATCAGCCAGCATCGGAATGTAGCCCATGATCGCCCTGCATCCGGCAGATACGGTGAGTGGTGAAGTCCTGAGCTCATCCAGTCCCATGTCCGTTGTCTCCTCAAGTCCCGAATCCGAACCAAATACAAATGATCCGTGCTGTGACTGATGTCCGTAAAAGTCAGCGGATGCAACACCAAGCATGATGTCGAACATGTGCGGCTGCACCTCCGTAACCAGCGCCTCCTCAAAATACTTTGTCATCGGCACATCTATTCCAACTGTCCTTGCGATGAATCTGCTCTCATATCCGGCAGTCAGGATAACCTTGTCCGCCTCAAACACCTCACCTGATTCCAGTATGACCTTTCTGAGTTTTCCTTTTACTTTCTCAAGGGCAACAACCTTTGCGTCAGTAAAGAAATTTACCCCAAGCTCCGTTGCCCTCTTGTAGTACGCCAGAGTCGTCAGCATAGGATTTGCATGTCCATCCGTAGGACACCAGCTGGCGCCTATTATCTCGTCAGAGAGGTATGGGCATATCTCTTTCACCTCTTTGCCATCTATGATCTTCATGTCAAGTCCGAGGGAGTTTGCATTTGCCGCAAGGTTCCTGAGCTTTTCCATGTGGGCGTCTGTCTTGCCAAGTCTAAGGTTGCCCTTCTGGTAATACTCCACGTCAACTCCAAGCTCCTCGGAAAGTATCGGCCACATATTCTGCACAGCATACATAGCGTATGGCAACTCCCTTACATCTCTTCCCGACTGTCTGACTCCACCTCCGTTTCGTGAAGAGCCTCCGTGTCCTATGCTCGGACTGCCCTCAAGCACTATGACATCCTTCATCCCGGCCTTTGCCAGATAGTAAGCTGCAGCGCATCCATTTACACCGCCGCCGATGATTATAACCTCTGCTGTATGTTTACTCATGAGCCTCACCTCCATCTCTCGCAAGTATGCGCATCTCCGTAGGTCTCATAGGTGCCCTTGACGTGGCTGGCTCTATGTCAAGAGGTGACACGCGCAGTTCCCTTGCCACAATGCCCTTCACCAGCTTGCCACAGGTCTGTCCCTGACACAATCCCATTCCGCACCGGAGGAATCTTCTTATCTCTTCTATAGTCAGCATTCCCGCATGGACTGCCTGCCTTATCTCGCCCTTTGTGACCTCCTCACATCTGCACACCAGCATGTCGTCATCCGGTGCCGGAACATAAGGTCCTATGGCGTCAAGTTTTTCTCTGATATCTATCATAACTGCACCTCCTTGTATGAATCTCAGCCCGTCTAAAATGTATTATTCATGGCTGATTCCCATCTGAATTTCTATCTTAAATTGCCGTCTTAAAAAATCTCGCCTTCATAACCATGTCCTTCGGCACCTTCATGGTCAGCAGATTGGTATGGTCAAATGCTTTTGCACTTCTGACACTTACGACCTCCGCCTCGCACACCTCATGTCCATCACGTCCAAGTGCCACACCCTTAGTTCCTTTCTCTGGAATAGGCAGGAATTCATATGGTAATGTCACCGTTCCATAGCCATCCCCGGTGTCCTCGTCCACCAGGAATATGGCCTGTCCTGAACAGCTTGCAACGCACATGCCACATCCTATACATGGATTTTCCGTCACTGTCGGAAGAGAGGTTATATTTGCCCCTATGCTTATGCACCCCTTCGGGCACGCATTCTGGCACGGGTTGCACGGGATGTTCTGGGTACACTCTATAACCGGGTGTATTCCCTTCCTGTGAGTCACTCCCGGATATCTCTCTATCTCATCATCTGCCACAAAGCCATGCTCCAGCAGATTCATCGATATGTCTATGCCTTCCTCTGTCTTCTCGATCAGCTTGCCTCTGTTCTTCGGTGCAAACATTCCCTCACGGAGGCTGCCAAGCGCATCCTCAAGCTCTGATGCACGCTTTTCCATCTCTGCCTTTTCTATAAATCCGAGATCCTGAGATATGACAGAGCCCGCTATCCTGCCCTCGATCATGGCTGAACTTGCCTCCTCGATTCCGGACACATCGCCGGCTGCAAATATTCCCGGCACGGATGTTCTGCCCCACTCGTCACACTCAGGAACATATCCGCCCGGAGTATCCTTCATCTTTACGTCCGCCTGCTTTAAAAGCTGTGACATAGGCGAAAGTCCAACTGCAACGCATATCGTATCAACGTCAAATGTCTTTTCGGTTCCCTCTATGAAATTGAAATGGCTGTCTACCTGTGCGATCGTCACTCCTGTCACCCTGTCGGTTCCACTCGCCTCAACTATTGTATGTGACAGGTAAAACGGAACTCCGCATCTCGATATCTTTGCAGCATGTACTCCGTATCCTCCGATCCTCGGTGCCGCATCAACCAGTGCCACTACCTCACAGCCAGCCTGCATGAGCTGATAGCTGACGACAAGTCCGACATTTCCTGATCCGAGCATCAGTATCCTGTTGCCCGGCTTTATGTGATGAAGATTCATCATAGTCTGGGCGGCACCTGCGCCGATGACTCCCGGAAGTGTCCAGCCCTTGAAGGTTACCATGTTCTCGCTGGCTCCTGTCGCCACAAGCACACTGTCTCCTTTGAAATGCTTTATCTCATCACCGATCCTGACTGTTACCTCCTTCTCATCATAGAGTCCAACAACTGTGGCATTGAGCCTCACATCCACGCCCAGTTTATTCGCCTCCTCAAGAAGTTCGTAACCTATGTTGAATCCTCTTATCTTCGCCTTGTGTTCCTTTGAACCAAAGAACTTGTGTATCTGCTTGAAGAGCTGACCGCCCGGCTTTGCATTTTCATCAAATACTATCGGTCTCATTCCGTTCTTCGCAGCCTCTATTGCAGCGGAAAGTCCTGCCGGGCCTGCGCCTATCACTATCAGATCATACCTCTCTATCATAGCGGTCACCTCCTAAAAATCCTTCTCTGCCGATGCACCATACTGCGTTCTCACGTCCATTCCCTCTTCCAAAGGAGTGATGCACGTTCTTATATTTGGTTTGCCATTTACGACCATGACACAGTCCGTACATCTTCCTATGGCACAGAATACACCTCGCGGCTCATGTCTCTTCTTGGTATATCTGTGTGTCATGACACCCGCCACTCTGAGCGCCGCCGCAATCGGCTCGCCCTCTATTCCCTGAAGTGTCTGCCCATCATATGTAAAATTCACCAGCCTGCCCTCTGGGGTATCCCCCAGTATCGGGTGAGTTAATATCCTATCCATAGCCATTCCTCCTTTTTGTGATGAAGTGACGGAGCCTTAATTTAATCTGTGAAGCCTGGTCCGGGCATTAACATTATTAATTCGGCTCCTGATATCAGCTTCATCCAATAACTCGTCATACTTTATCTTGTGTGGTTGATTAACTTGGTGAAATGGTAAACCCTTGTACCATGCTAGAGTCAATATACTTGATTTGCTTTTGATGATTTCGGAATATGTGAAGATTTCTCTATATATTAGCTTAATTTTATTAAGTATTTTCAAAGAAAATAGAATTTGATTAGGTGGTGTGTTACGATACAGTTATATGAGATCAGGAATTGGAGATTATATTATGAAGAAAAAGGATACTTTCAAGATTGGGGAGCTGTCTAAGCTTTTTGATATCGGCGTAGATTCCATCAGATATTACGAAAAAGTTGGTATACTGCACCCTGTGAGAAATGATGAGAACAATTACAGAATGTACACCATAGACGATGTGCGCCGTCTTGCACTTATCCGTGAACTTCTAGGACTCAGTTTCTCTACTGACCAGATACGTGAATATGACGAGGACAGAAATGTCGAAAGTACCACAGAACTGCTGCAAACGGAGCTTGATGTGGTCGACTCTGAAATTGCCAAGCTCAAAGCCACAAGGGACAGCATCCAGAACCGCCTTGACACCATCACGTCTCTCGGAAGTATGACATCACAGGATACATTTGAGAAAGTTCTGATCAAAGAATTCCCTGACCGTGGCTGCGTCATGGTGACGGATGATAATCTCCCGGACGATTACGTATCTTACTATGTCGTCAAATACATGCAATGCCACCACACCAAGATAGACACAATCGGAGCCTGCGACTGCTACACACTGGATATTCCCGGCAGCAATCCCAAGTCAAAATACTACCGCACCAAAAACGTATTCTTCTATGCTCCATATGTTGAGAAAACGGAATGCAATTACACCCTCCCGGCGGGCAGGTATATCTCTCTGACATACCGCGGCGCACTAACCAAGACCAGAGAACTGCTGCCCAAACTCTATGAATACGCAAAGAGCCACCAGCTGCAATTAGCTGGTGACCCTATTGAAATGTGCCATATTGATGACTACGAAACCAACGATGAGAATGAATATATTATTGAGTTGCAGATACGATTGAAATAGACTCTAGCCATTTTTAATTCAAACTATCATATCTACACGGTATTGCGCTATCTGTAATTCATCTTCCTTCAACAACGTCACCTTGTTCTCAGCGCCGGTATATTGTTTTTTCGGGTTGCAACCCATTTACCCTTTGTTCTTGGGCTTGAGCTTCTGAATTTCCCTGTCAGTGTTGACACTACCGCCGTCACATAATAATTTACAGGTGCTTTTTCGACTATATTGCCCTTCTTATCTCTCTTTATCGTCCTTGTCAGAAGATTTTTATCTATGATTGAAAGAGAATCCCCTGCCTTAACTCTAGCTATCAATAGGTTGTTTCTCAGCACGCCATCCTTATAACCTGATCCCCTCACCTCGTAGTACGTGGCATATTGAACCCTTTTCCATGATACCTTTACGCCCTTTGAGGTATTTGTTACAGATGGAGTGGAGAGCTTTTTCTCTTTATACACGACTGACTTTGGTGGCGTCATACTCGCCGAACCATATGCATCATCCCCATATGGATAACATATTACATCTACCTTATATGTGTACTTAACCCCAGGAGTTTTAGCATGTTGATCTAGGAAACTTTGTCCTCCCTCCATCGATGTAAACAGCAATTCACACTTTCCGCCATTTATGCTTCTATATATTTGGTATGCATATGATCTGTTTCCGGGTGCTGACCAAACTATTCTTGTTCCCCAAGCAGTATTCTCCACCTTTGTCAGGGTTACCTTGCCAAGATATATCTTAAAAGCACGCTCAATCGTTCCCCTGTAATTGCCTTTAAATGTGACTTGGGCAACAGCCCTTCCCGGCCATACATTGTCAGAATACCTCACCGTATAATTAGATGCTGAAATTTTCTTTCCATTACTGTCCGTAACCTGAATCTGTGGTTTAAATGCTTTGCCGTTACATATAAGCTTCTTGTGGATAACTCTGACTGATGCTATACAGGGGATTTTTTCACACTTCACTGCAATACCGCATACCTTGCATAACTTGACTCTTTTGCCATCTGAATTGAATCTGGCATATCTCTTGATTACCCATTCATTCGCCGGTGTGTGACCATTCTCACATACCTTGATATCCTCCTTTGTCTGTTCAGCAGCATTTGCACTTAATACATTTTCCCCCATCAACGCAAATCCAGCTATAAGTACAAAGGCTACGATCATAAAATAGTTAACATGTTTCTTCATAAAGAATCACTCCCTTCTGTGATACTGTATAAAATCAATAATGTTAATTCCCTAAGCTGCCCTTTATTCTGTCATTTCATATATTAATCGTAACAAAGCCCCATTCTTATTACAATCTTATTATCAAAATAACCGCCAGATATAGGTGTATAATCTATATATGGCGGTTATCCAAATGTAATCTAATTGTCTACGAAAATGATCACAGGTACTCTCTCATAAATAGTTCCGTATCATATGGTGTTATCACTTTTCTATCCTGAGATTTATCATCGCGTTCTATCTCTTGCTCATCTGCTCGACGTTTAACTGTCTTCTGTTTACCCGATTCTGTCTCATTCGTGTATGTCTCCGTCCACTGCTCAACGTCAAACACAAGGTCTGCCTCTTCCCTGTCAGATGTAAATTCACCCCTGGCTCTTACATTGAGGGTTATAAGATCATAAAGGTTTGGTTTTTGCATGTTCACCATGGAATAACATACCGCAGTGATTCCTGAGATATTACTCTCCACGTTGTTTCCCCCGATGTGCGTATGGACCCCAGTGAGGGACAAATTCATGTCGCACCAAATGAATTCCCGTTTCACACAGTCAAATATAACTGGAATACACGCTGTGCTGTTCGCTGTGAGATCCATCTTCTGTTCAACTGTCTTCGGCTCGTATATCTCGCCCGAATTCACATCAGCTCTCTCCATCCATCCAAACATTGCGTGAGGCATGTCCGCATAAGTCTGTCCTGTATAACTGTACACCTGGTACACCACATATCTTGCACCATATCTCACAACGGAATCTACGTCCACATCAAGAAACTCACTGACACCATCACCATCCACAGGACCGCCATTTACAATGTCCCCCGAATGACATGCTTTATACTTCTCAGATTTCAGATTTGTATATGACACATGCTCCATGTAGTTCCAGTTCTCGTCAAATATAGCCGCCGACAGGTCTATGTCGACTCTTCCATCGTCATACGACCCAAAATCACATTTGTCCATATTCGTCCACCATATAAATGCCCTCACAGCATTTGTCTGCGAAGCCATAGGGAGTCGCGAGCCTCTGACTATAGTCTTAAGCGACTTGCTGGCACTTCTCTGGCTGAATGGAACCACATAATTCCTGTAATCGTCAGACAGATACACCCTTCCCATAGGCTCCCTCTGTCCATAGATCTTCACAAGGGCATTTTCGCAGATCCGAACAACTTCCTGACAGTATCTCTCATCTATACCTGGCAGATCGTTTCGCTCGCTGTGGCACTTTGCAAGGCTCCCCTTAGGGAAGAACACTCTCACATCTGTATGCTCAGATCTGTGCAGAAAATGCTCCCTCACCTGAAGCAGTACTGGTGTTGACACCTTCTCCGCCACAGACGCAAAGCTTCTTATAACAGGCTCTTTATATGTCTCTCTGAGCAGCTGATCCAGTCTCCTTGCCAGTTCACCCGGTCTCTTCACCAGCTCGGCAAGCGCACTTTCATACTCACCATAGGCAAGGTCAAACTCAACCTTTCCTGCAAATGTCTCTATCTTCCTGTTATTTCTCAGCTTGTCAAATGCATTTATCGCCCTGTCATACTCCAGAGTGTATCTGCTGCAATCAAACTCAGAAGGATGGATCCTCTCCCCAATTCTGATCCATCTCTCCTTATATCTGAGCATATCCTCCTCTATATTCGGGCAGCCAGACAGAAGCTCCATGATCATCCTTCTCTGTCTGCGTGAAAAGCTTCTGTATCTAATATTCTCCGCAAGGCTCACATCGCCATCACTCATGGCAGTCACAAGTCTCAGCACATCAGTTGCGGTCTTTACATACTTCCTGAGCTCACTGACATTTGCCAGGGGCTTCTTCTGCAGATAGAACGCAGCGATGTATGCAGCATTCTCCTTGTGTGGTATATCATCAGGCAACTTCATATTCTCAGTCTCGAATAAATATGCTATATCCTCCCTGTCAGTTTTTGATATAGATGTTCTCGACATGCAGATATTGTCAAATATCTGTCTCACATCATCCTCGCTTCCAAGCTGCAAAACCTTGACCTTCGTCTCGTCAAAAAGTGGCAGTCTGACATTTACACGCTTTCTGTACTTCTTGGGATACAAGATACCATACGACCAGTAATGAACCATCGCATTTATATACAACTCAGAAAAATGTGCATCCATAACGCCCTTAGGGAAATCGGCATACATAGGCATATATACAACATTTGCACCTTTCAGCTTCATAAGCGTAGCTTTGAGTTCAAAGTAAAAATCTGACAGTTCGTTGACACTGTATGTTCTGAGAACGTCAAATACCTCCCTGGAAAATGTATATCCAAGTTCTTCGATGTTCTTCATAATGGCTGTTATGTAGCGATCATTTGCCACCCTTGCAGTACCAGTGCCAAGTATCACTTTGTTTTTACGCCTGAGCAATATCTCATTCATAACTTTTCTCCTTATTAATGAGGAAACCGGTGGCGGTAATTTTTATATCGTCCACCTGTTAAAGAAGGAACCACCACCATAGCCTCTTTGTATTTACAGCCACAATTTACATAATAGCTTATGTAATCATTTATCGACCATATATCTATCTTGTGAAATCAATATATCAAATCCGGTCTGCCCAATCAATGAATCTGTGGTTTAACCTGTTATATCTAAACACCATTCCTATAATGCAAAAGGCACATAGAATATGTGCATCACTGCATACTCTATGTGCCTTACAATGTATATTTTATTGTTTTTAAATATATAGCATATGAACTATCCCTCAAGAGCAACCTTCATAGTCTTTTTCTTTCTGGGAAGACAGAGCTGGAGTACAACCGCTATAGTCGCACCAACTGCAGTGCCTGATGACATGAAATAGTTCAGGAACTGAGGCATCGCATTCATGACGTCTGAAGGAATGACTATAGTTGCCACTGCTGCTACCACTGAGATTCCC
Source organism: Coprococcus eutactus (assembly GCF_025149915.1). Taxonomy (NCBI): domain Bacteria; kingdom Bacillati; phylum Bacillota; class Clostridia; order Lachnospirales; family Lachnospiraceae; genus Coprococcus; species Coprococcus eutactus. The sequence continues at coordinate 2,267,055 of NZ_CP102278.1, forward strand.
ACGATAAGTGACGATCTCTCATCAAGAGGCTCACTCTGTATGATTTTTATTCCATTTGATATGAGCAGGATACATACAACTGCAAATACACCGTTTACTACAGGTGTCGGGATGCATGATATAACCGTCATAAGCTTTGGACATACACCGAGCACCATGAGTATCATACCACCTGCAATGATTGCCATACGACTTCCAACCTTTGTGATCGCAAGCACGCCGGCATTTGACGAGTATCCGGTCATCGGGGTTCCGCCAAACAGTGAACCAACGAGACAGCCAACGCCCTCACCTATTGTGGCACGATCTATTCTCTTATCGCTGAGATCCTCACCTGTGATGGCACTGATCGTTACCCAAGTTCCGGTTGTATCAAGGAGTACGATAAGGTAAATGAACATCATAAGTATACATGATTTGATCTCAAATTTTGGGAGTCCAAAGTGGAAGAACTCTGGCAGCTTGAACCATGCTGCATCGTGTACTGAACTGAAATCGGCTGCTCCCAGTGCCGCTGCAACGACAGTTCCTGCGACCAGCGCGAGTATTACTGATACCATGTGAAGTATTCTGTTGTGCTTAAGCTTGTACTGAAGTATCATACACACGATAAGCACACCAGCAGCAGTGAGACCTGATGCAACATTTGCACTTAAGTTTCCATCTGAGCTTGCGATCCCCTTGGCAGCTGTAGGTGTCAGGGATATTCCAACTATAAGTATGATGATGCCACCGATAAAGGGTGGTATTGCCTTCTTGACAAACTTCGAAAATCCTTTAAATATTCCCAGCAATATTATCATGATCGCGCCAGGTATCAGACTTCCTATCATGGCACTAACTCCCATGGTCGCACCTATCGTACATAGCGCTCCAAGTGGTACATATGAAGGTCCCTGTATAATCGGATACTTCATGAAAAATCCCGCCTGGAGTATAGTCGCAATACCACAGGCAAAGAAACTCATCTGAAGGAAAAATGACAACTCCCCTCCGACAAGTCCTATCGCCGCACCGAGTATCAACGGCATAATGTAAAGATCCATTGACAATACATGCTGCATTCCCAGAAATGCAGCCTTGCCACAGCTTATCTTCTCGTTCACACCAACTATCAGCTGGCTGCCATTTGCAGACTTTCCAGAAATATTCTCATCGCAAGGCGAACTAGTTCCGCCTGACACGCTCTCTGCCCTCATCATATCTGTTTCTGTCACTATTTTCTTATCTTCCATGCAAATGCGCCTCCTTGTCTATTTACTTCTTTGACAGTCCTCATCTTTGTTTCGATATTCTTTGTTTAGCTATTCTTTTTTATCTGTCTTCAAGCTGTTTTTTCAAAACCACTAACTCGCTGTTTATCTCGTCGATCAAGCTCCTCTCATTGATTCCACAATTGAACTTTCCGCCCTGATATACAATCTTTCCATTTACTATCGTTGTGTCAATGTTCTCCTCAGATGACGCATATACGACCGTGGCCTTCGCGTCATGCATAGGTGCTGACTTCAGATGATTTGGATCAAAAATTATGATATCTGCGATCTTGCCTGTCTCCAATGTTCCCAGCTTATCCGCCATGCCAATAGCCTTTGCCCCGCCTGCAGTTGCCATGTGTATTATGTCATCAGCACTTATGACTGCCGCATCTCTGTGGATTCCTTTCTGTATGAGGGCTGCCAGTTTCATGCTCTCAAGCATATCCGTACTGTTGTTGGATGCCGCACCATCTGTTCCTATAGAAACATTTACCCCAGCCGCAAGGCTCTCAGGAATAGGTGGTATTCCTGAACCCAGATAAAGGTTAGGTGCAGGATTGTGGCTTATCGACACTCCATACTTTGCAAATCTCTCTATGTCGTGAGGTGTGAGATTTACACAATGGACTGCCAGGAATTTGTCTGTCAGGAAACATATCTCCTCAAGCATATCAACTATATCCTTACCGTAATATCTGCCACACATCTCATTGTCGACCTCCGTCTCCTTGATGTGCATTGAATACCTAACATTCTCGCTAAGACAATACTCAAGCATCTCCTGATAACCTTCCTTCGTGGTCGACCATGTAACATCCGGACCAGTCCAGATCGAAAGCATATCATTTTCTTTATAAGCTTTCTTCAGTGCATCGACTTCTTTCATTGCCTTACCTGCCGGCTCAAGAAAGCACTTCGGCATTCCGTATTCCTCACCGGTATCCTGAAATGTTCTGATAAATACACTACGGATACCTGTTGAAACCATTCCGTCTATACAGGAATGAGCAAGTTCCGTATCCTGATTTGTATAGAAAAACTCACTCATGGTCGTACATCCACTCTTTATTGCCTCCATACATGCAAGCTGTGCTGCCAGCTCATGCTGATGTGGTGTCATATACTGTCCATATGGGAGTGCTGAAAGATTCAACCACTCTATCAATCTGTGATCAGCTCCAAGACCTTTCAGGAACGACTGGAATATATGTATATGTGTATCTATAAATCCCGGAAATACCACCTTGCCCTCGGCATCTATCACCGTATTGGCGCTTTCACACTCCTGAAGTTCCTCCGCTGTGAGTTCGCTCATCTCCTTCATGAGTGTTATCTTCTCTCCCTCTATTCCTACAACACCCTTCGCAAATATCTTTCGTTTATCATCCATTGTGTGTATCTGTGCATTTTTGATTATCAGATTATATCTTTTCATTGTATCTGCCTCCTGTATGTCATATATAAATATGGATTTGCCATCTGCCCAAACTGTGAAAAAGGAGCCTTCCCACATTGATATGTCACTAAAAATCCAGTCACACATCAACTCTTGGAAAGACTCCTTTGTCTCATATTGTATCTCAATATTATATTTTTATTTTCCGCGGTATAAACAAAAAAGGAACCCAATAGCTATCTGTTTTGGTTTTAAGGAAAACAGATAAAACTTTTGGTTCCTGATGGCTCACATACTAGCACCGCTACGCCAAATGGTCAATACTTATAATCACTGTTGTTCTTTTTTTATTTTTTTAATAGATTTCACTTTATTATATTACAAAGAATTACTTTTGCCTTGCCATAATTAAGTTGCTTCGCATTCTCATATTCTTGTCTTTTTTAATGAAATTATAAATCTCTATTTTTTGACTTTTTGTCCCTATTTTGCCCCTACGGCATATTTTAAGGTAAATAAAAAAGCCTGAAACCCTTGATTTTTCTTAGGTTTCAGGCTTTTAATTTAATGCCGGCGACCGGAATCGAACCGGTACGGGAGGTTAGTCCCGCAGGATTTTAAGTCCTGTGCGTCTGCCAGTTCCGCCACGCCGGCATTCTGCACCTTTTATTAAAAGGCTTAGAAAATGGGACCTATAGGGCTCGAACCTATGACCCTCTGCTTGTAAGGCAGATGCTCTCCCAGCTGAGCTAAGATCCCATTATAATATGTATTCCGTAGAATACAAGCGACCTGGATGGGGTTCGAACCCACGACCTCCGCCGTGACAGGGCGGCGCTCTAACCAGCTGAGCTACCAGGCCATATAAAATTGTAAGTGGACGTTCGGGGACTCGAACCCAGGACCGATCGGTTATGAGCCGATTGCTCTAACCAACTGAGCTAAACGTCCTCATATAATAATATTTATTATATTAGTGGGACCTATAGGGCTCGAACCTATGACCCTCTGCTTGTAAGGCAGATGCTCTCCCAGCTGAGCTAAGATCCCATTGTAATGTGTATTCCGTAGAATACAAGCGACCTGGATGGGGTTCGAACCCACGACCTCCGCCGTGACAGGGCGGCGCTCTAACCAGCTGAGCTACCAGGCCATTAAAGGTATTGTACCTTCAGAATTTCACACAGAAAGTTGTTAAGACTTCTATCTTCTGTCTATCTTTTTGTCCATTTCCAAGTAAACTTTTTTCTTCCGCTTTTTTGCGTATCTCCAAAGCTTATCTCTTAGAAACCTCTAAGGATAAGTCCTCGACCTATTAGTACTTCTCAGCTCAGTGCGTTACCGCACTTACACTCAAAGCCTATCAACCTTGTAGTCTTCAAGGGGTCTTACTCCGAAGATGGGATATCTTATCTTGAGGGGGGCTTCACGCTTAGATGCCTTCAGCGTTTATCCCTGCCAAACTTGGCTACTCTGCCATGCCTTTGGTAAAACAACAGATACACCAGAGGTTTGTCCATCCCGGTCCTCTCGTACTAAGGACAGCTCCTCTCAAATATCCTACGCCCACGCCGGATAGGGACCGAACTGTCTCACGACGTTCTGAACCCAGCTCGCGTACCGCTTTAATGGGCGAACAGCCCAACCCTTGGAACCTGCTACAGCTCCAGGATGCGATGAGCCGACATCGAGGTGCCAAACCACTCCGTCGATGTGAACTCTTGGGAGTGATAAGCCTGTTATCCCCAGGGTAGCTTTTATCCGTTGAGCGATGGCAATCCCACTTTATACCACCGGATCACTAAGTCCTACTTTCGTATCTGCTCCACCCGTCGGTGTCGCAGTCAAGCTCCCTTCTGCCTTTGCACTCTTCGAACGGTTTCCAACCGTTCTGAGGGAACCTTTGAGCGCCTCCGATACTCTTTCGGAGGCGACCGCCCCAGTCAAACTCCCCGTCAGACATTGTCCCCCAGCCGGGTCACGGCTGCAGGTTAGAAACCCAGTACTGTAAGGGTGGTATCCCAAGGTTGGCTCCATGGCAACTGGCGTCACCATTTCCTAGCCTCCCACCTATCCTGTACAGACAGTACCGAATCCCAGTATCAAACTGGAGTAAAGCTCCATGGGGTCTTTCCGTCCTGGCGCAGGTAACCAGCATCTTCACTGGTATTTCAATTTCACCGGGTGTGTTGTTGAGACAGTGCCCAAATCATTACGCCTTTCGTGCGGGTCGGAACTTACCCGACAAGGAATTTCGCTACCTTAGGACCGTTATAGTTACGGCCGCCGTTTACTGGGGCTTAAATTCAAAGCTTCGATTGCTCTAACCTCTCCTCTTAACCTTCCAGCACCGGGCAGGCGTCAGCCCATATACCTCACCTTTCGGTTTTGCATAGACCTGTGTTTTTGCTAAACAGTTGCTTGGGCCATTTCTCTGCGGCCATATTTCTATGGCACTCCTTCTCCCGAAGTTACGGAGTCATTTTGCCGAGTTCCTTAACAACACTTCTCCCGCCGGCCTTAGGATTCTCTCCTCATCCACCTGTGTCGGTTTACGGTACGGGTACTCATGAAACAATAGCGGCTTTTCTTGGCAGCTGGCTCACACGCTTCTCTACTAATGTTCGATCCACATCGCGCTTTACATTTCTCACACGGATTTTCCTATGTGACTGCTATACGCTTGTACCGGCTTTTCCATTTCCGGCTCGTGCTCTCCTTCTGCGTCCCCACAGTTCTGTTCATAAGCAGTACAGGAATTTCAACCTGTTATCCATCGACTACGACTTTC
>NZ_CP102278.1:2577500-2740000 GCF_025149915.1 Coprococcus eutactus
CCACCGTTGAACTCCTCTCCGTCAACTGAACCTACATAATCTATATTGACAGTGTCTCCCTTCTTTGCTGCATTTGTTGTATCCTTGTCAAATGTTCCAAGTCCATCAACAAACTCATCTATCTTCTGCTGAACCTCGTCGTCTGTAACCTCAACGTCCGTCTTGGTATACTCAATACCCTTGTAATCGCCAAGCTCAACATTCTCTGCATATTTCTCTACATACTCATCTATGCTCTCTTCATTCGCCGCTACATCCTCTGCCACGTCAGAAGCTGTAGCCTCTTTCTGAGTATCACCCTTCTTATCATCGCTCTTATCTCCGCATCCGGTCATAAATGACATGGACAATGCCAGTGCAAGAACGACCACACACCCTTTTTTAAACTTTCTCATAAATATTACCTCTTTTATTTTTTATTTGTAGAAAACCCATTTGTTAATGATAATCTTCAACGAATTAACTTATATCATATTTCTTTGTAAAAATAAAGCAATTTGACTTAATTCATACAATTCTCACAAATAGCTGTATATATGATTACTGCCTGATACCGCTTTCTATTTTGGATACGTTTTTGTGACGCAATCAGCATCTTCCACATTAATCAAACGCAAAACTACAATATGTTGTGCCCACATATTTTTTTATTTTCTATATTTTGTATTTTTTACAAATAACATATGGACAAACATTTTTACGGGTGATATAATCAACGATATTGACACACGCTGTAAAAATTCTTATACACAGATCATCTGTGCAGAACATTTTACAAAGCTAGGGAAACTTGCGACGGAGCACTTAATTGTCGCTAATTTTTTTGCGGCTTTTTCAAGCCAAACACGACATATTGTGTTTCTTTTTGCTTTATCCCACTATATTTAGTGTCATATAGTTATGCATAGAATTCACAACACACAGGGAGAATGGGAAATGTTAGTAATCAAAAGAGACGGCCGTGCAGTCAATTACGACCGCAGCAAGATAATCTTAGCCATCCAAAAGGCCAATTCCGAAGTTGAACCTTGCGAAAAGATTTCTGATGAGAAGATCGAGGATATTGTCGGAAGCATCGAGGCCAAGAATAGAAAAAGAATGCTGGTCGAGGATATACAGGATATCATCGAACAGGGAATAATGGCGGACGGAAAGTTTGTCCTCGCCAAAACTTACATTATATATAGATACAGCAGAGAACTTATCAGAAAGGCGAACACCACTGATGATTCCATACTGAGTCTTATTCAGAACAGAAATAAGGACGTTATGGAGGAGAACTCCAACAAGAACGCCACAGTAGCATCGACACAGCGTGACCTCATAGCTGGCGAGGTTTCAAAGGATCTTACCAAGAGAATGCTCCTCCCTGAGAAGATATCAAAGGCTCATGAGGAAGGTGCCATCCATTTTCATGATGCTGACTACTTTCTTCAGCCTATCTTCAACTGCTGTCTTATCAACATTGGAGATATGCTTGACAACGGGACTGTCATGAACGGCAAACTCATCGAGAGTCCTAAGAGCTTCCAGGTTGCATGTACCATTGTCACACAGATCATCGCATCTGTTGCGTCAAGTCAGTACGGTGGTCAGTCTGTTGACGTCCGTCACCTGGGCAAGTACCTCAGAAAGAGTTATAACAAATACAAGAAGAGATATACTGAAGAATTCGGGGATAAAATAGATCCTGAGACACTTGAGAAGCTCATCACCGAGCGACTCAAGGACGAGCTGAAATCAGGCGTACAGACTATCCAGTACCAGATCAATACCCTGATGACGACCAATGGCCAGTCTCCATTCGTCACCCTGTTCCTCAATCTGAGGGAAGATGACGAATACATCAAGGAAAATGCCATGATCATTGAAGAGATCCTGAGACAGAGACTTGAGGGAATCAAGAACGAGGCCGGTGTATATGTAACCCCAGCTTTTCCTAAACTCATATATGTCCTCGACGAGCACAACTGCCTCAAAGGCGGCGAGTATGATTACATAACCGAACTTGCCATAAAGTGCTCAGCCAAGAGAATGTACCCTGATTACATATCAGCCAAGAAGATGCGTGAGAACTATGAAGGCAACGTATTCTCATGTATGGGATGCCGTTCATTCCTCTCACCTTGGAAGGACGAGAACGGTGAGTACAAATGGGAAGGACGTTTCAACCAGGGTGTTGTCAGCCTGAACCTTCCACAGATAGCAATACTTGCAAAGGGTGACGACGACAAGTTTTGGAGTCTGCTGGACGAGAGACTTCAGCTTTGCTACGATGCACTTATGTGCCGTCATAGAGCGCTCGAGGGTGTCACATCGGATGTCAGTCCGGTCCACTGGCAGTACGGTGCCATAGCAAGGCTCAAAAAGGGCGAGGTCATAGACCCTCTCCTCCACAATGGATATTCGACTATTTCTCTGGGATACATCGGAGTATACGAGACAACGAAGCTCATGCGTGGCGTAAGCCACACCGATCCGGTCGGGGAGGAATTTGCACTCAAGCTTATGCATAAGCTCCGCGCAGCCTGCGACAAGTGGAAGTCCGACACAGGTCTTGGATTTGGTCTCTACGGCACGCCTGCAGAGAGTCTTTGTTACAGATTTGCAAGAATAGACAAGGAACGCTTTGGAACCATCAAGGATGTCACCGACAAGGGTTATTATACGAACTCATATCACGTTGATGTCCGTGAGAAGATAGATGCTTTCAGCAAGTTCAGGTTCGAGAGTCAGTTCCAGACCATATCATCGGGTGGCGCTATCTCCTATGTCGAGATACCTAACATGAGAAACAATCTGGATGCTCTGGCAGAGGTCGTCAGATACATCTATGACAATATACAGTACGCCGAGTTCAACACCAAGTCAGATTACTGCCATGTGTGCGGATATGACGGTGAGATCATCATCAACGATGACGGTGAGTGGGAATGCCCTCAGTGTGGCAACAAGGATCACAACAAGATGAACGTCACTAGAAGAACCTGCGGATACCTCGGAGAGAATTTCTGGAACGTTGGCAAAACCAAGGAGATCAAGGCAAGAGTTCTCCACTTGTAAAAGATAAGTTGGATCAAAGGAAAATAAGCAAAAAGCTGTTAAAACCTCTTGATATATCAGTCATACTGGTATATTATTAGAGCATGCAAGTAGTTCTGATATCATATATCAGTTATTTATGATCAAAGTTTTTGAACAGTTTTTATTCGTATTTAACTAAGTGCATTAATAATTTCAACTGTATGGTCTGCATGTCGTAGAGGGCAACGCAGGCCATACTTTTGTGTTAAGGTTTTTTCACAAATGTTTATTTCATAAATTTGAAAGGATTTTATTATGAATTACGCAGACATTAAACAATTCGATGTGGCAAACGGCACTGGCGTGCGCGTATCAATATTTGTGTCCGGCTGCACGCATCACTGCAAGGGTTGTTTCAATCCCGATACATGGGACTTTGGATACGGCAAACCGTTCACTGATGTGGAAATCGAACATATAATAGACAGCTGCAAGGAGGACTATATCGCAGGCCTGTCACTTCTAGGCGGAGAGCCAATGGAATATGTGAACCAGCAGGGACTGCTGCCACTTGCGCGCAGATTCAAGGAAACATACCCGGACAAGACTATATGGTGTTACACCGGCTACACATTTGATACAGATCTTCTGAACAGAATGTGCAATGAATGGGAATACACCCGGGAACTTCTCTCTTATATCGACGTTCTTGTGGATGGAGAATTTATGGAGGACCAGAAGGATCTCTCCCTCAGATTCAAGGGATCACGCAATCAGCGCATCATCGATGTTCCTGCATCCCTCGCCGCCGGAGAGACTGTACTTTGGAATGAAAAGGGTCGATACTTCTGATATAAGTATTATAGTAAAAAGCTGTGAGCCTCTCTTCTGCTTTATAGCAGAGCTGAATTGAGACTCACAGCTTTTTTATTTGCTTCTTAGTCTTTTACTTGCTTCCTGTCGATCCAAAACCTCCCTCACCACGAACTGTCTCTGAGAGCTCATCCACCTGATGAAATGCCCCTACTATATATGGAGCGATCACAAGCTGGGCAATCCTCTCTCCCGGCTCCACGGGCTGTGCCTGTGTACCATGATTGTGAAGAGCCACCATGATCTCTCCTCTGTAGTCCGCATCAATGACGCCAACCTTGTTTGCAGGTGCCAGTCCTTTTTTGGATGCCAGACCACTTCTCGCATATACCAGTCCTGCATAACCTGCTGGAATCTCCATAGCTATGCCTGTGTGTATCAGCACTGTCTGTCCCGGTTCTATATCCACCGCCGAGTCAAGGCACGCATACAGATCTGCTCCGGCAGCATATTCTGAACCGTATGTTGGTATGATCGCCTTGTCATCAAGTTTTTTTATATTTATATCGTATATCATAATTCACATATCTCCTCTTTTTCTGTAATATAAACTGCTAATCTGCATTTTCACATCATTTGAACGATATCTTGTTGTACACATCCATATCCACTCTCTTACTGTATGAATAGCTGCTGTCCAACTCATCTATCCAATCTGACATCAGATTGTCGTAATACTCTCCATCCGCAGCCTCCGTAAGTTTCTCCTTGTTTTCAGCAGTTGCGGTCTCATCTGTGAGGCTTATCATTTGGAATATATGATATCCATACTCAGTCTGTACGACCGGCGAGATATCCCCATCCGACAGGCTGTAGAGTATATCTAGTGTATCCTGACCGTATGTGCTGACTATCTCATCCCTGCTCATTGTGTGTGTTCCCGCATACTTCAGGGATTTTGCACTTCCAAGGAACGAAATGTTGAGATTTGAATTGTCTGACTCCTCAACGATAGCTGCATATGCCTCATCAGCTTTCTTTTTCTGAACATCTATCTTCGACTGAGGATACAGGGTTATATTTCCAAAGTCATCCTCCGAATAACATTCAAAGAACATATCATAAAATGTGCTCATCCGCGCCTGCTCATCAGATATCTCAGTTGAACTCTGTTTCATGACATAAGTGTATATCTTGTCAGCCAGAGCACTCTCCTCAAGAACCTGTTTCACTGTGTTTTCCTCAAGTCCAACCTCGGCTATCTGCTCATCCGTCAGCAGTTCGTAAAACTTTTCTGCATCCTGCTCCTGCATTCTCTGCTCACTGTCGGTAAGGCTTATTCCATACTCATCCGACTTAGTGATCAGTGTCTTGGTCTTGACTATTCTTGATATCGTCTCTCTTCTCGCAGAATCCTCGGCGTTCATTTCTAATCCGTCGTCCGTAACTATGCTCTGTCCCCACACATCCTTGCCATACTTTGACTCATATCTTTCCTTGACCGTCCTGGCGTACACATATACCTCATCAATATATATATCCTGTCCATTGTATCTGAATACAACTTCTTTTTCCGTGTCCGCGTTGCCATTTCCGCCACATCCCACAAGCATCATGCCGATCACGCAAGACATTATCATCCATATAAATCTTTTCAACTAATCGGTGCCTCCATTCTTCGTTTCATTATCTGAGGTTATGAGAAGCTGTGAGATATCCGCAACGACAAATTCTGCCTGTCTCAGTATATCCCTCTTCTCCTCCTTTGAAAGCTTTAACACAAATTCAGGCTTTGCGCCCATCTGAAACTTCATCCTGCCCATATAATTGTTCACCAGATCTTCTATTCCGTCAACATTTATATTTGCCTTATTGTACATGGAAAATCTTAGCAATCCATCCCTGTACCATATCCTGGTTATATAACACACATACGCTCTCGCCCTGAGAAGCGCCGCATCCAGAAGATTCATAGTCTCATCCGGTATGTCCCCGAATCTGTCTATAAGTTCATCTATTATATCGTTATACTCGTCCTCGTTCTTGATGAGTGATATCCTCTTACAGAGCTCAAGTTTTATGAAGTCATTCTTCACATATGTTTCTGGGATAAATGAATCTATCGGTATATCAATCTCAGTCTCATAATCATGAAATACTGTGTCTCCCCTGCGCTCTCTGACCGCATCATTGAGCATCTTGCAGTAAAGATCATATCCGACCACCTCATAATTGCCCGACTGACTCTCCCCGAGCACACTACCCGCACCTCTTATGTTGAGATCTGCCTTGGATATCTTCACGCCAGAACCAAGGTCTGTGTACTCCTTTATCGCCCTGAGCCTCTTCTCTGCAACCTCAGATATCACCTTGTTCCTTCTATAGAACATGAATGCAAATGCACTTCTATCAGAGCGGCCCACACGTCCTCTCAGCTGATAGAGCTGTGCAAGTCCGAAATTATTAGCATCATGGATGATGATCGTATTCGCATTCGGTATGTCAAGTCCCGTCTCTATTATCGTGGTGCAGACCAGAACGTCTATCTCCTTCTTGTTGAAGCGATACATTATATCCTCAAGGGTTCGTCCATCCATCTGTCCATGAGCAAATTCTACATTTGCATTTGGTACCAGCTTCTGAACCTCCGCAGTAAACTGCTCTATATCATTTACCCTGTTATATACATAATACACCTGCCCCTGTCTCGCCAGCTCTCTGGCGATAGCCTCCCTGGCAAGCTCTTTGTCGTACTCCATAACATATGTCTGTATAGGTCTTCTGTCAACCGGAGCCTCCTCAAGCAGGCTCATATCCCTTATTCCAACCAGGCTCATGTGAAGAGTTCTCGGGATAGGTGTGGCTGTGAGTGTGAGGACATCCACGTTAGTCTTCATCTCTTTTATCTTTTCTTTGTGATTGACACCAAATCTCTGCTCCTCATCTATGATCAAGAGTCCAAGATTTTTAAACTCAACATCCTTGGACAGAAGTCTGTGGGTTCCTATCACTATGTCGACTTTCCCCTCCTTGAGTTCTCTGAGTGTATTCTTTATCTCCTTCTGCGTACAGAATCTACATAGAAGTCTTATAACCACCGGATAATCCTTCATTCTCTCGGTAAATGTCTCGTAGTGCTGTTCTGCCAGAATCGTCGTTGGCACCAGATACGCAACCTGTCTGCTGTCCCCGACCGCCTTGAACGCAGCCCTTATTGCAACCTCCGTCTTGCCAAATCCAACATCTCCACAGACAAGCCGGTCCATTATACGGCTGCTCTCCATATCCGCCTTGACATCGGCTATGGCGCGTAGCTGATCGTCAGTTTCCTTATATGGGAAGGTCTCCTCAAATTCCTTCTGCCACTCAGAATCCGGAGAATACGCATGCCCCTCCTTCGACTGTCTCTCGGCATACAGCTTGACGAGGTGTTCTGCCACCTCATCAACGTGTCCCTTGACTCTGTTTCTGACCTTCTGCCATTCATTTCCGCCAAGGCGGTTTATCTTAGGAGGTCTGCCCTCCTTGCTCCTGTACTTCTGTATCCGGTCGGTTTCCGATGCCAGGACATAGAGTTTGCCACCCTCGGCATACTCTATAACCAGATAATCCTTGAGTGCGCCGTCCACCTCTATCTTCTCTATACCCTTATAGACTCCTATTCCATACTTCTCGTGTACGACATAATCACCCACACTGACATCCGAAAATGACTTGATTATCTCTCCTGAATATGGGAGCTTCTTCTGTGTTCTCTTTCCTGACGATGATCTGCTTGAGAATACATCGCCCTCACTAACGACCACTAGATGCATAGCCGGTATCATGAATCCGGATCTGAGTCTTCCCGCCATCGCTGCAATCTCACGAGGGGTAAGTACTTTATCCGCATCGCTCAGATAATGACAGATGATATCCGCATCCATAAGATTATCCACCATTCTCTTTGCACCCACCGAAGAAGGCGACACAAAGAGCACACTGTTCTTGTTCTTCTTCCAGGATCTTATATCCGCTACAAGTGTGTCAAAACTGTTTCTGTAACTGTGCACTTCGTGGCATTCAATCTCAGTTTTATGTGCATAACTTATCCTGTCATCCCTGCCATCAAACGCGTCAAATCCTACGACATTGTACTTCTTGGCCTTATCTATCACATCATCATAGCTGTACATGACATTCATCTGTCCAGGAAGCACGTAGCCGCCCTCAAGTCTGTGCACCATGCTGCTTCTAAAGCCCGTCTCGTCCGTTGCAGCCCTGTCACTGACCTTTCTCGTCTCATCTATGAGCACGTAAGAATCATCCGGCAGACAGTCTATGAGTGAAACTGTGTCACTGTAAAAATAGTCGACATAACTGTCAACTCCGTACACAGCACTGAACTCCGTGAGCTGTTCCTTAAGCTCCGCCACCTCACGTTTTATCCTTGCATATGCCTCCGTGTGAAATGACTCCTTAAGCTTCTGTGCGTACGGCTTCAGTTCCGCCTCAATCTTCCTGATTCCACGGTTTATTCTATCCTGGGACAGCACTATCTCTCCTGCAGGGTAGATCACAATCGAATCAACCGTCTCTATGGATCTCTGGCTCTCAGCGTCAAATGTCTTGATGGTATCCACCTCGTCATCCCACATATCTATTCTGTATGGACACTCCTCAGTGAGTGGATAGATATCTATGATCCCGCCTCTCACTGCAAACTGACCTGGCTCCTCTACATTGTCCACCTTATCATATCCGAGCGCTGATAATTTCTGCCTGAGATCATCAACATCAAGCCTCTGTGCAGTACATATGTTGATGATATACTTATTCATATATGAAAGTGCAGGGATCTTGTCAAAAAGAGCATCCACAGTTGCAACTATCGTGCACGGTTCTCCTGAGACAAGCCTTCGCAGTACATCCATACGTTTTCTCGTTATGGCATTTCCATGGACATCAGCGCTGAAGAACAGGATATCCTTTGCCGGATACATGTACACATCCCTGCTGTAGAATCTGAGGTCACTGTACAACTGCTCTGCCCTCTTGTCGCTGTACGTCAGCACCAGTTTCACCGACGACTCATCAGACACTGCATTCATGAGAAACACCCTGTCTGTTCCCTCCATTGAGGAGCCGATAACGTCCACAAATCCATCGCCGGCAGCCAGCCAGTCCTTTATCTGTCTGTATATATTCAGTTGTTCGAATGGCTCCTGAAATACTCTCATAATCTATTCCCTATCCGCTTGACACATATACAAATCCTATCCATTATACCTGTTCATGGCCGCAACTGCGCCGTCAGACAATATGACCTCCAGCGCGTCGCACGCTTTACCGCAGCTCTCCCTCATAAATGGAAGATCTTCCCTGCTAAATCTTGAAAGTACATGATCCGCCAGATCCATATGCTCCGGCTTTTTTCCAACACCGACTCTGACTCTCACAAAGTCCTGGCTTCCACTGTGCAGGATGATATTTTTCATGCCGTTGTGGCCTCCGGCGCTGCCTTTCTCTCTTATGCGGATTTTCCCAACATCAAGATCTATGTCGTCATAAACTACTATCAGATCATCAACTGTAAGTTTGTAGAAATCCATGATAGCCCTGACACTCTCTCCGCTCAGATTCATAAACGTCTGAGGCATAGCAAGAATAACTTTCTCTCCATTTATAACGCCTTTGCCGATGAGTGCCTTGTGTTTGCAGGTGTCCACCTTGATATTGTGTCTCTCTGCAAGCTCATCTATTACAGAAAATCCAGCGTTGTGCCTTGTTCCGGCATATTTTGCCCCAGGATTTCCAAGTCCCACTATGAGTTTCATAATATATCCCCTTTTATCTATCTGTTCTTCATTATCTCTTCAGCTTCAACAAGCTGTTCGAGAGTATTCACTCCACGTATCTGGTCAGCATCATCCATTGGGACCGCATCAACCGGAAGTCCCATCGCCTTGATTATACCTATCGTATCAGGCAGATAATACTCGCCCTGAGCATTATCATTTTTCACCTGGGAGAGAGCACTCAGAAGTGCGTCACACTGGAATATGTACATTCCCGAATTGACCTCGCACACTGCCTGTTCCTCCTCAGTAGCATCCTTCTGCTCAACTATTCTGTCAAGTCCCTTATCATCCCTTATAATCCTTCCATATCCAAATGGATCGTCCAACATAGCTGATATGACAGTTACACCATTGCCGTCTGTCTTGTGTCTTCTGATGGCACTTTCCAATGTGTCGGCAGTAACTAGCGGTGTGTCTCCGCAGAGTACCACAACATCACCATCATTGCCTATAAAGTCTGACGCACATTTTACCGCATGTCCTGTACCAAGCTGTTCTTTCTGCAGTGCATAACTGACTCTGTTATTCATCTCATCCGCAAGTCCAAGGCTTTCATATGTGGCATGTATGCTGTGTTCAACTTCTTCCGCCTTATATCCTACTATCACGCATACCTTTTCGCAGCCTGCATTCTTTGCCGCCTCTATAGAATAATACACCATTGGCTTTCCGAGCACCTCATGCACCACCTTTGGCTTGTCTGACTTCATTCTAGTTCCCTTGCCCGCAGCAAGTATGATCGCTTTAAGCATATCTGCCTCCTATAAACATCTTATATTATTCATCCAGATATTATTTCATATTTATATTCACACACAAATACTTTCTGTCCGGATCCTTTTTCATCACTGCCCACAATTTTACTGTATCGCAGGCACTTTTTCAACCCAACCAGAGATATATTCAGCGTTACAGTCGTCACCTGTGCTGAAGCCAATCCAACTCCGCTGTCCATATACAGCAAAACCAGCCACCGCATTACTGCAATGGCTGGCCATTTCTGCTTATTCTGCTGTTGTGTATCACACCCAGATCTATTCTTCTTCCTGAGTCTCGCGATACTTTGCAAGTATCATATTCTGCAGACGCTCTCTGGTGGCTGTATTGATAGGATGTGCTATATCCCTGTACTCACCATCTGAAGCTTTTCTGCTAGGCATAGCAATAAACATTCCCTTTTCACCCTCTATGATCTTGATGTCATGGACAACAAACTCATCATCTATGGTGATCGAGACAACCGCCTTCATCTTGCCTTCCTTCTCAACACTTCTGATTCGGATATCTGTTACCTGCACTTTGTTTACCCCCTTAACCCTGACGCACTCTGTAATCCCACACACAGATTGTCATTTGTATTATTTTGTATAAGCCCTCTTTTACGCTTCTGACTAGAGAGCGTATCTGAAGTTCTTCTCCACTATAACCTTTATATCTTCTGGCGTTCCCTGATGAACTGTATTCGCGCGGAGAGTATCCCGGCTCTCCACAATACAATTCTCTATGATGGAATTGTCCCCGATATTAACATCGTTAAGTATGATAGAATTCCTTATCACACAGTTGTTGCCGATGTATACCTTCTTAAATATGACTGAGTTCTCAACAGTACCGTTGATGATACATCCGCTTGCTATCAGACTATTGTTGACAACCGCATCAGCATTGTACTTTGCAGGTGGAAGATCGTCTACCCTTGAGTAGATATCAGGATGCTGCTTGAAGAAGAAATCTCTTACATCTTTCTTGAGAAAATCCATATTTGCTCTGTAATACGATTCCTTTGTTCCTATATTTCTCCAATAAGTATCCATCTTGTATCCGTATATTCTCTTGACGCCCTTATATCTCACGAGAATATCTCTTACGAAGTCATTTCTTCCCTCGTTGGCGCATGTCTCAAGGAGCTCTATGAGCTGTCTTCTTCTTATTACATATACACCGATAGAAACGGTGTTAGTTCCTGCAACAAGCGGCTTCTCCTCGAAGTCAATGATGCGTCCATCGTCGTTCATCTTGACAACACCAAATCTGTTGATGTCATCCTCGCCCGGTGCCATATCCTTACATACTACTGTGATGTCTGCACCATTGCTTATATGCTCTTCGAGAACCTTATTGTAGTCCAGTTTGTAGATTCCATCACCTGATGCGATAACTACATATGGCTCATGGCTCTCCTTGAGGAACTTGATATTCTGATAAAGTGCATCCGCTGTTCCCTTGTACCAGTAGCTGTTCGCTGCTGTAATGGTAGGAGTGAATATAAACAGACCTCCCTGCTTTCTTCCGAAATCCCACCACTTGCTTGAGTTCAGATGCTCGTTCAGTGATCTCGTATTGTACTGTGTAAATACCGCTACCTTCTGTATATGAGAATTCGTCATATTGGAAAGTGCGAAATCGATTGCTCTGTAACTTCCTGTGATAGGCATAGCTGCAACGGCTCTCTTAGCTGATAAATCTCCCAGCTTATTGCTGTTACCACCTGCCAGAATAATTCCTAATGCTCTCATGTCTACTCACCTGCCTTTATAATACTACCGCCACTTGGGAGCTGTCCGTCCGGATAATCAGATGGATCTGTGTCTCCAAATATAGCAGTGTTCTTACCTATCGTTACGCCCTCAGGTATAACGGAGTTCTCACCTATAGTTACAAGGCCAAATGCGTAGATATTAGGTTTCATCTCATTGACAGCCTCTTCTCCAACACCAAGCTTGGCATTTGCTCCAACCTTTACATTCTCAGCTATAATTCCCTTTTCAATGTAAGCTCCGGCCTCGATCGTAACCCCATTCATGATAATTGAATCCTTAACGACCGCACCCTCTCCTATTGTTACACATGATCCTATAACTGAGTTTTCCACAGTACCATATATCTCGGTTCCCTCTCCGATGATACACCTTGTCACCTTCGCTGACTCATCTATGTACTGAGGTGGTATTGCGTCTGTCTTTGTATATATCTTCCAGAACTCCTCATAGAGGTTGAACTCAGGAACTATATCAACCAGCTCCATATTGGCCTCCCAGTATGAGCCAAGAGTTCCTACGTCTTTCCAGTAGCCCTTGAAGTCATATGCACAAATCTTGTTGCCATTCTCATGGCAGTATGGAATGATGTGCTTACCGAAATCGCATCCAGGCTGATCCTTCATTGTGACGAGTGCCTCACGCAGGATCTTCCAGTTGAATATGTAGATACCCATGGAAGCTTTATTGCTTCTAGGATTCTCTGGCTTCTCCTCGAACTCGGAGATGATTCCATCATCGTTTGTTATAACGACTCCGAATCTGCTTGCCTCCTCCCAAGGAACCTGATATGTTGCAAGCGTTACATCCGCATTCATGGATTTATGATATTCGAGCATATGCTCATAATCCATCTTGTATATATGATCTCCTGAAAGTATGAGTACATAATCCGGATTATAGTAATCGATGAACTCGATATTCTGATAAATGGCATTCGCTGTACCGGTATACCATTCGCTGTTGTTGCTCTTCTCATATGGCGGAAGAACTGTAACACCGCCTATGTTCCTATCCAGATCCCATGGAATACCTATTCCGATGTGCTGGTTAAGTCTGAGTGGTCTGTACTGTGTAAGTACACCTACTGTGTCAATCCCCGAGTTGATACAGTTACTCAGTGGGAAATCGATTATCTTGTATTTGCCGCCAAATGCTACGGCTGGCTTGGCAAGCTTGGATGTAAGAACCCCAAGACGGCTGCCCTGTCCGCCCGCAAGAAGCATGGCGATCATCTCTTTTTTAATCATGTAAGTCACCTCTCCATGCAAAATTATAAAATCATTATACCATTCTTTTTATAATAATCAAAGTTTTTTATGCATTTTCACAAAAAGAATGCGCATTTTTCGATTTTTTTAAACATTTTTTACCCAGTATATATTTTTTCTTGATGGAATTTGTCAATATATGGATATTTATTTTAGTTATAAAGCACTTAAACTTTCCATTCGACAATATTTAAGTGTATAATAAGCGAGTGGGAATCGTATCAATACCGCAGTTTTGTATTATACTATTCCATAAGCAGCACTAAACATAAGAAAAGTATTTATAAGGAGTAATCATATATGTCAGAAGTACTTATAAAAGAATATCGCGGTAATATTGTTGAGAATGTCCACCGCGGCTCGATCGCCATAGTGTCTTCCACCGGCGATACCGTAGCCTATCTGGGCGATATCGAGAAACAGACCTACATGAGATCAGCCAGCAAACCTATACAGGTCCTGCCTACACTTCTGGCCGGACTTCACAGAAGATTCAACCTCACGGATGAGGATGTTGCCATGTTTAACTCATCCCATTGGGGCAGTAACCACCACATATTTGTTCTCGAAGAGATAGCGAGAAAGACCGGTCTGAATCCGGATGACATGATCATGAAGCCATGCAGCTCCACATCGGCTTCTGCCCTTGCAGCTAAGCTTACAGACAGGTCAAAGCTCCATCCAAGGCAGGGACAGAGCAAGCTCCAGCACTGCTGCTCCGGCAAACATTTCAGCCTTATGCTTCTTCAGCGTGAACTGACAGGTAAGCCGGACGGATACTACCTGAAGGATTCACCTGTCCAGCAGCAGATAATAAACTTCATATCAATGCTGAGCCAGACCCCGACCTACAAGATTGGTCTGGGTATCGACGGCTGCGGTGTTCCTGTATTTGCGCTGCCGCTCAGAAGCATCGCCATGTCCTACGCCAAGCTCATGGATCCGTTCAGTATGTCCGGGGAGCTCAGAGACATCATAGACTACAACTTCTCATGTATCCACAAATACCCTGAGAAGATCAACGACTACGGCACACCTTCCTATTATATTAACCAAAATCCGGACCTGATAATGAAGGACGGCTCAAGGGGCGTGATCTGCATGGCCATAAAGAGCATGAAGCTCGGAATAACGGTCAAGCTTGAGGACGGCTGGACTGACGAATTTCAGGGACTCATCATCGCAAATATTCTTGAGCAGCTTAAATATGATGACACAGAGCTTATCGAAAAACTTAAAAACTGCTATTCCACAAAGCTGTACAATGACTGCGGAATAGAGGTCGGCCACTCAGAGGTCGACTTTAAGCTTAATATAGATCCGATTTTCTTTGAACCAGCAGAGGAATACATTGATACGGACGGTGACGCCGAAACCGATGAACTTAACGATGAAGGTGGATCTGATATATCCACGGATGATGATGCCTCTATTCAGGAATACATCCCTGACCTAGGCAAGGATTCAGCTTTTGAACAGGGCTCACAGGACGTCAACTCCGCCTTTTCAAAGGATGCAAGCACCTACGATCCGGATGCTGACAGTGCTTTCGCTGACGGGGAACCATACTCACCTGAGAATGATTCGGCATTTGACCGAACACCTGACGAGATTCGCGCTGCATTTGACCGAAAAGTAGCCGAGGCTTACGACAAGGTATCAAAGGCGACCGAAGAGGCTGATGATGACTCTGTTATAGACGATATAATTTCAAAGGAAAATGAGAAGCAGACCATAGAGAAATCCGATATATCTGAGGAAGAACAGAGAGCCATGCGCAATAAAAAGTCTATACTAGGCATGAATGTTGTAAGGCCGTCAGCCAACCGCACCGTTATAAGCAATCCAAGAGTGGACCCTATAAGCGTAAAACCAGGCCAGGCAGCCCCAGCCGAGCAGGCAAAACCTGTCTCCCAGACTGAGACCTCAGGGATTGCTGAGCAGGCAAAGAATACGGTGAGATCCAGTTTTCAGGTATTTTCCCCAGTATCAGCGGAACCGACCAGGCACGTCGCACAGGATTACACCAGCAGAGACATCAAGCTCGCCAACATAATCTCACAGAAAAAAAAGGATGATTGACCAGCGGGATCACCCTTATAACGCAAAAAATCTGCAGTCCGTACCAGATATGGACTGCAGATTTTTTTGAGCAAATGATCACAAACTCTTCAGACTGTCCTTACAGTTCGGGCAGATTCCGATAAATTCCAGGTTGTGGGACAATATGACAAATCCACTGTCCGTCTCCACTCCCATACGTGTGATGGAATCCTGATATGGAAGCTCACTGTCATATATCCTGTCACACACTTTGCATCTTATATGGTAATGCTTTTCCGTGTTGCCATCGTAGTGTTCCATCTTGTCCCCAGAATATACATTCATGACGATTCCTTCATCAACCGCATCCGAAAGCACCCGGTACACTGTTGATTTGCCAATCTTGTACCCTCTCTTTTCCAATTCATCTATCAGACTCTGGACTGTAGGATGAGTCTTGAGCTCTTTTATAACAGAGTAAATGACCTTTTTCTGCCATGTATTTCGCTTGTCACTCATTATATAGTCCTCCTTCTGGAATTTGTAGACATTTATTGAGGTCCGCCCCACTGATAAATATTACAGACATACAGATCAAATTTATCAAGAACAATTCTCTATAAGAGTAAGATAACACATTTTAGATATTATTTCCACTATTTTTAAAATGTAAGTTTTTTCCAACTCCTCGATCCAGTATATTAATGTTGCATGTAGTAATATACGTCACTGTCTAGTGAAGGTATATAATCTCAGTCCATGCTCCGTCCATAGAGCCGTCTGGTCGTTGTATCCCGTTCCCGCAAAACCAGGCGCAAGGTTCACTCCGACACGGTTAAACACCGCACCGGACGCTTTCACGCATTCTTTCTCGCCGGGCAGTTTAACCACTTTGTCTATCGCACTCTGAGTCAGAGAATCCGGCTTTACATGAACCGGTGTCACCATGTTGATGAGATCTCCCATGATTTTTACGCTGTACTGCAGGTTTCTGCCCTCCAGGACATACATAGCGTTTTCATCAAGTCCTTTTGTTCTCAGGTGCTTGTAAGTGTAATTCGGTATCACCTGGCCCTCATAATAGCAGGCTACTGCATCTGAGCCATCCTGCGCCACCGTCATAAACTGGTACACATTTCTCTTTAGTTCTGACACCGTGCCATTCTCAATCCTGTGATACTCACCGAACTGAAGTGTACGCCTGTGTTTCTTGTAGAACTCCACCTGCTCTTTTATAGCCTCAAGATCTTTCTTCTTCATATCGCACAGGTTGCACTCATAGCCCAGCACTCCAAATGCCGCTACTCCGAATCTTGTCTCAAGCGGAGTAACCCTGAGCGTCTGATGATTCGGACATCCCGACACATGACTGCTGACGACCGACATAGGGTAGCCATAGCTGTAACCAGTCTGTATCTCAAGCCGTTCCCTGGCATCCGTATCGTCACTTGCCCATATCTGCGGCATGTAACACAGTATGCCGAGATCAAATCTGTTGCCCCCGGCGGCACATCCCTCAAACAGTATCTCAGGGAAACGCTTCGTAAGCCTTCCCATGATATCGTAGAGTCCCAACACATACCTGTGTCCAAATTCGCCTTGCCTGTCAGATGGCAGCGTCTGGCTGTAACGATCCGACATGATCCTGTTCATATCCCACTTAACATATGAAATATTCGCAGATGAGAACACCTTCGTCATAGAGTTCACTATATGATCTCTCACTTCCTTGTTAGTGAGATCCAGCAGCATCTGATGACGTCCCTCGGCATGACTCTGTCCCGGCACTCTGACCGCCCACTCTGGGTGCGCCCTGTAGAGGTCACTATCCTCGTTCACCATCTCAGGCTCAACCCATATGCCAAATTCCAGTCCAAGTGCATTTATCTTATCCGCAAGCTGTTTTACTCCTCCCGGAAGCTTGCTGAGGTTCTCCTGCCAGTCCCCAAGTGAGGATGTGTCATCATCCCTGTGCCCAAACCATCCGTCATCCATGACGAACAGCTCTATGCCGCACTTTTTTGCCTCCTTTGCAAGCTTCAAGAGTTTCTTCTCATTTATATCAAAATAAGCAGCCTCCCAGCTGTTCAGCAGAACCGGTCTCTCCCTGTCCGCCCAAAGGCCTCTGACTATATGTCTTCTGACAAATGCATGCATACGGCTGCTGACCCCGCCAAATCCTGTATCTGAATATGTCATGACTGCCTCCGGCGACTGGAACGACATTCCCGGTCCAAGTACAAATGTAAACCCTTCCGGATTGATTCCGCCAATGATTCTCATACGCCCATAGGAATTCTGTTCACAGCTCTCCATATGGTCACCTGAGTATATGAGATTGAAACCGTAACACTCACCATGTTCCTCAGAACAACCGTGCTCCGCCACCATGAAAAATGGATTTGCCCTGCTGCCGGAGGTTCCGGTTGATGATGAGACAGCCACCTTTCCCTGCCGTACAGGGTGCTCCGACCTGTGCATCTCCCTTGCCCATGCTCCTCCAAAATGTATCATGTCATATTCCTTATACATTCTCATGTCGATCTGTGTGGACATAAGTCTGTCCACCCGCTCTACATCATCACTTTCATTTGTCAGTCTGGCACTTCTAGTTATCACGTCACAGTCATCCCATGTGACATATATAAGCTCAAGCTTCTGTCTGTAGAATGTGTCCCGCAGGGTTACAATGAGCTGTGTTACTTCATCAGCCACACCAGTGCCTTCGCCCATTCCACCACCACTTTCCACTGCACAAGGAAGTCCTTCAAGCTCATCCCTGCCATTCTTTATCTCATAAGATTCGTACACGAAGTCGCAGGTCGTACTTCCATTTGCATGAGTCATGCAGACAAACGGCTCGCTGACATCCCCCTTGCCGGTCGATGACAACTCCTGCAGCATATTCTCAAGTGTGAGGCCACCGCCTAGCGCTATGGCATTACCGGTCTCGAACAGACTTCTGTCACGTGCCGCATCCCAAAGGCCCACCGTATTCAGATCTCCGCCATCCTGACTCCTGCCACCATAATACAGGTGCTCAAGGTGTCCATCTGGGCGCACACACATGGCATACTGAGTTGACTTTGTCTCCAGTATGAATACCTGATTTTCTTCTATATATCTGATCATAACGGTTCCTCCTAATAATATATATCGCCCCTCTCCTATCTCAGTTTTGTCATGATCTCCTGCATCCGCTCCTCTGTCAGCTTGTATTTTCTAATGAAGAATACCAGTCCTATAATGAGAAGAACTATCGGAACAACTGTCATCATCATGGAAAGTCCCATGAGGGTTCCCGTGCTCTGCTCTATGACCTCCGATGTTCCATCCGCTGACTGTACGAGCCCCACCCATTTGATGGCAAGTCCGGCAAAAAACACTGCAACTCCCGACGCAAGCTTCACGACAAATGTCTGCATGGAGCATATGACGCTCTCATCCCTCTGTCCGTTCTTGTACTCTCCGTAGTCTATGCTGTCTGCAAGACACACAGTTATCAGCACGTTGAGAAGTCCGCTTCCCGCAAATACCAGAAGTCCCGGTATGAACAGAACGTACCAGCAAGGCACTCCGGCCACGTTCATGTGTGTAACTCCTGCAAGGCTGCAGGCAAGCAACATCACATAGCCAACGATCTCATATACAACAGAGTGTACGAACAGTTTTCTCTTGGACATCTTTTTTCTAAAAAGTGGAAAGAACATCATAGCCAGTATCTGCGCGCCGCCGCCAAATGCGGAGAATAGCGCATATCCGCTCTCACTTCCTATGTCATATGTGAAGAAATATATGAGAAGGTTGCTTGTTATATAGAGTGCGGAATTTACGAGCACGATGGTGATGACTACTGCCAGTGCCTGGTCATTTGTCACAAGTGAATGGAACATCTCCCCTATACCATGAGCCTCTGGGGCAGTGTCACTCTTCTCCTTTACATTTGCCACGCATATGGTCTCTGAAATGACAAATACAACTGCAACCAGCAGTGCCCACCACTTAAATCCGATACGGTAATCCGTAATATTCAGCTTGTCCACCGCCAATGCTGCGCCACTTATGGCTGGAACCACTATCATGGTAAGTACAGTAGGTATGGCAGAACCCACGCCAGCGCAGGATCTTGCCAGCGCCGACAGATTCTCCCTCTCCTTGCCCGGCTCAGTGATGGCCGGGATCATGGACCAGTACGGAATATCCATCAGCGTGTATGTGATTCCCCACAGGAAATATGTCACTGTCAGGAACACCTTCATGCCACCAGCTCCCATACTCTCCGGCACAGCGAACATAGCATAGAGAACCACCGCGTTCAACACAGTTCCCGAGAATATCCACGGTCTGAATCTTCCCCATCTGCTTCTGGTCTTTGCCACCACGATGCCCATGATAGGATCGTTAAATGCATCAAACACCCTCGCCACCATCAGCACGGTTCCTATAAACACCGAGCTGACGCCGAGCACCGAATTGTAATAATACAGTATATAGCTGGCCACCAGCATATACACCATATCCTTTCCCACAGCCCCTACTCCGTAGGCTATCTTTGTCCTTTTCTGAAGGCCACCCTCAGACACGCCCTGCTGTGTATTATCTCCCATATATAACCTCCTTAAAGGCCTAACCTTTTATATCTGCCAGCCTTGTCTCCAGCCATTTGTCAATATCGTCAAACACCTTATCCCTGCACAGCTCGTTCAGTATCTCGTGCCTGCAGTCCTCATACAGATAGCATGCAACATTGTGTGACACCCTTCTGTGGTATAGCTCGTAAAGCTTCAGAACATCCCTGCCGTAGTGTCCCACTGGATCACTGTCACCGGACACGAACAGAACCGGCACATTCTTCGGTATCCTGGCGATATTTCTGTCTTCCTGTATATAGTGAAGGGTGTTGAAGAGCGTCTCGTAGCCCTTCAGTGTAAATGAGAACTGGCACAGAGGATCATCCACGTATGCGTCCACGCGCTTCGGATCACGGCTCACCCAGTCTTTATTTGTCCTCTTTCTCACTTCACCATTCACTATAGTTGTCCTTGGAATACCCCTGTTGTATGTTCCAAATGCAAGCAGTTCCATGAGGGTACTCCTGTACCTCTCGCCATGCTGGCTCTTCTCAAGCTCCAGCACAAGTCTGCCGATCTGTAGCATATACTCCGGCATGCTTCCAGTTCCCATGCAGATAAAGCCGTCCACACTTGAGCCCTCCGTGTAAGGTGACGGATATTTTGGATCCCAGCCGTAGTCACTCATGTATCGTCTCGCCATAAATGAACCCATAGAGTGTCCCATCAGGAAGAACGGTACTCCTTTGTATGCCTTCTTCAGACTTCTAGTGACTCTATGAAGATCCGCGACTATTGCCTTGCTCGCATCGTAGGCATTCATATATCCAAGTTCATCCATATTTGCCGCCGTGAGTCCATGTCCCAGATGATCATTTCCTGCCACCACAAAGCCCTTTGCTGCAAGATACCTTGCAAATTCATCATATCTGTCTATCAGCTCTATCATTCCATGGGATATCTGAAGTATCGCTCTTATCTCCCCCTGTGGCTCCCACACGATAACATGCAGCTTGTCCTTGCCATTTGATGATGGTATAAATGTCTCTTTCTTCTTTACCTTATACATAATGTAACCCTCCTTAAAAGCAGTGCTAATCCACGCCTGCTGATTATTCTGACCGCAATCCTTACGCCTCAGTTCTTCATATTCATCGCCAGTTTTACTACCTCATACGCTCCGTCATATATTCCGTCCGCTTTGTTTCGCTTTATGTTCTCACACATGCCTGTGAGTATGCTGTCATCCTGCATGAACAGCTTCATCATCTGGAGTGTGTGTGGTATGTCACGGCACTCCAGTGTTCCATCTCCGATCTCCGCCGAGTGTATTGCGCCCCACTGCTCATGCCCGCCAACTCTCTTGATGAACAGCTTTGGAACTGGATAAAAGGCCAGCTCAGACGGCTTCGTTATGAGTACATCACAGCTTCTCATGAGAAGGTTAGTGCAGTACACAGCCTCATATATATTCTCGTGGCAAAATGCGTGTATTCCGTGCACCTCTTCCTTAAGAGCCGTATCCGCAAATGCTGTGGTGTCGCTCCAGTCATCGAAATGTGTAGTGACAAGGCTCTCCATAGCTGGTATCTCTCTCACCAGCTCTTCCCATACATTCATATAATCGCCTAGATTCACGTACAGAACCATGTTGCCCTTCTTCACGCTGGCAAGCGCCGTCCTGATAATAGCTGCAAATATATCCTTCTGCGCTCCGGCTCCTCCTATGGTGAGGAAGAAACGCATCGGTGCTTTTCTCTTTCTTCTCTCTATTCTCCTGTCACAGTCCTCCTCTATGGCTGCCACCAGCTCATGGTCTATATAGTGTCCAACGTATCTGATGGAATCGCCGGGCATAGGCTTAAGCACCTCATCCCCCTGCATTCCATTCAGCGTCCTGTAACCGAGGTATGCCGATCTTGTCTGCACCGTATGAAGGCTTCCCTCCGCAAGGTGGAGCGCCATAGGCCAGTTGTCCGGAATGGCGTTTACCACATGCTTCATTCCTGCGTGGACTGCTGCCTGAGCCGGCCACACATGTGTAGCCACAAGTGGGATATCCTTTGGAACATTTCCAAACACCGGTGTCATAAGCTCCGCATTCATCTGATCCGAGGCATTGTATGACAGCTTCCTGAAGCCCTCATAGTTCATTGGCTCCCACACCGCTTTATTAAAGACCTTACTCTTTCCTGATATCCGTGAGCCCAGAGAATACAGTTTGTTCTGTGCCTCTATGACCTTTCCGCCTGTGGTCTCACTGTAGGAATTGAGATCCATCCAGTATGGCTTATATCCCAAATGATTTGCCGCAGATGCTATCGCCATGGATATTCTGTAGTGTCCAAATCCCATCCTGATATTTCCAACTATGATTCCTTTGTCACGGTCAAAATCCTCCCAGCCGCCAGTACCCGCATCGTCACTGGCTCCGCTGTCTATAACAATGTTGGAGACGCCGAGAGTATCTCCAATATAAGGATTTTTAACAATTGCCAGCGGATAGTCAACATCACTGTCATCACCGAATCTCCTGACAAATCTCTCCCTGGAGTTCTCCGCCCTTTTCACTACCTGGCTGCTCATCCTGTTTCCAAATATAACCTCAGATCTTTTTCCCATAGCACACCCTCCTGTCTTTAATATATACCGCCCATCTCACCCCGGTGAATTGAACCGGTCGCGGGGGCCTATTCCAGATAATCCCTTCATTCATAGCAATTTCTGCTCCTTACAGGATATACCATCCATAAGCACATCCAGTGTATACTGCACCGCCTCGTCAAATGTAAGTCCTGCATCTATCAGGACTGTAGTCTCCATATATTTCTCAAGTGTGGCCTCGAACATGGTCTTGATAACCGGTATCGGAATATCTCTTATAACTCCCTCGTCAATTCCACGTCTCAGGAGCTCTATGGTATTATCCCACTGCTGCTCCATCATTACTCTCACCCTGGCAAATATCCTTGGATACGATTTTTCAAGCTGATATATCTGTCTCCAGTCCAGCTCGCTGTAGCTGTCAGGCATGGCTATGAGTATTGCCTTTATCTTCTCCACCGTGGTCAGGCTGTCGTCATCCATGACCGCCTGCTCACTTCTCTTAATCTGCTCATATATATATGTCGCTGTGTCAAAGAATAATGTTTCCTTGTCTCTCACAACCTGATATATTGTCTTCTTGCTCACACCAAGGCGTCTTGCCATATCGTCCATGGTGAATTTGAACCCCTTCTCACGGAACTCTTCTATGGTCGCCTCGTATATTCTAAGCCGTAACTGCTGCTGTGTTTCTCCGTCCATAACACCCTCCTGTCCACAGGTATCCATCATGTCCCTGTACTTACTGAACATTCTCAGGAAACTCGAAAACTCTTCTTGGTTTCCTCGTTTCCTTGATAATAGCATTTATTTGTGTGTTCTGCAATAATAAAAGTGCGTTATTTGTGTTATTATGTAATTTTTGCACAATTTGCACAATTTGCAAGCACGGACTTTGGCTCGTTGCTCGCGTAAAATACGGCATCTTCATTCAAAATGAAGATGCCGTATAACTTTTCTCTATATTGTATCTCTGTAACTATATCACTCACTCTGCATCACATCGATAACATAAAGCTCATGCAAAGCTCTCGTACATGCAATATAATGTGTATGTCTTGTCACCATACTGTTTTTATAAGTTCCATCCGTCATGACGTACACCGCGTCAAACTCCATTCCCTTCGCAAGGAACTTTGGAAGCACGACCACACCTCCAGAATATACCACTGACTGGTTTGTGATTAGTGTCACCTCAGTGTACTCGGATAACTGCCTGTACACCTCGTACGCATCCGCCTCGTCATTTGTCAAAATGGCTATATTGTCGTACGCATCCATATCTCCGTAGCTCAGCTTGTCATTTATAAATTCCACAGCCTCATCCAGGGATCCGCACTGTATCTCCTCCGGCACCCTGCCATGCCTCTCCACTGTATTTCCGCCTATACCCTCGTCGCCGAGTATATTATTGCAGAACTCCGTGATCTCCGCCGTGGATCTGTACGACTCTGAAAGCTCCATGAGCTCATAACCACCCTGGCCGTTTCTCTTTGCAAATATCTTCGTGAGGACATCTACCACAGTCTCTTCCGGATTATAGAAAAGCACCTGATAGCGGTCTCCCAGGATAGTTTTTTTACATCCAAATATCCTGTCTAAAATCGCGTACTGGAATATCGTGTAGTCCTGCATCTCATCTATGACTAGATGCTTTATATTGTTGTAGGTATTGCATCCGTAGAAATATACCTGAAGATAAAGTATCGGAAGTATATCCTCATAACATATCTTCCCGTATTCATTTTTGTACTCTGATATTCCCGGATATTCCGGCTCCATCTCTGCAAGAAAATCCACATATAGCTTCACTAGATTTCTCTCCGCAAACAGATTGACCATCTGTTTCTGTATCTGCCTTGCAAGATTATTTTTCTTCTCCTCCGGGAATTCCTTCGGAGAATTATCCTCGACTCTGTCCACTATAAAATAAGCTATATTTTCAAATCTCTCATACACCGGCTTCCTTGAAAATCTTCCGTTGAACATGGCTGATATGTCATCGCCTGTGTACTCCACTTTCTGGTAGTGGAACGTTCTGAACTTTATCTCTGAAACATACCTCTCCAGGAATTCATTGAACCTGTCATAAAATCCTATGGATGACTTGACCTTTAGGTTCCTTATCCTCTGGTTCTCCTGATCCCCGCTGTCTATGATGAACTCGGACTGTTCAAGCTTTGTCTCATACTCCTCATCTATATACAAAAGCTCCTCAAGGAGACTGTCAAATTCCTTCTCCGGCACACTGTTTTCTTCAAGTTCCGGGAGCACATCCGATATATAATCTCCAAATATACTATTCGGTGAAAGTATCATGACCTTGTCACTGTCCAGCGTCTTGTAATTGTAGAGCAGCCAGGCGAGCCTGTGCATGGCGATGACAGTCTTGCCGCTTCCTGCCCTGCCGTCAACAATCAGGTTGTATGCCGTTCTATTTCTTATGATAGCATCCTGTTCCTTCTGTATTGTCGCAACCACACTCTTCATCTTCACACTGCTGTTTCCGCCAAGAGCCTCAAGCAGTATGACATCATTTATATTTGCATCGGTATCCACAGCCTCCCTGAGTTTTCCATTTACGATAACGAACTGCTTCTTCTCAATTATATGCCCTGTGAACTTCTCACTGCCCATATCCTCCGTGTTCACCGTGTATGACGCCGGTCCCTTCTCATATGCGTAATACATAGAAGATACCGGGGCACGCCAGTCGTATATAAGCTGTTCATTGTTCATATCCGACTCATATCCAGCCATTCCTATATAAAATGGAATGACATCTCCTTCATCATCGTATCTGAACGTGACCTTTCCAAAATACGGATTTTTCTTCTGATGTTCATACACCTCAAGCCGTTTTGCAGCCCTTGTGAGGTATGCCTCATCATTGTTCACAAGCTGCATGTTCTGAAGGAACTCCTCATCATCCATATCGCCATGGCTGTCTCTCATGTATTTCTTCTGTTCTTTTATGCTGTCTTTCTTCAGTTCAACAGAGCCCTCGGTCACACTTATGCTGTAGTCGAGTTCAAGCTCAACATTGTCAAAATAATCCTCTTCCTCCTCTGCGGAGGTTGCCCTGTAGTTCTCCATATCTTTATTTTCTGCCATATATCCTGCCTTCTGTCTTCTATAATATAATCATAATTACCTGACTTTTATCTTCTTCACTGTGCTCCAGGCCCCATAATATACTTTTCCGCCTGACTTTTTATAACACCTTATCCTGACATAACAGGTCTTACCAGGCGTAAGATATTTCATTGTTCTGTCCATCGCACTGCCGGAAAGATTAACCGCCCTGTATTCGCAAAATGAGGCATCATAGCTTCTCTGCAACTGATATCCCGTGATACCGGAAAGCTTTTTCCACTTTACATACACAGACCTTTTAGCATCAGACCTCACCGATACAAATGTAGCATCTGGCACTCTATACGCCGATGCCCCGCCAGAACTATAAGAGCTCCACACATAGCTGTGATATGCTTTCACCGTGTAAATATATGTGGCGTTCGGGCTGGCTCCCGTATCCATCATTGAACACGTTCCGGCTTTGACTGACTTATACACCGACCAGGAAGACGTTCCCTTCTTTTTCCGGTATATCCTGTACCCCTGGGCGCCTGCCGTCTTGCTCCATGCAACCTTTATTCCGCCCTTCACATTCTTCGCTGCGACATTTGGCGTTGCAAGTCTGATTGTGAGAAATGTTCCCGCACATGAACCCAATTTTTCACCTCTACAGGCCTTTACCGCGTATCTATAGTACGTTCCCGGCTGTACATCATTGTCCTCATATGTGAAAGTTTCCCCATTCACTACCGCTATACAATGATACCCAACACCAACCTCCTTGCGGTACACCATGTAACCGTCCGCATTTTCTGCCTGATCCTAGAATACTTTGATGCCCGAAGAGGTATTGTCAGCCCTTGTGACAGTACATTTTCCCAGAGCGATATCGGATCCATCATCATACACGTTCCGGAAATAGTCAGCCATGTACGGACAGCCATATCCACAGTAAATATCCTTGCCGGCATCGCCCAGATCTACGCTGTACTCTATAAGTCTCGCCTTTAGCTCGTAATTTGTGAGCTCAGGCTCCGCCATCTTGACATAGGCTGCTGCCGCCGCGATGTGAGGTGACGCCATGGATGTTCCCGTATTTGATCTGTATCCGCCATCCTTCCATGCCGACCTCACGGCACTTCCCGGCGCAGAGAAATCAACCTTGTCACCGTAATACGAGTATCCCGAGGCAAACTTCACTGTGGTATTGTCAACTTTCACCGTTGTATCGCCCACACCATCTGTATCACCTGCTGTCAGCTTCTGCAGCGCGGACACAGTTATCACATCCTCCCTGTCTGCCGGATAGGAATTACCCTCGACATCCATCGGAGATCCATTTCTGCCCGCATTTCCCGCAGCAACACACATGACTATGCTGCGTTTTTTCGCCTCTGCTATGAAGCCATCTATTGTGACCTTTGTATCCTCTTTCGCATTATCCCCATAGAAACAAACGCTCATATTTATCACGTCAACATCCTGATCGATGGCTGCCATTATACCCTTCTGTATAACCGTTCCGGATGTAGTCCCGCTGTCGGAGAAGCACTTCAATATTGTGAGTCTGACATTGTCTGGCGTGGCATCCGCAATTATCCCCGCTACATGGCTCCCATGGCCAAGACTGTCACTGTAATCCCCGATGTTGTCACTGTCATAGCAATTCCTGCTCGCTGTCTTATCTATCCTTCCCTCAAAGAGGGTATTTGAATCGTTCACTCCTGTATCTATGACCGCCACATCCACCCTGGCTTCCACACTGTACGATGACACGCTCGCTTTCAAGGTATCCATTCCCATATATTCCGTTCCCCAACTCACTGCCGTATATGAGCTGGTAGATGTGCCGCTGTCCGCCAGTATATCATCCGCATGCATTATCTCATCCAGCATACATTTGTCGCTGCCATAATCCGCTACCATCTGCCGGTATGCCTGCTCTGTGTCCTGTTCAGTGTCAAATCCAAATATATAATAATCATATTTGTCGTAGCATATTATATCAGAAGCACCATAATCATCGCTCACCTCATCGGCAAATAACACTATTCGTCTGAGGCTGTATTCTGACTGTGCTTTTGTGTCACCGCCTACATCATATCCTGCCAGCTCGCCACCTATTTCTGCTGTGTATCCACTTTTTCCCAGATCTTCAGGTTTTACCATCCCTGCTTCGTCCATGGCCTCATCCAGCTCGTCCACGCTGTCAACCATTTTCACTGGTATACCTTCAGAGGCACCTTGCTGAATACTGCTCCGTTTATCGCAATCTGCATATACCTGACCAGCTCCGGATGTCAGCCCCTCAAACACTGTACCGGTACATACAGCAAGCGCAGCCACAAATGCCAATATTCTTTTTCTCTCTTTTGATCGCATATGCGGCCTCCCTATGCGCATCTTGTTATTCAAGTTCAAAGCTTTGATAACCATTATAACCATTACGCGTAATTAGGTTAAGTATAACACATTCCCCCTCTTCTGCCCAACATTATATGTAACCTGCCAGCCGCATTTATCATATTCTATAGAAGAGACTTAAACAGTCTCATCACAACATATCACGGAGGTAAAGTAATGGCAACATTCACTAATCAGGCAACTCTGTCATACAACGGAGGATCCACCAATTCCAATATCATAACCGGAGAAATCGTTGATGTCCTTACCGCATCCAAGACCGCGGTCGTTGACACTTACAGAACGCCAGATAACATCACATATGTGGTGAGTCTGGTGAACACTGGCACGCTGGCACTCACAAACCTCACGCTCACAGATAATCTCGGAGCTTACACAGTGGGAGCAAATACAATCTATCCATTGAACTATATTGCAGGATCTGTCAGATACTATACAAATGGCACGCTCTCAACAGCGCCGGCAGTCACTGCAGGTCCACCTCTTGCCATTACCGGAATATCTGTTCCGGCAGGAGGAAATGCTACTATCATATATGAGGCTTCAACCAATGATTTTACACCTCGTGGCAATGAGGACTCTGTTGTCAACACCGTGACCATCACCGGCGGAGGACTTGCAGATCCTATAACTGCAACGGAAACAGTATCTCCTGTCGCTTCACCGGATCTCACGATCACAAAGTCCGTCAGTCCAAGTATCGTTCCGGCAAACGGTCAGCTAACATACACATTTGTCATTGAGAACTACGGAAACACTGAAGCAGCCGTGGGTGATAACGTGACGATCACAGACACCTTCAATCCGGTTCTCCGCAACATTTCTGTGACATACAACGGAAATGCATGGACTGAGACCACTAACTACACCTACAACGAGACAACCGGAGCTTTTGCAACGGTTGCAGGGCAGATAACTGTTCCTGCAGCTACATTTGCCCAGAATACAGCCACAGGAGTCATAACGACAACGCCTGGAACTGCGGTAGTCACCGTGACAGGAAATATCTAACGAGCCTGTAGGTACAGCGTCTAAAACGATTTGTTTTTCACAATGATGCAAATATCGCGATAAAAAGGAGAATTTTATCCTGATTCCGTCTGAAATACAGGGGATAAGATACAAAGTCTTTCATTTGTGTATCTTTTACTCCCTTTCAGACAGTAAAAAGGATAAAATTCTCCTTAATTACCATTATTATAATGCCATAGTCCGATCACACGTGCTACTCTACATTTTTCAGTGCCTCGTCCATCGGGATCTTCTTTATCTTCTTCATCTGCATCAGCGCTATAACAAGATAGCATGCAAAGCTGAGGACAAACATAAGCGGGAATATCCAAGGAGCCATGTATATCGGAAGCCATCCACTGAGCATTTCCGTGAGCATTGCTCTGTATATGACTTTAAGAGATACATAGCTGAGCAGAATGTCTATCACTGTCACCACCGCCACCATGATAGTTGTGGACGACAGATACAGTTTTCCTATCTCCCTGCCGTCATATCCAAGTATCTTCACCATTGATATTGAGATCGTGTTTCTCTCAACTATGAGCTTTGTGAGCAGGTATACAAGCAGCATGAACATCAAAAGTGAGAATGCTATGACTATGTAGAACATGCTTCCAATAGATTTTTTGAGCTGTCTCGATACCTTTATCAGATCATCCTTTGTAATCTCGGACACAACATGGTCGCTGATGTCCGTCAGTTCTTCGTCCGAAAAATAACCTGTGAAGTATCCCTCATCCAGTCCAAACGTCTGTCTGAAATCATCCTCTGTCATGAATATCGCCAGCGTGGATGGATACTTGACCGAACCCGTCAGTTTGAATTTGTAAATATCATCCCCATAGTTTTCCTTGAGCTTGATCTCATCTCCATCTGAAAGCCTGTATTTATCCGCATAGCCATCCGAGACAAGAACATCTCCATCTTTTAACTTCTTCGGGAAATATCTGCTGTCCTCATGGATTCCATACACCATGATCTCATCATCGATATCCCCTGTGGTCTTGAGTGTCTTTACGCAGTAAGTCTCAGCCGAATCAACAGAAGTCTCAACCTGTGAATCAAGTACATATTGATGTGCAGCCAGCATATTGTCCAGCACATCATCCTGGTAGTGCTCCAGCAAAGGATTGAGCATCAGCCCGAACATCATAAGGACCTGTGCAAAATATATTCCTATGAGCATGACCACATATCCAGGGATATTCTGAAGTATCACCCTGGTCTTGAATCTTGTCATAAATTTCCAATGTGGAAGTTTTACTGCCTTCTTTCGTCTCGATCTGCTGAGATCATGTCTCAAAAATCTAAGCGGAGACAGCTTCAACTTGTTGCTCACCACCAGTAAATTTACAACCAGCATGATTATCAATGGTATGACCGTAGTCAGGACAAATGCATCCGCATTCCAGATAGTCTCGTACTTTGTCAGCGAGTAGCTGTCATAATACAGCTGCGCCCCCATATCCTTAAAGCATGTATACCCCAGTATATTTCCAACTATCGATGCCACAAATGTAACTATGACAGGAAGTGATATGTAATGGATGAGCAGTTCCCTCTTTGTATATCCTGACGCGCGAAGAGTTCCAATGACAGACGCCTCCTTTGTCAGAGTGTTGCTGATGGTAACGGCAAATATGAACGCAAGTATCACGATGACGATATATTCGAACCACTTCATCATCTCAGTATCGCTGCCTATATCCTCCCCGGTAAAGTTGATGGCCTGATTCTGATATCTCGGGATAAAGGTGTCGACTGTGATCCCATTCATCATTGCCTGAGTGTATACCGTCTTTAACAGATCATCGGCAAGTTTCTTCTCTTTCTTCTCGTCATCGGGCATGCCGTCGTTATATTTCCAAGCATAGGACCATTCCCTGCCATTTTCAGGCAGCCTGTCAAATTCAGTTCCAGTCACAACAGCGACACCAAATATGGTGGCATCGAACATTGTGTCATTGTTATTCTGAAACATTGTACTGTAGTCAGATAATGCCACATATCCGCACACCTTGTAATCTCTGCCGCCGACCTCAAGTTCATCCCCGATCTCAATGTCATTGTTCTCAGCAAACATTCTGTCAATGGCAAGCTCATCATCTCTGTCTGGCAGGCTGCCTTTCATTGTGCACATCCTGTTTACATCATGTCTGACCTCAAATATTCTCAGTGTCCTTCTTTCACCATCTGCCGAAGTATTATCAGTTTTACTATCTGATTTTTTTATGCTCATATCAAGGTCATAGTATGGCATATCATAAAGAGTTACACCCTCGTCCTCGATAGCTTTCTTCATATCGTCAGTCGCCTCACTGTTCAGGGCAAAATGTCCATCCTCAACATTGTATTTGTCAAAGCTCTGATTGTACGTCTGTTTCATGCTTTCTCCGGCAACAAGAAACCCGGACACCATTCCCGTGGTTATCACCATGAACAGGAATATTACTATATATTTTCCAAAGTCATCTTTGAGCTCCTTTGGAATTCGCCTACACAATGGATTCTTCATATCAAGTCCCCTTTCCGATCGAACGTCATCCTTTTACCAGTCAAGATCAGCCGCAGATATCTTGTTCTCGTTGACTATGTTGCGTCTTATCATTCCATCCCTGAGTTTTACTGTTCTGTCCGCCATGTTCTTGATGGCATCATTGTGTGTTACCATGATTATGGTGTTGCCGTACTTCTGATTGACATCCTCTATCAGCTTGAGTATCTCCTTGGAGGTATTGTAGTCCAGTGCTCCCGTCGGCTCATCACACAGAAGTATATCCGGATTCTTCACGATGGCTCTGCCTATCGATGTCCTCTGCTGCTGTCCACCGGAAAGCTGATTTGGAAGCTTATGTCTGTGCTCATATAACCCAAGTGTCTTGAGGAGCTCGTCCACATCCAGCGGATCATCACTCAGATAAGCACCGACTTCTACATTCTCCTTCACATTGAGGTTTGGGATCAGATTGTACATCTGAAATACATATCCGAGATGCTTTCTCCTGTATCTTGTCAATGTCTTCTCGTCCATGTCCCCTGTCTTTTCCCCGTTTATGGATATGTAACCCGAATCCGGGCTGTCGATCCCACCTATTATATTGAGAAGTGTGGATTTTCCCGATCCGGATGGTCCGAGCAGCACACAGAACTCCCCCTTTGCAACTTCAAAATCAATCCCTTTTAAAACCTCTGTCCTATTCTCACCTGAGCCAAAGCTCTTTCTTATTCCACTGATCTTCAAGAAACTTTTTTCTCCCATAATTCTCTCCTTTTTTCATCTGACGCTATACACAAAATCGCAATATGATTTTTCAAAAATCGCTTATAGCACTTATCGCAGTGTTTAATTAAACATGTGAATAACTGTTCATATATTTAATAGCACAGATCTTTTTCCCTGTCAACTTTCATAATGATACTTTTTATCATTATGCCATTGCCGAAGTACTCATTATATATCAAGTGCCTCGGCATATATCTTTTAATACAAAAAAGTGTAACTTCTATGGTTCTTATCCCCATAAAAATTACACTTTTCTTCTGAATCTATCTGAATCTATATTCCCGGACTTCGCAGTTCTTTATTCCAAATGCGGCAAATTCCTTATTTGTCATATCATTGAAATATGACTGCACTATCCTTGAAATTCCGTTGTGTGCAACAAGCAGATATGTTTTGCCATTTTCCTGGGACTCCGCTTTTAGTTCATCCAGCAGATTGTAGACTCTCTGGCACAGATGCACCATAGTCTCACCGCCTTCATAATGATCCAGGAAATGTGTCTTCGCCTCAGCAAATATTGCTCCATCTCTGGCGGTTCCCTCGTATTTACCAAAGCACTGCTCCCTGAGTCTCTCCTCCGCCCTCATCGGGATCCCGGTGATCTCAGATATATGCCTTGCGGTCTCAGATGCTCTGACCAGAGGAGAATACAATATCTCATCTATATGATATCCGCCATTCTTTATGATCTCACCAAGCTCCTCCGCCTGTCTGTGTCCAAGCTCTGTGAGTTCTATGTCTGTGGCACCGCATATCTTATTTTCCACGTTCCACACCGTCTGTCCATGCCGTGTGAAATACAGTGACGCACCTGACTGATTCTCATGTTCCGTTATCTTCTTCCTGAGTCCGAAGTACCGCACCAGGACAGCCCTCGCGTCATTATATCCCTGGGCTATCCTCTTTTCCACCCCCTCCGGTGAGAAATCCAGCATTCCGTCTATGGCTCCGCCGAGCGGCACGGATGGATAGATGTGTATCATCTCTGCATCGTCATATCTGTCAGTCCTTCGCGCATCCAGATGAACCACCACAAATTTGCGGTATCCCTCATCATAAAGCGGCTGTATCGGCACATTATCACCGCCGAGGAAGAAGCCTCCGTCATAATACTTAGTCTGATCTATAGTTTCCATCGGAAATATAACCGGTATCGCAGATGACGCCAGAAGTATACGCTCTATCTCTGAAGGCTCCATGCCTGCAAGCTGAAATCTCTCAGGTGTGGGCTTACCCTCCACATTGAGACAGGTCGCATAACAGCTCATCTTGCTGTTGGATACCCCGGTCAACACAGGTGAATTTTCCAGTATATCCATGAGTCCTTCCCTTGAGAAAAATCCATCCTTTATCTTCATTCCCTT
Organism: Coprococcus eutactus; assembly: GCF_025149915.1. Lineage (NCBI taxonomy): Bacteria > Bacillati > Bacillota > Clostridia > Lachnospirales > Lachnospiraceae > Coprococcus > Coprococcus eutactus. The sequence continues at coordinate 2,611,367 of NZ_CP102278.1, forward strand.
TGCCACCGCGTCAAGTCCTATACACTCTATAGCACTCTGAATGACCGGATTGTCTATGGTCGTAAGCTTCTCCTTGATGGACTCATACCACTTATTTCTGTTGTCCTCGTCTATATCTTTGTTGGAGAGTATTCTGTCATTTGTTATGTCGTACCACATCTGTGTCGCCTTATCCAGATCACCACAGGCATAAAGCGCTGCATTGAGCGCGCCCACCGAACTTCCCGAAACTGCTTTTATGTCTATGACATCCTTATACTCCTCAAGGGCTTTCCACACTCCGATCTCATAGGAACCTCTGCCTCCGCCTCCTCCGAGAACCAGACCATATCCATCTTTGATGATTACAGTCTTCTTATCCTGGCTGTCCCCGGCTCCAAGCTCTATATACCTCGCCTCCTGATGCTGCTGTTTTTTCTGGGCAATGGTCTCCTCTATCACCTTATGCAATTCCTCCGCTCTGCCCTTTATCTCCTCAGTCTTTTCCTGTATCTCTTCAAGCATTTTTCCTTTATCCATATATTTATACCCCCTTTTTAAGAGTCATTTTCGTATGATGCACATCAATTTTCATACAATCATTTTACCATGCAAAAACCTTAATCTACAACCGTCCTCGATAATACTTTATAACTTTTCATATGGCGACATCCAGTAGCGCTACGCTCTTGTGTTTCTCGTACACACTGAACATACTATAATTACATTTTCAACATACTTCCTTAACATCCGATACACAAAATAAACACAGTATCCCTGTAGTATATAACCAGATTGATGAGGACAGCGGATGTACGAAGTGCCCAGGCAGCATCAGCGCACTCGCCGTCACTCAGACTAACAACAATCATATTTACATAGATGAGTGGTCCGGCGCCTCTGAAATTCCGGAACCCACTCCTCATAACCTTCCTTTTTAATTTTAACATTATAAAAGACGGATATCAGAAATTAACATTTACCCATTTTACACTTCTGATATCCGTCTTTTATTTGTTGTATTTTCAATTATTCATCATTACACTGATTTTATCTATATTCACTGTCCATCCGCAGCTTTGCGATCCTGTCTCAGACTGTACCACCACTTGAACACAGCACTTCCGATGATTATCACGTAGCCAGTAATGCTGAGCGCATCCGGTATCTGATCCAGAAATACAAATCCCAGTATGGCTGCAAATATGACCTGGCTATAATCAAATACCGATATCTCCTTCGCCGGAGCTTTCTGATAAGCCGCCGTGATGCTGAACTGTCCGCCTGCAGCCGCAAGACCAGCGCAGAGCAGGCATACAGTCTGCTGCCACGACATCGGCGCATGATCCACTATGATAAAAGGCAGTGTCACGATGCATGAGAACACTGAAAAGCACATGACTATGACTGGTCCGCGCTCTCCCTGTTTGCCAAGTTTTCTCACATATGTATATGCAACGCCTGCGCCAAGTCCGCCGGCAACCCCGACCATCGCGTACAGAAAATCCATGTGAAATGAAGGTTTTACCACAAATACCGCCCCAGTAAATGCAAGTATAACGGATGCCCACTCGATCCTGTTTGCCTTCTCCTTCAGAACAAAATAGGACGCGATGATCGCAAAGAACGGGGAGAGCTTGTTGAGGATATTTGCATCGGCAATATTTAATTTGTCGATGGCATAGAAATTACAGATGAGTCCGGCTGTACCGCATATACTCCTCGCCGCAAGCCCCGGCCAGCTGTCCTTTCTTATCCTGAACTTCTCCTCAGTCCTCATGAGCATCGCGATCGCAACGACCGCAGCCACCGCATTTCTGAAAAATGCCTTCTGCATAGTTGGCAGATCACCTGATATCCTAACGAAAAATGTCATAAGCGAGAAAAAGAATCCCGCCATGATTATGAACAGGATTCCCTTATATTTGTCTTTTATAACTAGATTTTTTGACATTTAAGCCTCCTTACAGTTATAGCAGCGATTACCAAATGTCCGCGCAGCCGCAAGCCCTGATAACCACCTGTTCCGGTCACAGTTCCGGCGCACTCACATGCGTCTTCACCGTGATTCCCCGGAATCTATGAACTCTAATTAAATGCATCATCCTTCAGACCATGTGAATAGAGATAATCCTCCCACACACTGTAGTACTGCGCTTGAAGATGTATATCATCCCATGTGTAATCCTTGATAAGACCGCCCTTGCCGTCGTCAACCACGGTATTCATATCCAGATAAAACAGCTTAATCCCATCTGCATATGCGGCTATGGCACCATTCTTCTCATCTATATTATCGTTATTCACTATATCGTGCGTGTCGGAATAATCGCTTGACACATGCATGCAGCCCATCATAAATATGACCGCATCTGGCTGTAAAGCCTGAATCTGTGATACCGCATCCATGTAACTAGATACATACGAATCTGTATTGTATCCCGCCTCATTTATTCCAAGCATGATATATATCTTCTTGAATGTCTGACTGCCCAGAAGATCGGTGAGTGTCGCCGTTCCATTTGCTGCTATCTTCTCACTCATAAGGCCAAATGTCGTAAGTCCCTCCATATATGCAAACTGCGCATTGTCAAGACCTGAATACAGCGCAAGTCCCTCTATACGTGAGTCTCCTATAAACAATGCATCATCAAAGTATGACTTGTCGACCTTTATATAAGGATAATCTGTCTCCAGTGCGATTTTTGTCAGATCTCCGTAGCAGTTGTTTCTAGATTTTCTGGTCTTTATCTTCTTGTACTGTGTCGGTCTGCTGATCGGCGTCGACGAACCACCTGTATCTATTGAAGCCTTTTTCTCAGTTGTAGCCTCTGTTTTCTTCTCTGTAGATTTCTTGGTCGTCTTTTCTGTAGTTTTGCCAGATCCCTTTTCTGTTGATTTCTCTGTGTTTTTCTCAGAAGACTTCTCTGTGGTTTTTGCATCGGATTTGTCTTCTGACTTTCCATCTGTCTGCTCTTCTGTCTTCTCCAACGGTTTCCCGTTCTTTACAGCCTCCGTGCTGTTATCTACGTCTTTGTGCTGTTCATTCTTATCCAGGTCTCCTTTCGCTGTGGACACCTCCGAAGCATCGCTCTCACTTCCAGATTCGGCTTTCTCATCAAGAAGCACTGTCTGCACCATAGGATGTTTGAATGTCACATCCCATTTGTATATTCCCAATGCTGCACCGGCATATCCACCAGCGGTGACTATGATCCCAGACAATATCAGGATTGTGAACAGTGGGCAGCCCTTTATCATTTGCCATAATTTCTTCATGTGCCCACCTCCTTAAAACCTGAAGTAAAGGAATGGATTTGAACCACCCTTTGCTATCTGATATACACAGAACCAGAACAACACAAGCATGATAAGCTTGCATAGCCAGTTCTTGTAGAATCTCTCTATAAGCTTTCTCGGCCACGGTGTACTGAACACAATGCAGAGGAGCAAAAGCCACCAATACGTTTGTATCAGCATATTTAATTTGTCCGTAGCGTGAATAAGCACCGACCCCTCTATATTCATTCCAAGCATCCTCTTAAGATACAGGTAGAGTGTCTTGAGATCGCTTATGTTAAATATTGTCCATGACACTGGTATGAGGAAGAACATGTACACATGTCCTAATATCTTCACCTTGTCAAATACCTTGCCGAGAAACAGTTTCTCTATGAGAAGCACTACAAAAAGAAACAATCCCCATATGAGAAAGTTCCAGTCTGCCCCGTGCCACAGTCCTGTAAACATCCAGACTGTGAACATGGCAAGTATCATTCTCAGCCTGCCCTTTCTATTTCCGCCCATAGGTATATACACATACTCACGGAACCATCTGCCAAGTGTGATATGCCAGCGCCTCCAGAAATCTGTCAAAGAGTGCGCCATATACGGATCCTTGAAGTTCTCTGGGATCTTGAAGCCGAGGATCAGACCGATTCCTATAGCCATAACCGAATATCCCATAAAGTCAAAAAGCAGCTGGAACGAATATCCCCAGGAGCCAAGCCATGCCGTGAGCGTATTTATTCCAAACGGGCCAACGGTCAGAACGTCATTCCATAGACTTGCGATCTTATTTGCAAGAAGCACCTTGTATGCCAGTCCGAGCACAAACAGAGTCGCACCGCGCTCTATGTCGTCAGCTTTTGTCTCACGATGATCCAGTTCAGGCTTAACCTCATCATAGCTGACTATAGGTCCCGCTATGAGCTGTGGGAACATGCTCACATATGTTCCAAACTTGATGATGCTCTTGTCCGCCTGATACTTCAGTCTGTACACATCAAATATATATGATGTGATCTGAAATGTATAAAAGCTTATTCCAAGCGGCAGAGTAACTGCCACATCGTCAAATATCTTCGTGCCTGCAGCGGTGTTGATTATCTCAATAAAGAAATTGATGTATTTGAACACAAACAACATGCCAAAGTCAAACACCATGGCAACCGCAAGCCAGCAGTTGCGCTCAAATGAACAGTCTATCTCCGAATAGACTTCTATGTCATAGAAACGCTTTATACGCCTTGCAACTGAGTAGTTGAACACAATTGAAAACATCATCAAGAACACATATACAGGCTCGCCGTATGCATAAAACACAAGGCTGCCCAAAAGCAGTACAATATTCCTGTACTTCGGCTTTGTCACAAAATAGATAAGCAAAAATAAAGGCAGGAATCTAAACAAAAACTCCATGCTCGAAAAAACCATGATACACTCCTTAAATCTCTAAATAGTCAGTCCAGTGTGAGTATAAATACTTTTAACACTTATGTCAACCGACACAGATCCTATTTTTTCTTAATTAATCGAATGTTTTAAACGCCATTTTCCCCACCACTATATATGGTGTCAGGATCTTTTCCCACGTACAAAAAGCAAAAGGCGCAATTCACTTTTCATTCATGAACCGCGCCTTTTTATTTACTATATAAATATTTCTTTACAGGTAATCCAAAGGGTTAACATATGAACCATTAAGAAATACTGAGAAATGGCAATGTGTTCCTGTTGAATATCCTGTGGATCCCGCATACGCAATCGTCTGTCCCTGGGAAACCACATCACCAACGCTTACTGCAAGTGATGAGTTATGTAGATACATTGTCACAAATCCATTGCCATGATCGATCATAACGTAGTTACCACCACTTTCGCCCCACTCGGCTACTGTTACAACTCCCGAATCAGCCGCCGCAATAGGCACTCCATACGAACATCCTATATCAATACCCATATGGTTTGAACTTGCCCCTGCTGTTGGAGACTCTCTAGGTCCAAAGTAATCTGTGATAGGACCTGAAACCGGCCAAATGAACCGACCTGTTCCTGTGGATGAACCGCCTGTATTATTGCTGTCATCACCACCGGAATTGTCGTCACTGCCGGAATTGTCAGTGTCATCAGCACCACCATTATTATCTTCCTGCTGTTCCTGCTGTTTCCGTAACTCCTCCTGCTTACGCTCCTCTTCAAGTCTGGCTGCCTCCTGACGTGCTATTTCAGCCAGCTTATCATCCAACTCTGACTCCTGTCTCGCATACTCCTCAGCAAGAGCCTGCTGCATGGCAGCGTCACCGCTGTACTTATTGATCTCCTCATTCTTCTGGCTTATTACCGCGTCGAGATCTGACTGCTTCTGCTCCAGATCAGCCTGAACCTTCTTAACATCTGCCAGATCATCCTTCAAAGTCTGCTCATACTCAGCTATATCATTCTTTGTCTTTACCAGCTTGTCCAACTGCTTCTGGTCATATGAGCTGAGCTGATCAACATACTCTGACTTATTCAAACTGTCCTCAAATGAAGCGGATGACATAAGAGCATCTATGTATTCTACATCGCCCTCCTCATAGAGGTACTGTATTCTCTTCTTCATAGCCACATACTGGTTGTCCTCGCTGACCTGTGCCTCAGCAAGTTTTGTCTGTGTCTCATCTATCTCTGTCTGAAGATCATCGGCCTCCTGCTTCTTCTGTACGATCTGTGTACTGATATCTGTGGCCTGCTTATCAAGCTCGTTAACCGTCGCAGTAAGTTTGTCAACCTTCTTCTGGTACTTCTCTGCGTTTGCCTTTGCCTCTGCCTGTCCCTGCTGAGCCTCTTCCTTCTGCTGCTCAACCTCCTCCTTGGTTTCCTCTGCATGTACACTGAATCCCGGAACTGCAAATAATGATGTAAACGACATGAGCACTGCTCCTGTGGTAACTACAGCCATCTGCATACCTTTCTTCTTTATATTATATAAATCTATTCTCATTATCCATGCCTCCTAAATGCATATCACAATGTTTTGTCTTTATGCCCTACTTATCAATATTATAACACATACTACCGCTAAAAAAGTGATAACTAAATGTGAAATTTTTGTGCATTGCTACTATCTCTGCACTGCTATATTCTCTCATCGCCTTAAAGCACTACACTCTCAAATGCTTCCTTGTCGTCAGAATACTTCCCACAAGTCCGACTCCTATACCGAGTACAAGTCCGACCGGAACCATCGTGCTGAACAGCTCCTTCTGGCTCACAAATGCAAACAGTGTCGTTACAACCTGGAATCTTCCTGCCACATATGTCAGTATCTTGTCATACATATAATACAGAAGAACCAACGGTATCGCCGATCCCACAGCTCCTATGATGACACCCTCTATGATGAACGGCGCCCTTACGAACACATTTGTCGCTCCTATGAGCTTCATGATCCCGATCTCTTCCTTGCGCACCGTGATTCCTATCGTGATAGTGTTGCTTATAAGGAAGATGGACACCAGCATCAGTATGACTACTATTCCGATGGATGCATATCCTACCAGTGACGAAAGTGTCGTTATGCTGTCAGCCGTCACATCTGAACTCTTGACCTTTCTCACTCCTGAAAGCCCCTGTGCGAATGCAACGAACTCTGGCTGCTTTGACACATCCTTGAGCGTCACCTCGTATGACGCTGCATTCTTAAGCGGATTGTCATCTCCAAATGCATCCTTTGCAGCCTGTGGATTGTCATAGTTCTGCTTAACGAAGTTATCCCACGCCTGATCTGCCGATACAAAATCCATCGTATTTACATAATCAAGTGTTCTTATCTGTTCACCTATCAGCTGTATCGTCTCATCTGAGGTATCCTCATCAAAGAATACCGATATTGTAACCGTGCTCTCAAGCTCCTGCATTCCCGACTGGAAGTTCACAACCACCGCATAGATGATTCCAAACAGGAAGAGGCACGATATGATCGTTCCTATCGATGCCAGTGAGAACAGTATGTTTCTTCTTATATTCGCAAATCCCTGTCTGAGGATATAGAAAAATGTACTAATCTTCATCTATATATCCTCCTTCCTTCTCATCGCTGATGATCACGCCCTTCTTAAGCGTGATAACTCTCTTCTTCATCTCATTGACGATATCCTTGTTGTGAGTTACAACCACAACCGTGGTTCCCCTCTTGTTGATATCCTCAAGGAGATTCATGATATCAAGCGAATTCTTCGGATCAAGGTTTCCGGTCGGCTCGTCCGCAAGGATGATATCCGGATTGTTTACCAGCGCTCTCGCCATGGCTACTCTCTGCTGCTCACCACCTGAAAGCTCCTTCGGATATGACTTGTATTTGTCTGCAAGTCCCACCAGTGTAAGCATCGCTGGCACTCGTCTTCTTATATATCTAACCGGAGTCTGGATAACTCTCTGTGCAAATGCCACATTCTCGTATATGGTCCTGTCCTTAAGCAGTCTGAAGTTCTGGAACACCACTCCTATCCTTCTTCTGACCTTCGGTATATCCTTGTTCTTTATCTTGCTGTAGTCATAACCGGCAACCGTGATATTTCCGGCTGTAGGATCGAGTTCCTTGAGCAACAGCTTGAACAGTGTTGTCTTTCCTGATCCGCTGCTTCCAACTATGAATACGAACTCTCCTTTTTCTATGTTTATATTCACATTCTTGAGAGCCTCTATACCACCAGGGTATGTCATGCTCACGTTCTCCAATTCTATCATCTTACGTCTCCCTGAATGAAATTATGTTATTTTTTCCCTCATTCAATAATCAACGAAATTGTAACAATTCTGTAACAATATGTCAAGTGTTACCAGATCTTACATATTTGATCAGATCGTGTATTAAAATCTCCGTCTGATTTTCCAGCAATATCCATACAAACTGTATAAATCCTGTGTTTATGCGGTATTTATCGAATTTTCGCGCCGCTTATGTGCACAATAAAATTATGTCATATACAGATTAATTTTTTATTATGATCCAATCCTGAAATTATTAATTTTCTATATCAGTATCAGGCTCGAAATTTGACATATTTTTTTACAAAAGTGCACTAATCAAATTGACCTTACCCATAAAAAAAACTATAATTAGAAAAAACAAAAAGGGAGGATTATTACTTATGGATAATCAAAAAGATGCCATCCGTGACGCACGTCAGCTCGGAATTCCAAAGATGCTTTTGCTCGGATTCCAGCACATGTTCGCCATGTTTGGCGCAACAATTCTAGTTCCACTTCTCGTAAACGGCTACTTTGAAGGCGAGGGACTCTCAATTCAGGTAACTCTCATATGTGCCGGTCTTGGAACACTCTTCTTCCACTTATGTACGAAACTCAAGGTACCCGCATTTCTCGGTTCATCATTCGCTTTTCTCGGAGGTTTCTCCACGGTGGCAGGTTTGAAAACAGGAATTTTCAAAGACATGACAATGGGCGAAAAACTTCCGTACGCCTGCGGCGGTATCGTGGTTGCCGGTCTCCTTTATCTGATTCTGGCTCTCATCGTCAAACTTGTAGGTGTTAAGCGAGTCATGAGATTCCTTCCACCTGTGGTTACCGGACCTATCATCATATGTATCGGCCTGAGCCTTGCACCGTCAGCCATATCAAACGCATCAAACAACTGGCTGCTTGCATTTATCGCACTGGCTGTCGTAATCGTGTTCAACATATGGGGCAAAGGAATGTTCAAGATCATCCCTATCCTCATGGGCGTGCTCATCTCATACGGTGTGGCACTTATCCTTCACCTCTGTGGTGTGACTAATCCTGGCGGAACAGCTATTCTGGACTTTTCGACAGTTTCCGATGCAAAGTTTCTCGGACTGCCACCTTTCCAGATCTGCAAGTTTGACATAACAGCCATACTTGTAATGGCTCCCATCGCCATAGCATCCATGATGGAACATATCGGTGACATCTGTGCTATATCAGCTACAGTCGACCAGAATTTCCTTGAGGATCCGGGACTTCACAGAACGCTTATCGGTGACGGTCTTGCAACCTCACTGTCAGCCCTCTTCGGCGGTCCTGCAAATACAACCTACGGCGAGAACACAGGAGTTCTCGAGCTCAGCCGTGTACACGATCCAAGGGTCATCAGACTTGCTGCTTTATTTGCAGTAATCCTCGGATTCATACCTAAGGTTTCAGCAATTATCAGCTCAATGCCACTTGCCATCATAGGCGGTATAAGTTTCATCCTCTACGGAATGATATCTGCCATCGGCGTAAGAAATGTGGTCGAGAACCACGTTGACTTCACAAAGTCAAGAAATCTGATAATAGCAGCCGTTATCATGGTATGCGGTCTCGGATTTACAAATGGTCTCACATTTACAATCGGCGGAACAACCATCACCCTCACAGGTCTTGCCCTTGCCGCTATATTCGGCATCCTGCTGAATGCTATTCTGCCTGGCAACGACTATACATTTGGCGAGAACACCAAGGGCGACGTAAGCCGCGGACTTGGAATGAATCCACAGAATTCTGATATAGAATCATAATCATAACATTTGCGGTTGTTTCCGATCTGTGTGGTTTTTATAACACGCTGATCGCTCCGCATTACATTATCCGTATTATTCAGGAGGTTACACAATATGACAGATTACACAGTAATGACACATCCACTTATTCAGCACAAGATATCAAAGCTCAGAGACAAGAACACCGGAACTGCTGAGTTTCGTGCACTCGTTGAAGAGATTGCAATGCTTATGGGATATGAGGCTTTAAAGGATCTTCCTACTGAGGAAGTATGCATTGAGACTCCTATTGAGGAGTGCATGACACCGGTCATCGCAGGAAGAAACCTTGCGATAGTTCCTATTCTCCGCGCAGGTCTCGGAATGGTCAGCGGACTTCAGGCTCTTGTTCCTACAGCCAAGATCGGACACATCGGACTGTACAGAGATGAGGAGACACATGAGCCTCATGAATACTACTGCAAGCTCCCTGATCCTATCGATGAGAGACTCATCGTTGTTACAGACCCTATGCTGGCAACAGGCGGATCAGCAGTTGCAGCCGTGGACTTCATCAAGCAGCACGGCGGCAAGAACATCAAGTTCATGTCCATCATCGCTGCACCACAGGGTATCGAGAGACTTCTCAAGGCTCATCCGGACATACAGCTCTACGTTGGACATGTTGACCGCGAGCTGAATGAGAACGCATACATCTGCCCGGGACTTGGCGATGCCGGCGACAGAATATTTGGTACGAAGTAAAATCAGCAAGGATTTGCAGTAAGAATTTAACGGTCTGGATTTCGTTGCAAAGATATTTGTCGTAAAGAATTTCTAAGAAAGACTGCCACGCATATATGATAAATCTACCATCCACGATGGCAAGATGTCATGGCTGCGGGGCAGTTTTTTGTCAATTATCCTTTTCACGCTGTATAACTTTTCGCAAGCAATTCCCAATCAAATTTTCACACTTCTAACATTTTTATTAAGAATTGCTTTTCGATATCCATTTGCGTGGCTTTCATGTTATCATATAGAAGAATGTATCAGTTTTTCCAGGAAAATCTGACAAGAAGCATCAGTCCTCTCAAAAGAGAGTTTTTCATAAGCTGATGTTCAAAACCGGAGGTCTTTTATGGAATCGCAGAAGAGATATACCAAAAAACAGAGAACGTTGGACATTATCGAGAGGCTGAAGAAGGAATACCCTGATACGGTATGCACTCTCGACACATCACACGCATGGCAGTTACTTGTCAGTGTCCGCCTGGCGGCGCAGTGCACTGATGCAAGGGTGAATGTTGTGGTGCAGGATCTTTTCGCAAAATATCCGGGAGTAAAAGAACTGGCCGCTGCAGATGTCAGTGACATTGAGGCCATTGTCAAACCTTGCGGACTGGGGAAAAGCAAGGCAAGAGATATTAGCGCATGTATGAACATGCTTGTTGATTCCTACAACTGTCAGGTTCCTGACAGCTTGGACGAGCTGCTAAAGCTCCCTGGCGTTGGCAGAAAAAGTGCCAACCTCATCATGGGTGACATATATGGCAAGCCAGCCATTGTGACTGACACCCATTGTATCCGGCTTGTCAACCGTATGGGATTGGTTGACGGGATCAAAGACCCGAAAAAAGTTGAGATGGAACTGTGGAAACTTATACCTCCAGAGGAGAGCAATGACTTCTGTCACCGGCTTGTGGATCACGGGAGAGCCGTGTGCTCAGCCAGGACAAAACCGCATTGCGATGCATGTTGTCTAAATGACATATGCAAAAAGATCTTATAAATTTCATAAGGAGGAACTATATGGAGTATATGGAAAATCTTACAGGCTACGTTGAAAAACAATCACATCTTTGTCAGCAGCACGATAACATCGACAAAGAACTGTACAGAAAATATGGTGTAAAGCGTGGTCTTCGTGACGAGAATGGTCAGGGAGTATTGACCGGACTTACAAACATTTCCCAGATCATAGCATTTAAGGATGTGGACGGCCAGAAAGTCCCATGTGATGGAGAGCTGCTATATCGCGGCTACGATGTGCAGGATCTGGTAAAGGGCGGCAAGGGAAAACGTCATATATTTGAGGAGGCTGCTTATCTGCTGCTTTTTGGTGAACTTCCTACCAAGGCACAGCTCACAGAATTCAGCGGAGTTATATCTGAGTCTATGAATCTGCCAACAAACTTCACACGAGATGTCATCATGAAGGCACCAAGTGTTGATATCATGAATTCGATGACAAGGAGTGTCCTGACACTGGCATCCTATGACAATCAGGCAACAAACCTTGACATCGACAATGTGCTGAGACAGTGCATAGGACTCATCGGCACATTTCCTATGATGGCGGTCTACGGCTACCACGCATACAACCACTATGAGAATGATGGAAGTATGTATATACATCGTCCTGACAAAGATGCATCAGTGGCAGAGAACCTGCTCAGGATGCTCAGACCAGACATGAAGTACACTGAGCTTGAGGCGAGGGTTCTGGACATCGCTCTCCTGCTTCACATGGAGCACGGTGGCGGTAACAACTCAACATTTACAACAAGGGTTGTAACATCCTCAGGGTCCGACACCTATTCAGCGATTGCCGCTGCCCTCTCATCCCTTAAAGGAAGGAAACACGGCGGTGCAAATCTTCAGGTTATGAATATGATGGACGATATAAAGGAACATATCAAGGATTATCACGACGAAGAAGCTATTGAAGCTTATCTCGATAAACTGCTGAACAAGCAGGCGTATGACCACAAAGGACTTATATATGGTATGGGACATGCGGTATACTCCCTGTCCGATCCAAGAGAAAAGGTGTTCAAGGCATTTGTAGAACAGCTCGCAGCAGCCAAAGGCAGAGATGAGGACATGGCTCTGTACAACAACATCGAAAAGATCGCGCCTAGGCTCATCGCAAAAGAGCGCAAGATTTATAAGGGTGTAAGTCCAAATGTGGATTTCTATAGTGGATTCGTATACGAGATGCTCGGCATTCCTAGAGAACTTTACACACCTCTCTTTGCGGTTGCACGTATCGTTGGCTGGAGCGCCCACAGAATTGAGGAGCTTGTAACCACAGACAAGATCATCAGACCGGCATACAAGAGTCTTGTGACACATAGAGACTATGTAGACAGAGATGCCAGATAGTTCAGGCAAATAAAAACTCCCACTCTTCAAGTATGTACATACATTGTATATGTACCTCTCAAAGAGCGGGAGTTTTATTTGTTTTCAAATATTAAAAAATATTTTCAGATGTCTTCTCTTTTAAGTTTTTCTTAAATATTTGACGGTAAATGTTTGACATTTACTGATCTTACTTATTTTTGTTTATAAAATCAATCAGATCATACTTGGATATCGCACCAACGCTTCTGGATACTTCCACGCCATCCTTGTACAAAATCAGCGTAGGTACGCTGAACACTTTGTTTGATGCGGCAAGTCCTGGATTCTCATCAACATCAACATTGAAAAAGCTGGTCGCATCCTTCATGTCCTCTGCAACAGTGTGAAATACCGGAGCCATCATCTTGCAAGGTCCGCACCAGGTTGCCGAGAAATCAGCTACGGCAATCTTACTCGATTTTATCTCGTCAAAATTATCTCCAACTACTTTCTTTACCATAATGTATCCCTCCTGACAATATTATCTGTATATCTGTAAATTTTATGTGATTTAGTTAACCTGTCTTTTAATCATATAATGTCATATTTGGGTGCATAAGGTCAATACATTTTAATGATAAAAACTAATCTTATAAAAATTAATCAAGCAGTCTCTTCATACTATCCATGCTTATAAGCAGAGTCGATGAATTATGGAGCAGTGCCGATGTCGTCGGCTGGATCACGCCCATAACACCGAGTATGATAAGCCCTGTGTTAAATGTAACTATCTTGCGGTAATTTCTATTGATCCTGCTCATCAGCTTATTGCTAAGTTCCTTAAGAGTGACAAGTTCATACAGATTGTCTGCGCTGACCGTTATATCCGCGATCTCTCTGGCTATCTCAGCGCCATCACTGACTGCTATGCCTGCATCCGATGCTGACAATGCCGGAGAATCGTTGATTCCATCACCGACCATGATAACCTTGCGTCCCGCCGCCTTTTCGGACTCCACAAACCTTGCCTTATCCTCCGGTAGTACCTCTGAGTAATACTCGTCCACGCCCACCTGTTCAGCTATAGCCTGGGCAGTTCTCTCACTGTCCCCGGTCATCATGACTACCTTGCCGATGCCGAGCTCCTTGAGTTTTCTCACGACCTCCGCAGATTCAGGTCTCACAGGATCCTTGATAGATATTACCGCTGCAAGCTTGCCATCTATTCCCATGAACAGATGTGAGTGAGACTTTGAAAGTGATTCGTAAAGTTCTATCTTATCCTCCGGTATCACGCAACCTTCATCCTCAAATACAAAGTGATAACTTCCTATGATGACCTTCTTGCCATCTATACTTGATGAGATTCCATGGGCAACAACATACTCAACCTTGGAGTGCATCTCCTCGTGCTCTATTCCCTTAGCCGCCGCTCCGGCCACAACAGCTCTCGCCATCGAATGAGGGAAATGTTCCTCCAGACATGCCGCTATCTTGAGCAGCTCTTCAGGGTCTCTGCCGTCAAATGACACTACTCGCACTAGTGTCGGCGATGCCTTTGTAAGTGTTCCTGTCTTGTCAAATACTATGGTGTCCGCCTCCGCCACAGCCTCAAGGAATTTGCCACCCTTGACTGTGAGATGATGCTTATTTGCCTCCTGGATAGCCGACAGAACAGCTATAGGCATAGACATCTTGAGCGCACATGAATAGTCGACCATGAGAACAGCAAGCATCTTTGTTATATTTCTCGTAAGCAGGTATGTGAGGATAGTTCCGCCGAGAGTCCATGGAACCAGACCGTCTGCAAGATGCTCTGCCTTGCTCTCAAGTCCTGACTTGAGCTTCTCAGACTCCTCAATCATAGCCACTACTTTATCATATCTGCTTGTCCTGCCGGTATTTGTGACTCTGACCACAAGCTCGCCTTCCTCAACAACTGTACCTGCATACACAACATCGCCAGCTCCCTTGTGAACAGGAACAGACTCTCCTGTAAGGGATGACTGGTTAACCATTCCCTCGCACTCTGCCACAACTCCGTCAAATGGGATCACGTTGCTCATATGAACTACCACAAGATCATCCTTTGCGATCTTCGCGCTGTCCATAAGCACATCACAGTCGTCTACTCTTACCCATACCTTGTTAATGTTGAGCGACATACTTCTGGCAAGCCCTCCAACAGACTTCTTGTGTGTCCACTCCTCAAGGATCTCACCGATCTCAAGTAGGAACATGACCGAGCCGGCAGTTGCAAACTCATTTGTGAGTATGGATGCTGTGATGGCTGTGGCATCTAGAACCGGTACCTCAAGTTTCCTGTCTGCGAGACACTTCAGGCCCTTGCCTATATACTTGAGCGCCTTCACCGATGTAAAGCAATATCTGAGCGGCATCGGCATGATCCACTTCTTTGTCATATACCATACAGTCTTCCAGAACAGCTTGTCCTCATACTGTCTATTCATAGTTCTTCCGGATGTCTCCGTGAGATCCGCAGGAATCTCTACTCTATCATAACCAAACTGTCTGAGTGCATCTATGATACCTGCCCTGTCGCCCTCATAGATAATAACCGCATCACAGGTTCTGTCATGCACTTTGACATCTTTAACGCCGTCACAGTTCTCAAGATAATACTGTAATATGTCAGCCTGTGCCATAGTCATACGGCTCTGTGTCATGTGTATACGCAGACGATTCTTTGTCTCATTCAAAATTGAAAACTTCAAGATCTTCGCCTCTTTCTACAAATAATTTACTGTGTTTTTGCAATAGGTTTTCCGGGATTACTCCTCTGCGCCCACCTCTTCCTCTGCAGTCTCAGTACTCTCAGCATCCTCAAAATCAGCCTCTGCTGCCTTCTGCGCTCTTGCCTCATTGATATCCTTTGCTCCTGCATATATATCACCACAATTTTCCTGAATAGTATTCGCTGTCTTCATAACGCAGTCCTTTGCTCTGAGAACACCGGCTGTACAATGTGTATATACGTTCTTTGCATCCTTGCTTGAGAGAACCTTGATACCAGCTGTTCCGAATAATACGCCGCCTGCAAATATTCCAAGTTTCTTCCAGTTTACCTTCTTTAATGCTTTCATCATAACTATGTCCTCCTTAAAAATATATTTGTCTAATCTTTGTTCGACCTGTCGAACTCCTCTTAACGTAAAAAATGCATTCTCTTCGTAATCATCACCACCAAAAGTCTGCACCTAATCCGTAATTTTATTTTCTGTCAGTATAGCATCGTATCTCCCGTCAGTCCAATATAACAGCCACTTTTTCGGCAACTTTTTTTCTCAATAAGTTTCAATAAGGAATAGCTTTATTTACATTTATACGATTCTGTAAGGTTGCTTTTTTTCAGACTGTATACTATCTTATTAGTATTGTTTTATTATTAATACGAGATTTAAATCTGTAATTTTCAACTATACAAAGGAGTTAAACATAATGGATAATTTTAATATCAAGAGCATCCTTGTGATACTGTTTTTATTTTTTATCGGCTGTATCATGGGCTGGTGCATAGAGGTCATTTTCAGAAAATTCTTTTCCAAGAGCAACCCGAGCCACAAATGGATAAATCCGGGATTTCTGATCGGACCATACCTGCCTCTCTACGGTTCAGGTCTTGTCGTTCTGTATCTGTTATCACTCATTCACATCGATGCCGTCGATTCGCATCCTGTTTTACAGAAAGTTCTGATCATACTGATAATGACAATAGCAATGACCGTTGTGGAGTACATCGCCGGCCGTATATTTATAATAGGTATGAACATCAAGCTTTGGGACTATTCGGATGAATGGGGAAACATTCAAGGTATCATATGTCCTCTGTTTTCTTTCTTCTGGGGACTCATCGCCGCACTTTACTATTTCTTCCTACATCCGCATATATTAAATGCTGTGTACTGGCTTGCCGACCACCTGACATTTTCCTTCTTCATCGGATTCTTCTACGGAGTGTTCGTTATCGACTGTGTTGTATCGTTCAATCTCATGAACAAGGTCAAGAAATTTGCAAAGGAGAACGACCTCATAGTACGAGTGGAGGAACTCAAATCGAAAATCGCACTGGACAGGGAAAAGCGCAAGGAGAAGCCAAGCTTCCTCCTCATACTTCACGATACTGCCTCCGTCAAGCGTGCATTTGAAGATCATCCCGAGAACTTTTCAATAACCAAAAAAATTAAGGAAAAAGCAGAACAGCTTACCGAAGCCATCAAAGAAAAAAGTGAGGGCATCAGCGAAGGCATCAAGGAAAAGAGCGCTGTTATAAGTGAAGGTATCAAAACGGTCAGTGCGGAGACAAAAGACAGGCTGTCAGAAACGCTCTCCCGAAACGACTCCTCTGATGTAGCCGATACTGACCTGTTTGACAACTCACACCGCAATATTACAGACAAGAAAAACTAGCATTTAACAGAAAAGAGCGCCACCCGGCATCGCATCACCGGACGGCGCTCTTATTTTATATTTTACGAAGATATATCACTTTATATACTATCTCTTACATGAAACAGTTACAGGCGTATATGCGCCACCAGTCTGCTTTTTGTATGGCACTACTGCATATGTATATTTCTTACCTGCCACCGACTTGCTGTCCACCCATGAAGCTGCGCCTGATCCTGCGATCTTCATCAGCTTGTATGCGGAATTTCCTGATTTTCTGTACATCCTGTATGAATCAGCACCAGCCACCTTGTTCCATGCGATCTTCACGCCCTTGTTCGTGTTTTTCGCTCTCGCCTTGACATTTCCAAGATACAGTCTCGACACTGTTGTTACCTTGCTTGTCGTATATGCATTGCACGCCACGATCTTGTATCCATATGTCTTGCCACTGGATATTCTTCCATCCACAATGGATAATGTGTTGGCCTTCTTAAGCAGCTGATATTTACCGCTCTTAGTCTTCTTGTACACTTTATACGCTGTCGCTCCGGACACCTTGTTCCACGAAAGCCTTATACCCTTAACTGTCGCAGCGGTCTTCACAACCGGCTTGCCAAGCTGAAGCTTCGGTGTTGCCACACTCTTCTTATAACTGCACTTCTTACATGTATAGAGTTTTGTTCCTGTTGATGTATATGTAGCTTTCTTCGTGACCTTTCCACTGTTCCAGCTATGTTTCAGACACGGAGCCAGCAGATATGCATCCCTCGGATTGCAGAGCGGAGTATTTGACACCCACACCACTATCTGCTTATTGTGCCAGCCCATGGCATATATATTTACACCGTCCGAATACTTACTTCTTATATCATATAGAAGTGTATACTCGTTTTTCGGGGAATCTAGATCTATCCTGCCTATATATCTGGCTGTATGGAAATACAAGGATTCCTGCGCAAGGAATATCGAGCCGTATTGCTTTGTATAATAACTTCCATCCGTTTTATACCAAACTGATGTTCCTGACAGTATGACTTTCTTTCCACCTGTCGAAAATCTGTTCTTTATAATCTGGAAATCCATCCAGCTTGATCCCTGTTTGATACAGTACCAGTATCCCTTTCGGTAATACATGACCTTCTCAACGCCGCTCCACATCTGACCACTCTCGTATTTCTTGTCTGTGGCTCCGTTGTAGCTGCCGGTCCACGTTGCGCTAATCTTCGTATCATACCGTCCAAGCGAATATGATGAACTTGCATTCTTTGTTCGTCTGTTCAAAGTGTTCGTGCTTATAAGGAAATAGTCATGTCTAGACTGTCCTGGCTGATCTGTGACAGGATCATCCCATGTGGCATCAACGTGATACCATTTCCCATTTATCCTGACAACATTCCACGCATGATTTATATATTGGCTTGTTGCAAGAGCACATGGAACTCCCGATTGTTTCAGAAGATAATTCATGGTTTCTGCATATCCCTGACACACGGCTTTCTTATCAACGAGGGTGCCATACATGTCATATTTGTGATCCCTGCCATACACTGTACTGTAGTCCTTTATTCCACTGGCATCATATTCCACCGTGGACGTCAGATACTCGTGGTATGCAAGAACTATCTCAGCAGGTTTCATATTCTTTGTGTCCACCTGCTTGTTTACCTCTTTTACCGCCGCTACAAGAGATTCTCTCACCTTCTTTGCATTCGGTATATAGCTGATAACCAGAGTTGAAACCGATCCGTTGTATCTATTGTATACATACGATGCATTTGCTACATATACAATCTCCGGATGCAGTGCCAGAATGTTGACAAATATCGACTTAACATTACTGGTTGTGACACCCATTCCGTGCACGTCTATATTCTTCTTGAATGACTTTATCGAGTTCGCCACCCTGTTATGATATTTGAAATTGCCGGATGAGGCTATTGAAGCGACATCTCCCTCTTCCGCCACTTCGGCATAGCCGCCGATTTCGTATATATCCGCAAGGTCTATATCCCCAGTGCATCCCTTTGCTGGCGAGTCTGACTCCTCCACAATTCCCTGCTGTTCGCCATCCGCAGCACATTCTTCTGTCGAATCCTCAGCAGCAAATACTGTCACAGCACCAGCCGTAAGTGCCGAGCCTGCCACTATGCATACGAACGCACACATACACAAAAACCTGCACAGCACCACCCTGCACACGCGATAATGTCTGGCGCATCTGCTCTCATATAGCTTTTGTTCTACTCTCTCTTCCTTTTCCATCAAAACTCCTTTCTTCCGCACACTTCTTCCCCGGTATTATACTGTTATGACCGTATATTTATCAATTCTTAACGCTTTACATTTACTGCTTTAGAGGCGGCACTGTAATAATTTCCCTTAAATGCTCTCACATAGTAATAATATGTCTTTCCCTTAGCGGTATTCGTGTCTGTCCAGCTGAGAGCATTTGCACCGCCGATTTTTTTCACCAAAGCATATTTGCCGCCGGCCGTCTTTCTGTATACACGGTAGGATGTAGCACCTGCCGTTTTCGTCCACCTAACTGTAACACCGTTTCTGGCTGCACTCACTTTGGCTGTGACAGGTCTAAGACACACATATTTCGATGCGACGTACGTGCCCGCTGTCCTTCCAATGTAAGGCTTTACAGCATATGTGTATATTGTTCCCGCTTTCACCGCCTTATCAAGATATGTGAATGTAGTGGATGACGCAGTCTTGATACAGGTGTACTTTCCAGTTCCGATCCTTTTATATATCTTATAAGACCTTGCGCCTCCCACTTTGTTCCATGAAAGCTTTATACCTGTGGATTCATTTGCTGTTTTTGCCTTTGCCGTTCCAACGAAGCATCTGCTTGCTTCCGTTCCGGCACCTACCACGGTTCCTTTGTATGCCTGAACCTTGTATGTATATATCACTCCACTTGTAACCTTCGTGTCATTAAAAGCAAGGGTGTTAACCCCGGTAACCTTCTTCAACAGCGCATACTGTCCCTTTCCGGACTTTCTGTATATATAGTATCCGGATGCATTTTTCTCTGATGTCCATGAGATCTTTATTCCCGTGGAGTATACGGCTGTTTTTACTGTAACCTTGCTCAGCTTCAGCATGGCGATCGAGCTCGTCTTTGTGGTTCCACAATTGACACATGTGTATTCCTTTGTACCCGCGCTTGTGTAGGTTGGCTTCTTCGTCACTACTCCGGCATCCCATACGTGGCTCGTACATACCAGTTTGGCTATCGTTTCGGTCTTGGTCTCACCGCAATTCTTACACGTGTACTTCTTGGTTCCCTCTGTCTTGTATGTCGGCGCTGTCACAACCTTGCCACCATCCCACACGTGGCTCGTACATACCAGCTTGGCTATCGTTTCGGTCTTGGTTGTTCCACAGTTTTTACAGGTGTATTTCTTGGTTCCTGTACTCGTGTAAGTTGGCTCCTTTATCACTACTCCAGCATCCCATACGTGGCTCGTACATACCAGCTTGGCTATCGTTTCGGTCTTGGTTGTTCCGCAATTCTTACACGTGTACTTCTTGGTTCCCTCTGTCTTGTATGTCGGCGCTGTCACAATCTTGCCGCTATCCCACACGTGGCTCGTACATACAAGTTTGGCTATCGTCTCGGTCTTGGTTTCACCGCAGTTTGTACAGGTGTACTTCTTGGTTCCTGTACTTGTGTAGGTCGGCTCCTTTGTCACCACTCCAGCATCCCACTTGTGGCTTATGCACATCTCGAATGTATACTCGGCATACTCCTTGTTATACTTGCTTGAATTGCTTGAATCCTTAGTTTTCTTTATATTAGGAGAATCTGTAATAAAATACACCAGCTTACCATACTGTTCTCCAAACGCATATAAATTATTTCCTGTTGAACTATTATACTGTGTTCGTATATTTATAAGCTCTGTAGGATTTACATTTGTCGATGTTATATCTATCTTGTTCAAGCTATCCGGAGTCGTAAAATATAAATTATCACCTCGGAGATATATTGAACTATAAACACCAGGATAATACCCACCACTCGGAGTTGTCCATTTTGCAGTGCCCGAATACAAAACCTTGTTTATGTTAGTCGAATACTGGTACTTATTTATGTTAAATGATGTTTTCGAACTACCCTCACTTATGCTGTACCAATAACCGTCTTTATAAAAAATAGCTTTCTCAATACCATTCCAGAACTTACCACTCTCATAAGTGGTGTCCACCGCTGTCGTATATGTATCTCCCCACTGTGCGCTGACAACCATATCCGTTCTGTCCTTAGTATGGTTGATGAGTGTATTCTTATTCATTGTATCAAAGCTGACAAGGAAATAATCATGATATGATCTTCCAGGCATATCCCACACCGGATCGTCCCAAGTTGCATCTATGTGATACCATTTTCCATGTATCTTAACTATGTTCCATGCGTGATTGATATTTTCACTTGATGCGATTGCACATGAAAGACCAGCCTCTCTTAGCAGATAAAACATAGTCTCGGCATATCCCTGACACACACAACTATGTTTAACCAAAGCTCCATACATATCGTACCCGTGATTTGCAGCGATCGTTCCATTGAAATAATCCTCATATGCATATGCAACTGTGGATGTGAGATACTCATGATATGCAAGTACTATCTCTTCATCGCTCATTCCACTGGTATCTATCTTACTCTTGACTTCCTGAAGTGCAGCATCAAGCTCCTGCTGCTCCTCCTTTGCATTTGTCAAATATGTAAATTGTATTTTGGTGATTGAAGAGCCAGAAGTCCAATATGTATAGCCTCCCGACAGACTGATAAACTCGGGATGAGAATTGATAATAGATTTTACTGCCCCGTTATCAATATCGTCTCTCGTAAGGCCAAGTTCCGATACATCTATACTCGTCTGCCACGCCTTGATTCCTTCAACAATACGCTTCTCAAGTGCTGTTGCATCATATGTAGATGCCAGTGAAGCCGCACCATCCTGCTGCTCAACGACAACGCCAAGTCCGCCTTTCTGCAAAGTGTCGTCCAGATCATCATACCCTACCGTAACCTGACTCTCATCTGAACTTACCCGTGTCTGATCAGATGCATATGCTCCCACTTTACCGCCTGTCAATAGCACAACCGCCGCCGAAAATGCCAAGGCACCGATACAGATTTTTCTGCTCAGTCCCCTTAACCACTCAGACCTTATACTGCCTGTCACCGCTATATATGATTTCCTCTTTTTTCTCATAAAACTCCTCCTTAAACGATACGTTTCTTCCTTATATTTCCGTTCATCCCTCAATACTTTTATTATATAGATTTTTGACACTGTTCGATAGCTTTTTACCTCACTTTTGTATATCTTGTAGGAATTGACAAATTGCGCAACTTCGAGCAATTCATTATATCTTAATCACAAGCAATTATATCTCTTACTTCAAGCCGTTTTTCTTAATTATATACAATATTGTCCTGATGAATGGCAGTGTGTATATTTTGTGTATTTTGCACAAATTAAAATGTATTATCAAATTACAATTGAATTATTTGTCTATTTGTGCTACCTTTAGATAGTAAGCTGTGCAACCGCTTGCGCATATGTTTTACACTAAAAACATATAACATAGAGCACATTACCTTTATTTATAGGAGATGACAGATAAATGAACAAAAACAAGCTTTTTCCACAGATAAACGGAATACTACACGGCGGTGATTACAATGCTGAACAGTGGCTTGACCGCCCTGATATTCTGGCAAAGGATATCGAGATGATGAAGGAGGCAGGAATGACTTCCGCCACTCTTGGCGTTTTCTCATGGTCAGCTTACGAACCTATTGAGGGCGAATATCATTTTGACTGGCTGAAAGACGTTATGGATAATCTTTATAATGCTGGGATTTACACAGTTCTCGCAACGCCATCTGGTGGCAAACCGGCATGGATGGCGCAGAAATATCCCGAGATCAGACGTGTGGATTCCTATGATGTACGGGAACACCAGGGTGTACGTGAAAACCACTGCATGAGCTCACCTATTTACAGAGAAAAGGTCTACAATATCATCCGTCAGCTCCATGCCCATGTGGGAAACCATCCGGGACTCATCATGTGGCATGTGTCAAATGAGCTTGGCGGCGAGTGCTACTGCCGTCTCTGTGTGAAAAGATTTCAGAATTACCTCGCAGAGAAGTTCGACCACGACATAAACAAGCTGAACAAAGCATGGTGGACCACCTTCTGGAGTCACTCATACAACAGTTTCTCACAGATTGAGCCACCTTACAAAAATGGTGATTTCAGTATCATGGGGCTGAACCTTGAATGGAAGAGATTTACCACATGGAACATGAACGATTACATGAAGTCAGAGATAAAGCTTCTCCGGGAGCTCACCCCTGACATACCTATAACGACCAACTTTATGCAGCTCTACGAAGGTCTTGACTACAGACCAATGGCAAAGGAACTCGACGTGATCTCCTGGGATTCATACCCTAGATTCCACAACGACTATGAAAGCCTTGCGGATGTCATGGGGCAGAACACATTTGACCACGCAGTCATGAGATCCATGAAGAAGGATAAGCCTTTCATGCTTATGGAGAGTGCTCCGGGGCTTGTAAACTGGCATCCATATAACAAACTCAAAAGACCGGGCATCCACAAGCTGTTCTCATACAACGCTATAGCATGCGGTTCTGACACTGTTCAGTACTTCCAGTGGCGAAAGGGCAGAGGCTCATTTGAACAGTATCACGGAGCTGTCGTCGACCATCTTGGAACAAATGACACCAGGATATTTAAGGAGGTTGCCGCTCTCGGCAACGAACTTGCCGGACTCTCCGAGATAACCGGAACGCTCATCAGATCAAAAGTGGCACTGCTATTCGACTGGGACAATATGTGGGCTATAGATGATGTCAAGGCATTAGGTCAGGAATCAAAAAAATATCCTGAGACCTGCATGTCTGTATACAAGGAACTGACAAAGCTTGGTGTCGACGTAGATGTGATCGCATCCGATGATCCGCTTGACGACTATGATGTGATCGTGGCTCCTATGCTCTATATGCTCAGGGACGGTGCTGCAGAATCTCTCGCTGCATTTGTAAAGAGAGGCGGGCAGCTCCTGGCTACATACTTCACCGGTTACGTGGACAAGAATCAGCTCTGCATCCTTGGGGGATTCCCGGGAAATGGGCTTGCAGATGTATTCGGAGTCATCAGTGAGGAGATCGATACTCTGTACCCATCTGACAGAAACAGCGTGACATTCACAGATGGAAGTTCATGTGGACTCCGGGACTATGCGGAGATCCTGAGAGTTGGAACAGCGGAAGTGCTGGGAACATACGATTCTGATTTCTATGCAGGAAATGCAGCAGTGACAGTGAACAGCTACGGCAAAGGCAAGGCCTACTACGTAGCTGCAAGAATAGATTACAGCAAACTTGGTGAGATCATGGAGCGGATGCTGGCAGATACCGGAATAGCAACCAAATGTCTGCCTGACGGAGTTCAGTATCACCGCAGATACGCAGATGACGGAACCTCATTTGGTTTCTACCTAAATAATACCGATGAACCTCAGTCCATATCCGATGTTCATGGAACCAATATTCAGACTCAGAATGTAGTTGATGGAGAGCTTGAGTTAACCCCGCTCGGAGTCGCCATCATCAAAGAAAAACAATTAATATAATCATAGTAATGACTTATCTTCCTGTCTTACCCATACAGGAAATATAGTTTTTATATTTTGCAGTCTGCCTGATGCTTGGACCGTATCTCCCTCCCTTGATATTATATCCTTTGCGGTCAGACACGCCAGGTGGAACATATACCTTAAAACCTTTTTAAAAGGCGGTGATACCTTAATATTGTGTATCACCGCCTCGTGTTTTTTGTACCTTTACTTATATCTGTCACAAATGTGTTATATCATTCTGGGTATCGAGTGATCGCATCCGGCGCCCATCATTAATTGTCGAGCTGTTCCAGCTTATCCTCTATTGCCTTAATCACGATCTTGAGGGCTTTTATTCTTGCATACTTTTTATCATTTGACTCCAATATGTGCCAAGGTGCAAAGCTTGTGTTAGTCTTTTCCAGCATCTCATCCACCGCCACCTCGTAGCTATCCCATTTGTCACGGTTACGCCAATCCTCATCAGTGATCTTCCAGCGTTTCTCAGGCGTGTTCTGCCTGAGTGTGAATCTCTCAAGCTGCGTGTTTTTGTCTATCTGGACCCAGAACTTGATGACGATGGCACCCCAGTCGTGCAGCTCCTTCTCGAACTCATTTATCTCGTTGTATGCACGCTGCCAATCATTCTCCGAGCAGAATCCCTCAAGTCTCTCAACCATGACTCTTCCATACCAGGTTCTGTCAAATATAGCCACATGCCCGGACTTTGGAAGTCTTGTCCAAAATCTCCACAGAAAATGCCTTGCCTTCTCATGCGGCTCCGGACTTGCTATAGGATTTACCACATAACCACGGGCATCAAGTGCCTCCGCTATCCTTTTGATATTTCCACCTTTGCCTGCCGCATCCCAGCCCTCGTATCCGATGATGACCGGTATCTTCTTCTGATAAAGTTCATTGTGCAGTCTGCCGAGCTTCTTCTGCAGCTTGCCGAGTTCTTCCTTGTACTCCTCATCCGTCAGTTTCCTATCGAGAGACACCTCGGAAAGTTTCGGAATCTTCTTGAGCGCAAATGTATTCTGCAGTATAGGTACAGCATGCCCCTGATTGAGCAGCGCAGTCTCCACGCCCTGATTTATGATGTCAAGTATCTGAAGTTCTGCCCATTTTCTCTCCTTTGCATCTATCATGTACCACGGAGCATTTGACAGATTGGTGTCATACATAAAGCTGTCGAACGCCTCAAGATACTCGTCGTACTTTTTGTTCTGCTTCAGATCATGCTTAGACACTCTCCACTTCGTAGTTTCATCTTCAAGAAGCGCAGCAAGCCGCTTCTTCTGTTCGTGCTTGTCTATCTGGAAGAAGAATTTCATGACCAGATATCCGTTGTCCGCCAAGGTTCTCTCGAATCTCTTGGTACTGTCAACTCTCTTCCTGTATTCCTTATCTGACAGTTCCCCGGACATCTTGCCACCTACTATGTCCCTCATCCAGCCACCATCCAGAAATACAAACTCCCCCTGCTCTGGTATTCTTGTAAAATACTTGTACAGGAATGGTCTGCGTTTTTCCTCGTCAGTGGAATACTTTACCGACTCCACCTGAAAAAATCTAGGATCCATATTCTTGATGATCCTTCCGACAAGACTTCCCTTACCTGCGGCTCCCCAGCCCTCAAATATTACAAATACAGGTATCTTGCCTTCCTTAACCTTGATCTGATTGCGCGTCAGATTCTCTCTGGCGATCTTTAACCTTGCGTCTATCTCTTCATCCGATGGACGCTCAGGCTTATTCCAGTCCTTTAACATGTAACCCACTGCTCCTTTCACATTGTCTCTTCATTTGTTTTCATGAATAATATGCCCCAATTTACAGAAACAAATGCCGCTTCGCATTTACTAATACAAATGCCGCTTCGCGTCGCTTGTTTTTTCTTCTTGCGATATCATTATACTACTTTCTTTGGGGGTGATACATCTGAAAAAACATTAAGATGTGTGAGGGAAAGCATATTGCAGAGTTAGAACTCATATGCTATAATGCCGGCAGACAAAGATACTAATATTTTCAAGATGTACTAACCCATAGTACAACAAAAACCCCAGTAGCGCCTACTACTGGGGTTTTCTCCGTCTTTCAAAGGCGACGTACTCCTTGGGCTGATTGCCAGCTACCTGTCTCTGTCCAACCACTTGCAGATATACTTTCTTTTCAACAGGTTTACATAACTATACGAATAGGATAGTTTTGTGCTTGTCTTATTTTTGAATTTATTTCTTATTATCACAGAGGAAATGAATGTTGCGAAGATAAGAATCATATGATATAATGTCAGCAACAATGAAACAAGAATTCTGACATATGCTTTCCCAAAAGCATAACGAAAACCCCAGTAGTTGGCGCTACTGGGGTTTTCTCCGTCTTTTAAAGGCGACGTACTCCTTAGGCTGATTACCACTTACTTATCTCCGTTCTGCCACTGCGATCCCCCCTTTCCTAGCCTGTCTAGGGGTGGCAACATTTTTATTGTGACATATTATCTCTTTCTTTTTCAACAGGTTTACATAACTATACGAATAGGATAGTTTTGTACATATTCACGCAAAGAAAAACCCTGGCAGCGAACAGCCACCAGGGTTCTACTTATCGTTATTGATCTTGCTATTATGACAGCTCCAGATCCGGCTTGCCATACTCAGCAAGCTTCACATCGTATGCCTTGCGCATAGCTGCCTCAAATGGTATCTCCTTCATAGGAGCGTCCAGTCTTTTCAGCAGATAATGTACAAAATCAGGATTCTGAATGAGCAGTGGTCCATGAATGTATGTCGCAATGACTCTATTCTTGCAGATTCCCTCATTCATGGTATCTGGATTGCTTCCCTGTCCGATCTCCACCTTGCAGAATGTCATATCCTCCGGTATGCCGTAGGTATGGGCAAATCGGCTGGTGTAACCGATGAGTGTCATATCGTTAAACTTTGCCTTGATGAGAGTGTTGAAACGATTTGGAGCCTGGCGGACTGAGTACATGCCCGGAACAACGCCAAGTCCTGTAACTCTGGTTCCGTCCTCTCTCTTGATATAATCTCCGAGGAGTTCCATGGAATTGCCAACCAGAAGGAAAAGCGCCTTTCCATCCTTCATGCATGCTGCGATCTCATCCTTGTACTGCATCAGTCTGTCAAGCACGAGCTCCTGACTCTTCTCACTCATGGAGCACATATATACCATATCGATATTCTCTCTCAGAAAGAGAGGTTTCTCGTTAAGTCCTGTTGTCACAAATTCTGCATCCGGCAGACACTTCTGCAGATACATTGTATTTCCCTTATCACCGTAGAGTGTGCATATTTCCGGATATAAAATCTCGATCTTCATTATTTGTCACCCTCCAGTCTCTTGATTATCTTCTTCTTCATCTCACATGACATTCCGTAGTTCTCGCAGTCATACAGGATGTATATTCTGTCGACGCCATCTATAGTCACATCATCTGCCGCAGCAACCTCGCTGAGATTTGTGAGTATCTTCTCCTCCGGGATACCTGCCAGCAGACATCTCACCTTGTGGTCGTAGCATCTAGGTCCAGTACAGATGACCTGTACAACATCATCTCGGTTGAACTGCTCATACTCCAGATCATATATCCAGCCTGAGAACTCTATACTCTTCTGTCTGTCCTCGAGATCATCCATCGCAAGAAGGATAGCCTTCTTTCCCTCCTCATTTGCCACATACTCAAATGTTCTGGATGAGGAAACTGCACTCTGTCCCTTTGAGAGTGCCTGAATGACCGTAACACCATTAACTGTGGTCTCATTGTGACGGGAGTCTGGAATATGGATCTGACCCATGAGTTCCTTTACCCTCTCAGCCGAGAGGCCGATCTCGCGCAGTGCCGATATAACTGTAACTTCATTATATATATTGAAGAGAGCTGTGTGGATCAGTGGATAAACTGTCTTCTTGTCTCCCTCCTGTATAGTAATTGTCATCTTCTCTCTGTCTATATCGGTTGCCAGATATTTCTTGTCTGGTGAGTGAAGTCCACACTTTGGACATACCACATCACCGATGTGATGATATCTGAGATAATTGTACTTCAATTTCTCGCCGCAGTTAGGGCAGATCTGATAATCCGCAATAAGATTATACGGCTCAGTCTTGTCATCAGGCTGCTTGCCGATTCCATAGAACACTCTGTAGCTATCTTTCTTCAGCATGCTTGAGCAGAGCTCGTCCGCATTCAGTATAACCTTTGCCGAATCAGGGCAGTAGGTATCTATGACACTGAAAATATAATCAGGGTGAGCATTTCTCTTGAGAGAATCTCTGAAAAGTCCTGTCACAACGAGATAATCCGGCTTCACATATGGAAGTATCAGTCTTGATGCACGCTCATCCACCTCAAATACAGTGGCGTCCACTCTGACTTTTCCTGTAAATGTCAGACTGTTGATGACATTTGTCGTACAGCCTGGAACGATATTAGAACCTGTTCTGTTGCTGACAACTCTTCTTCCATCTTTCTCCAGAACATCAGTTATCAGGTTGCTACAGGTTGTCTTGCCATTTGTTCCTGTGACACATATAGTAAGCGGTGCCTTTGGAGCCTGTGCCAGAAAATCCGGACATATCTTAAGGGCTATAACTCCAGGTGTGTGGGTACCGTTTCTACCCAAGAGCTGAATGAGTCCCTTACTCAGTTTTGCGGCTGCGAGAGCCACATGAAATCTAAAAGATGACATAGCTATTCATTCTCCTTCATACTTAAAACTCATGTCATTCTACATCCTTTGACATTGCTTGTCAATTACACCAGCCCATTACAAGCCTATGATTTCGTCTCTTTCCAATGTTTTCTGTAATTTGTCCTGCGATATGCACTCGGAGTACTGCCAAACCTGTTTCTGAAGCATTTTGTAAAGTAACTGTTGGACGCAAATGCAAGATACTGGGATATCTCTGTGCAGGAAAAGTCCGAGTAAAGCAACATATTTCTTGCGGTCTGGAGTTTCTTCTCCATGATGTAATCAGAAATTGTCTGCCCAACCTCCTTATGGAATAGTTTACTCAGATACGAACGTTCCACTCCCACAAATTCTGCAATCCCTGTAATTTCTATTCTTTCGTTCAGATGATCATACACATAATCCATCGCCCTTACACAATGCGGTGATATCGCTGCTTTCTTTTTCACCCTTTTCATCCGTCTGGCATAGTCCATGATCAACTGATTATGTACGTTTATGATCTGCTGTTTAGTCTGCGCCTTGTCCAGCTTATTAATATAGAAGTCACTGAGATTGTAGCTCTCCATCTCTTCCATGCCCTCTTCTATGCAGAATCTGGATATCATCGCCACTAGTACTATCTCATGATATCTCTGATTGCGGATCTTATCATCTGACAATATGCCCCTTGCAGCAAGAACCGCCTCATCCTCCTCTCCCGTCTGCAGCATACCTGACACTGCCTTCACATCACCACTGCTCACAAGCTGGTAGAAATCCAGCTCGTTGTCATATGTGGAATGTGCCAGTCCATATTCCCTCTGCACAAATTGCTGCTTTACTATCTCATCCGATATCTTCATTGCCTTTCTGCCTTTCCTCTGTGATATTCATATATCTCTATCACACATTTGTTATATAATTGACACATTTATTATATCCTCTTATCAACGCAAATGCTACTATAAACTCACAGAAAATGAAACAGACAAATGCTCATGAACAGACAAATGAGCACGTTATATAATTTATTATTTCACAGGAGGTTAATGATTATGAAAACTTTAGACGGATTCAAAAAAGGTGTAAACTTAGGCGGATGGCTTTCACAGGGACCACTTGACAAGGAGCATCTTGACACATTTATCACAGAAAAAGATATTGCAAGAATAGCATCTTGGGGACTTGACCATGTTCGTCTTCCTATCGATTACGATAATTTTGAAAACGAGGACGGAAGCGATAAGGAATACGGCTACGCTTACATCGATTCATGCATTGAGTGGTGCCGGAAGTACAAACTCAACATGGTCCTTGACCTGCACAAGACATATGGATATATATTTGACGACGAGGCTCATCTTCTTGAATTCTTCCACGAGAAACCTCTTCAGGAAAGATTCTATGGAATATGGAGAAAGCTTATAGACAGATATGCTAAGGATGCAGACATGATAATGTTCGAGCCGTTGAACGAGGTCGTAAGTCCAACCGTTGTAAACGAGTGGAATGAGATATCAAGCAAATGCATCGAGATTATCCGTGCGAAAGCACCTACTGCCAAGATCCTGCTCGGTGGGGTTGGCTACAATGCTGTTACATCTATAAAGCTTCTCCCTCATCACAACGATGAGAACATAGTTTACAATTTCCACTGTTACGAGCCAATGGTATTTACCCACCAGTCTGCTTACTGGGTAACAGGTATGCCTTCAGATTTCCATATCGAATATCCGGGGGATTTCAATGACTACATGGAGAAATCCCGCCAGATCGAAGGGTGTATGCATGGGGCCATCACCGAGAGTAGCCTTGGACTTAATTCCATCGGACCTGATTTGTTCGAAAGAATGTTCCTCGACGGCATCAAGGCTGTTGAAGAAAGAGACGGATTTATGTACTGCGGCGAATATGGTGTTATAGATCAGGCACCACTTGACGGAACTCTGAACTGGTACAAAGATATCCATTCTGTATTTGAAAAGTACGGAATAGGCCGCGCAGCATGGAACTACAAGGAAAAGGACTACGGTCTTGAGGGCGAGCACTATGCGCCTATCATCAGCGAGCTTGTCAAATATATGTAATACATAAAACGAACCTTCCCAGTTATATAAGCCAAGCCGGTTCTCACTCATAGAGAACCGGCTTTTTGTCACTCCTGTTATTGTATAAATATAACTACAGGAGTGTTTTACCATGCAGAATTTATCATTTTGTTTTATATCCATGTTGTCCAGCGCCCGCCCTGGTTAGGAGCACCACGGTTTCTACCCCGCGGGTGAGCGGGAACATGTCCACCGGTGTCATCCTGATGACCTGATAGCCGTGCTTTGTCATATATTTCAAGTCGCGGGCAAGGCTCTCCGGGCCGCAGGATATATACACTACTCTCTTAGGTCCAAGAGTGATGACCGATGACATGAACTCCTCGGTACTTCCTGACCTCGGAGGATCCATAAATACCACGTCTATGCTGTCCCCTTCATCAGCGACATCCACCATAAATCTACCTGCATCGTTACTGTAAATATCAACATTCTGTATCTTGTTCATCTTCACATTCACCCGGGCATCATGCACTGCTGCCTCATTCAGCTCCACGCCGATGACCTTCTTTGCCCGGTCGCTT
The DNA here is from genome assembly GCF_025149915.1 of Coprococcus eutactus. NCBI lineage: Bacteria > Bacillati > Bacillota > Clostridia > Lachnospirales > Lachnospiraceae > Coprococcus > Coprococcus eutactus. Next base: position 2,643,664 of record NZ_CP102278.1, read on the forward strand.
GCAGCTATGCCTATGGTTCCTATACCGCAGTAGGCATCTATCACAGTCTCCTTCTTCTTGAGATCCGCGTACTTGATAGCTTTTCCATATAGAACCTCAGTCTGCTCCGGATTGACCTGATAGAAGCTGCCTGGCGATATACGGAAACGCTTTCCGCATAGGATATCCTCTATATAACCTTTACCGTAAACGACCTGATTCCTGTCGCCGATGACCATGCTGGTGTCCTTCATGTTGATATTCTGAACAACCGTTGTAATCTCCGGATGAGCCGTCACAAGTGCCTTTGCGAGATTTTTCTTGGACGGAAATACCGGCGACGCTGTAACTATGATCACCATGATCTGCCCAGTCTTTCTTCCAACTCTTATCTGCAAATGCCTGATAAGTCCGGTTCCTGTATCCTCGTTGTATATCTGCAGCTTGAACGACTTTATCAGTCCGGCAAATGTCCTGATGATGGCCGCAGCCTTCTCATCCTCCACATAACAGTTCTCGACTGGAAGTATGTTGTGTGTTCCCTCCTCATACACCCCGGAAATTATTTCTCCGCTCTTCATTCTCCTGAATGCCGCAGTGACCTTATTCCTGTAGTGATACGGATTCTCCATGCCTATTATCTTGTCCACAGGACCAAATACGCTGAGCAGGTCATCTATATACTTCTGTTTCTCGGCAAGCTGCTGCTCATATGGCATATCCACATACTGACAGCCACCGCACAGATGGGATATAGGGCATTTGCTGTTCAGGTTGGGCTTATACTGTGATGAGTGTGCCTGTCGCGGTTTTCCCTGTACAGCTTTACCTTTGCTTCCTGTTTTTATTTGTTTCTCTCCACCTGTTACATCGTACTTTCTTCTAGAGACTTGAGACTTATTTGCATTTGAGTTTGCAGGATTTTTATACGCTGTCTTTTTTGTTCCAGCGTTATCCTCCCTATTGTTCGCCACTCCACTTTTCCCAGATCTGCTATGTGACTGTCTTTTTCTATTGTTTACGCTGTCTTTCATTTTATTATTTTCTTCTCTGCGAGGCTTGCCCCCGATTCTCCGCTCTGCCATCATTTTACCTCTTTAATCAATCTGCGTTTATATACCACTCTACCACTCCTATTCTCCGGTGAGCGTCACCTTGATCATATCGTGGTGAACCGCCTCAAGAAACTTTCCAAATATATCCTCCGTCCTGATCTTCAAGCTCGACGTGCACACACACGGATGGCATCCAAGGTATTCACCCTTCATAACATCCTCATCAACAAGCAGCTGCACATGATTCTCATGGTCATTCATGAGTCCCATGACGCTGACCGCCCCCGGCCTGATATCCAGATACTTCTCCATATCCTCCGGCGATGCAAATGAAAGTCTCGCGCTGCCTATCTGCGATGTGATCTCCTTTGTTTTGAACGGCTTGTCGCCCGGCATCATGAGCAGATAGAACTGTGTCTTCTGCCTGTTGCACAGAAACAGATTCTTACAAATGGTTGCCCCAAGCACCGCATCTATCTCGTAGCAAACTTCCATTGTATCTGCTGGTGCATGATCTGTGCGCCAATACTCTATGCCGTGATCATCAAGGAAATCATAAACTCTGATCTCCCTCTCAAGTCGTCCTTCATTTGTCTCTGGTCTGCCTTTGTATAATTCCATTTGTGTGCCTCCGTTGGTGGTTTATATATTTGTATTCTCTATTCATTACCATGCCAAAGAACTATTTTTCTCTCATACATTTATGCGTAAATCATATCACGTTTTCCGTGGCGTTGCTATATAAAACAAGCAATATAAAATCAATATAAAATCATGCCTTCGAGAGTGTAAACACATACCGACAATACCTTGTCAGAATAAAAAGGAACAATCTGACAACATCAAATGCACCTGTGTTCAGCTAATGCACTCAATAATATCCCATTGTTCCCATTTTGATAATATTATCTACAACCTATCGCCTTGTCTGAGATACTCAAGAAATCCCTCGCACCCCTGACACACATCCCTGTATGTCTCATCAAATCGTCCTGTATACCACGGATCTGCTATAGATTGTCCATGTCTTCCCGCATAATCGAGCAGCAAATGTATCTTGTCCTGGTAGTCCGGACCGGTTATGCGCATTGTGTTTCTCAAATTTGCTGTATCTGCGCAGAGCAGGTAATCATAATATTCATAATCCTGCCTTGTAATCTGCCTGGCTCTCTTGCCACTAAAGTCTGTGTAAACAGTCTTACCTATGCCATGAGCCCTCAGCACTTCCTGCGCCGGCGGATATATCGGATTGCCTTTTCCGCCCCAGATCTCCTCAGTGCTGGTGGCCGCAGAAGCTATATCAAATTTATCTGCTATGCCGAGCTTTTCTACCATGTCCTTGAGGACGAACTCGGAGATAGGGGAACGGCATATATTGCCATGGCAGATGAAAAGTATTTTAATCATTGTTTTGTTTCTCCTTGTTTTGCCCCGAAATGCCCTGTTATGCGAAGGATTTCGGGGATTTGTGAAATGTGTGATTTTGCTGGCATCTTGGCAAAATAGGGCAAGATGGAGCAAGTTATTGCGGGCTGTTAGTAGTAAAATTGGTAGTAAAACGAGGTAGGCTTACTACTAAGGATTTTCACAATATCACTTAACTACTTTGAGTGCGTCCTTGTCTGGCATTTCAAAATGCTTTAGCTTTTCACTATTTTTTAATATCCGATAACACGAAGATGATGTAAGCGAAAGTAACTTTATAACTGCCACACCAAAATATAGACAAACACCTGTAGAGCAAGCATATTCACTTATGATGCCATGTGCAATTTCATTTCGTATATTAGCACCAGATTGCTCGTTTAGCAGCCCTCTAAATGTAAACAAAATATCATTATCATAGCAATCTAATAATTCTGGCAAAGAAAAAATTGAACTCAATACCTTTTCCATTGACGAACCATCTTTTTCCAATGTTACTGTTAAGCCTCCAACCTCTCGTGCAATATTTCTAAAAAGGTTTTCTACCTGTGGTGCAAGAATGTGTAATGCTTCATAATAATCTCCGTTCAAAAACATGTATAATCCGCTTTGAAAAATTCTTTCTCTTCCATCTGGAATAATTGGATTATCTTTAATCAAAAACTCCACCATAGATTTATTAATAACAAATTTATCTCTTATTATAAGCAAAGCATTCTTCATCCAAATATCACCCGTAACTTTTTGCTTTTCCAATGCATTTTGATACATATGTAGTTCCATAAGTTTCGGATCTTTTTCTGGATCATGAATATCAAGTGGTGGTAATGCCAGCACTGTTTGTCCTTGAGCATTTATTAAACTCTTACCAAACAAATGTGAAATCGGATTATCTTTAAATTCTTCTATTACACGTTTTTTAATATCCTCCTGCTTTTCAAACACAAACATTTGAGTCAGCCGAATTACACATTCCTCAAACGATAGACCCTCCATATTAACTTTAAGATTGTCGACAACACCTTTAATATCTAATTCAATAGAAAACGGCACCATTATTTTGGGGATTTCTCTCTGAATTTCAACAAGCCTTTTATGAGTAGTTTCTGCCTTTTCTGGCTCTCCATTATTCCGATATAATATTATTCCTTTTTGAAAAAAATTAACAGCTCTTAACGCTCCTTGTATATCCTTCTGAAATATTTTCTCAGCAAATTTTATATAATAATCTGCCAACAAAATATTATTTTGCGTTGCTTCTTCTTTTCTCTGCAATTTAAATAAACATTCCACTTTTAACTCATAAGCTTGTTCTACCTTTGCAATATTATCGTTGTTTTCTTCAATCAAATCATCTAATACTTTCAAAATTACCGATACGTCAAAATGCTTTTGTTCAAAGAACAATTCCATTACTCTCAATGCAAAAAAGCCCTCTGTACTTGCTGCCCTAGTATCTATAAACTCCTTAAACCACTCTTGTATTTCGTTATACAATGCAGTTTGCTTTGTTTGCGCTGAAATACACACTGCTCTGCGAATCATATCAAGCGTACCAATATTATCTTCGTCCTTATACCACAGCTTAAATAATTGCCAATATGCATCTGCTGCAATTTTAGCTGCATCAAATTTCTTTTTCTTAGTCCACAGTAGATCTGCAATCAACGCACGTAAGATCAAAGGTATTTTATCCAATTCCAAATTCTGCAACACAAAATAATCATCTTCAGATATATCATCTATCGAAAAAGTCCGACTACCATCGGACATTACAAAAATTGGATGAAATTCTATTCCTTTATTATTAATTTTTGTTCCTAGAGAAGATATATTCCTCAACAAATCAAAAATATGTTTTTCGTTCTCATCTAATTCTTCCCTAGCTTCTTCAGTAAACAAATTGGCCGACAGCGAATGTCTTCTATTCACTACAATTTTATTCAATAATTCGTATATATTCATTATCTCATCTCCAAATCGCAACTTATCCTGTATCATATTATATCGTCATTTTCACTTCTTTTCCACAGAAAAAACGCCCTAGTCTAAACCAGAGCGTCATCCCTTTTATATTAAATTACCTTAAACATCTTTTGCGACATCGTTTTCTCATTCTCCTTTTCAATCTCTGTCTGTGCCTTGCGGAAGTCTTCCATTCGTTTCAGTTCTTCCTCAGCATCATCAAATCCGATATGCGTGTAGACATTCATCGTGACCGATATATCCGAATGCCCCATGAGGTACTGCAGTGTTTTCGGATTCATTCCCGATTTCGCCATATTACTGCAATAGGTGTGTCGGCATACATGAGGTGTAATGTTTGGCATCTGCACTCGGTAAATATCATTGTATCTGCCGATCATGTGGTTGAATCTGTGCTGCCAGTGCATTGCCACAAGGGGTATTCCATTGTCATCATAAAATAAAAAGCCACTGTAGCCATCAATGGATTTTTCCACTTTTGGAGCATTCCTGTCCTCGATGATTGCCTGAAACATTTCTGCTACATCCTCTGTAATCGGCAGTACCCTTGTTCCGGCATCTGTCTTTGTTGTTTCTATGATATATCGCATATCTGATGTTCTCTGCAACTGATGATCGATATTCACTGTTCGTTTCTCCAAATCAATATCTTTCAGTGTCAATCCACAAAATTCCGATATTCGCATTCCTGTATGAAAGAGTATGTACACCACTTCATAATATTTACAGTACACCACATCGTCATGCACAAACTTTAGGAACTTTCGCATCTGGTCTTTGGATATTGCCTCTCTTGTGACTGCATCATTTACCAATACTCCGGCAAGCTGGAATCCGAATGGATTCTTTACAAGAATGTCATCATCCACCGCCATCTGAAAAGCTGGTCGCAACACTCCCCGGATTGTATGAATGGAACTGTAGCTTTTTCCATCTTCCTGTTGTAGCTTTATAAGAAACAACTTGGCATCCGATGTTTTCACACTTCGGATTGTCTTTTCCCCGAAAGATTCCTTTGCAAGTAATCTCTGCACTGTAACATATCCCTGCTTGGTGCTCTGCCTTACTCCTGTTTTGGTTTTCAGATATCGGTCTACCAATTCGCACACTGTCATCTGCCCGTCCACGATATTTATAAGCAAATCCAAATCCGTATTAACCTGCTTCTCTAATTCTCTGAGTGACAGGCATGGCTTTTTGCCCTTTGGCAGTTTGTCCGTTGGTTCTAGTTTCCAGCTATAGACAAAATGTGGTTTCCCATCAATATGGTACTTATACTGATATTTTCCATCTGCTCTTACGCTCTCTCCCGGCCGAAGCACTCTGCGTTTAGAATCCCGCCTTGTCTGTCCTCTTCCTGCCTTTGCCATTAGCCTCGCCTCCTCAACTCTGGATGGTGCAGCAGATATTTTTCAAATGCAACACGGAGAATCAGCTTGCGCTCTCCGTAGTATGCCAGAAAATCTTCTCCATCCGTATTACTCAATAAATCATAAAATTTTCTCCGGCTCAAAACAAAATATTCAATTGCCTCAGAAGGATTTAAAATATCCTTTTCTCCTAAACTTGGTCTTGCCATAAAAGTACTTCCTTTCTGCCAAAAGTGGCTGTTTTCACAGGTTTTCGAGGTCATACTATATATCACTCTGAACGCTGATAATATCAACTACTTTCGGCAGACAAACGGAATTATATCTCCGAAGAAGCACTGATAAATTTTTCAAACTGCGGGCGGATAATCAGATACCTGTTTCCGCTGAATACCGCAAATCTTCCTCTGTTATCTTCTGCCAGTCTACGCATTTTCTTTGTCCCGATATTAAAATACGATGCTGCTTCTTTGATTGTCAGTGTGTACTTTTCACTCACAGGGACAAGTGTATTTTCCGTAGTATCATGTTTTTCTATTGCCATGTGCAATCCTCCTTCCATACGGGCTGCAGTATTTCCACAGCCCCAACTGCTTAGTCTGCTGCCATCTGAAGTACCTTGACTGCATCCTTACGGATCAGTTTTCCGTCCAGATACTCACATCCCAGATACCCTACCTGTCCACGCATGGCAAACTTTTCTTTCAGTGTGCGGATAGTCAGTGGGAAACGCTGAACGAGCCAGTAATTGCTGAAATCTCCAAATGCGATTACTTTCTGCCCCTTTCCGATAGACGGCATGGAATCAACGATCTGCACAGGCTTTGAGAAAATTGTTTCATTGCTGTCTTTCCACAGATAGTTTCCGGCTGAATCTTTGAGGGTACGGAGTGCCAGAGCCGTTTCATCGTTCATAATCCATGTACCATGCTTACGATACTTCTTATCCACAGACAGATACAATTTGATAATTTCATCATAGCTGATAGCTGAATCACTCTCTGCTGTCACGCCCGTTTCAGCCCCTTCAGTGGCATGCAGAATGCCTGTCGGCTGATTTACCCCTGTTCCGTTAATAAATGCCTGCTCCTCGCTTGAGCCGAAACAGCGTGCCATTTTCCTGATCACATAATTCTCAATAGCAAAGGACTGATCAGAGGTAAACACTGTTCCCAATTTAACAAGTTCAGACAATCTGTATACCTGTACATCAAATCTTTTGAAATCGCCCTCATTATTCATATCTTCTGCATCATTTCCCTCTCCCCATTCTGCCTGACCTTCACAGTCAAATGCATAGATACGGCTATCGCTTCTGGTTGCATTCACAACGGTTGCCAACTGGCGGACCACGCTTTCTTCCTGTAATGCTGCCGTATATTTCCTATTTGATGCTTCTGGCAGATGGTACGCATTCGTTTTGCTCTCACGGTTGTTGTAAAAGCTGTCTGTAACCACCTGTACTCCTCTCATTTCATTCCAAAAATCGTTATAATAAGCTGTACTGTTAACCATAATAACCCTCCTGAATTTCTTATTTTTGTGTCATATAACCGCTTTGTCTGCAATAATCCACCGCTTCGGAATAAGACAGATAGAACATTTCCAATGCCCCGTCAATCACACGGTAATAGGGTGGATCACAGGATTCGCTTGCCATAATAATGACAGGGCATCTATCCTTTAAATTGATGACATTTACGCATCTGTACTTATCTGTTGAAAAATCCGATGGTTCAAACCGCATCGGTGGTGCTGCCTTCTGTTTTCCCATGTGTACCTCCTTTTTCGTCAGCAGAGAAAATCTCTGCACAAGAGCCGATAACCTGTTAAAAGTGTGGTCTTTTCTCCGCCATCCCTCGGACGCCTGCGGACTACCGAGCCGATTGTACGGAGTGCCTGATTGAAATTCCGGCTATTCTCCGCAAAATATCCATTGTCATTGCACCAGTTGCGATATGCCTGATACACGGCTGATGTCCGGCATTCCGCATCCTTCTCCTGTTCCAGAAATTCCTCTACGAAAAGTTCTATCTTATCGCTGTCATGCTGATAGGACATGGTGGCATCTTTTACTGATTTTGGCTGAGAAAAGCCTTCCTTCTGTAATAGGGTGTATCCTTCAATCAGCCAGTTTAAGATGGCACTTGCTGCCTCCGGCTTGGAAAATTCCGCTTTCAGATTCTGTTCCTGCTCCCATTCCTCAAAATGCCTGTCAAAGGGAATGATTACGATACGTCCGCTCGAAAACAAGGTCATATCTGTAATAGCCGGAAGATAATTCGTATTCACATACAATTTGAACTGTGGTTTGAAATCAAAACTATTCTCATGCAGAAATCTGGCATTCAGTGTATCATTTCCCGTCATACTTTTTATCTGTGCTTCATTCAGTACCAATCCTCGCCTTGGCTCTGAAATATTGGCAAACCGTACTCCGGCAAGTCTTGCAATATCCTCTGTTGGATTCTGACTGTTGGCAGATGGCTTCGCAGCAATCGTTTCCGGGCGGACAGTCAAACCGTAATCTCCCATCACATGAAGTGTGCTTTCCATCAGTGTTCCTTTTCCATTTCTGGTGGTTGCACCATAATAGAAAAACATACATTCATAGCGGGTATCACCAGTCAGACCATAACCAAGGCTTTTCTGCATGAACTTTGCTTTATCCATATCCCCGCTCATCACCTCTGAAACAAATCTGGTAAAACGTGGATTCTTGGTCTTCGGATCATAGGCTGCCCCGGCAATCTTGGTCAGCTTATCCTGTGGTGTATGCGGATGAAATTCTCCGGTCTGCAAATCCAGTGTTCCGTTCTGGCAGTTCAGGTAATAAATGTTGCGATCAAATTCAGACATAGCAATCGGATACACGCTCTGAGCATCACTGATATAAGTATTGCGATAATTCCGGCTCTGCCATTTTGCGGAATACTCCAGATAATCTTTTCTTCTGCGTTCATCGGTAATCGTCAGTGCATATCTGACCAGACTGTCTGCAAGGGATTTTGCAAGTTCCATTGTTTTCAGTCCTCCAATATCCGAAATCCAACGGGTACCGTCATACACATACCACTTTTTTCTTTTCGGAACATACCTTGCGATATCTTTATACACATCCGCAAATAATCTGCCTGAGCCGTTGTCGTTCCACGGGTATCTGCTGTTATCCGACACGTTCAGTTCTATCAGCTTCTGCAGCATATCGTCAAAATCACTCTCTGCTGATGTTCTTGCATAAGGTCGGTAGAAATCCATTGCCTGTGCCACTGCTTTTTCCAACGTTAATGCACCATAGGTCGAGCCACTCTGCACACGATCCCATTTGGTTCGCATCAAGCCAGATTTTCTAAACAGCCTGTCCATCTGCTCTGTATCACCGCCACACCAGAATGCAAGAATACTTGCAAGTGACATATCCGCATCACTGTGGGACTTTCCATCCGGGATTTCGCCATTCCATAAGGCTTTGAACTTTTCGCCCTGTCTGGAATCAGATGCCAGACGAATTACCGAATCATCCGAAAGATAACTGCCCGGAATATCCAGCATCCTATTCTTTTTCTCAGGAATCGGACGGAACATATACGTTTCCAATATTGTGCCAAGTTCAGCACTCCGTTCCTCAATACCACGATTCCGGATTACATTTCCTGTCAGGGTACAGAATTTTCTCGTCACACCTGCTGCATAAATTTCCAGACCAAGTTTCTGATTATTGATGTAATATCTGTCCGTATCATAAGACAGGGAAGAAGCCTTACACACAATGCGGACTCCCATGCCTGATGGACTGATTTCTGTATAAGAATTCATTTTCTCCACGATGTCCTCTGCCATCTGTGTCAGCTTTCCACCAAACACACAGTGGTCAATATCGACCATACAGAAATCATCAAATGCTCCCATACCGATTCCGTCATACCCATCCATTGCACTGACTGCCAGTCGAAAATCCGAAAAAGTCTTTTTATCGGCACTGCTCGCTCTTTTGCTATTGATCTGATACGGCACTTTGGTCATGCGTCCATTTCTTTTTTCATATTTCCACAGACAGAACCGTCCGTCTTTTTTCAACTGCTCTGGAAGTTTCTCGTACATCCTTTGCTCCTCCTTACCCGTTTTTTCCCCGGTGCATCATTTTTCTGTGGCTCTTGCCGATAACCACACTTTAAATTCGGAAACCGGAATCAATACCCGCTTGCCGACACGGACGATTGGGAAGTCCGCCTCTCTGGTCAGAGCATATGCTTTGCTCAGGCTGATTCCCATCTGCATCGCCATTTCCTGTACACTCATCGTGACTTTATCCATAGCCATCCTCCTCTCTGCATATCAAACATGAATTGCTCTTGTTTTCTATCACAGTATACTTTATAATGTTACCAAAGGCCATTTTCTATTGGTAAGAAGCCATACTGGAAATAAGTTCTATCGGTAAGAACGGAGGTAGAATATGAATGAAGATTTCAGCTTAGGAAAAATGAGTGCGGATGCAAGACTGACCGCAACTTTCAAATATTATGAAAAAACAGAACAAGATGGAGAAATTATAATAACCGCCTGTCTGGGGGATGGAGATGTGCCACGGCTCAATCGTGGCTATGGCTTGGACGGAAACGGACTCTGGCTTTCCCTGAACAACCTGTATCAGAGCATCCGTGGGAAAGATGACAACACTGCTGCCGATGATATCATTTCATGGTGTCAGCAGTACGCACATCCTTACTACGCATCCGGCGTTATTGCTGAATATAAATGGGATATAGATAAAGATGCAGAATATTGGAATGTGTCTACCAATATACTTGGAAGTTTTACTTTCGCTGTAAAAGAGATGAGGGATGATTTAGAAAAACTGTACCGTGACACTCTTGTTATCCTTATGTTCAAAAAATGTCTGAATCAGCTTGATATTTCCGATGACCTTGCACGGATCACATGGACAAATGAATTTGCAGACTTTAATTCGTTTCTTACGCAGACACATCTCGGTAAAATATCTGCTTATCTAAATGAAATGAGCGGGGTGACCATGAAACTGGGACTGGATGAGAATGGTGAATTGAAGGTCATGCCAGATTTCCACTCTGTTTTTGATGCTGCCCGATTCGCCCTGTCGCAATATGTATCTATCCCTACAGATTATCCGATTGCCTATGCAGACCGTGTGGGCGTAGCCACCTGCGAGTGTTGCGGCCGCCTGTTCATCAAAAATGGTAACAGACAAAAATACTGTGATAACCCGGAATGCAAGAAAGAGCGTAACCGCAGAAAATCCCGCACTGCTTATCGCAGAAAAATACAGGAAGAAAATGATAACCGCTGGGCGTGACCACGGCTGTTTTCACACTGGGGCAAGATGTGGCAAGTAATATAGGTTATTTTCTATATAGGTTCTATAAGAATAACCTAAATTATCTGCCACAAGCTGCCCCAACTGTTTTTTCATAGAAAAAGGGCATCGGTCCGCACCGACACCCTAGTGTGATTTTATCTTTATACTCCATAGCGAAATGCTGAATTTCCCGCAAGATTTCTAAGCAGAATCTTTCTTGCTGTCTTATATTCTTTCCCGATAAATCCAAGTCTGAGCAGGAAACATCGGAAAGCATATTTGTCATTGTCTGTTTCGGTCGGCTTTGATGATACCCTTTTTGCATCTTTTGCCATATCACACAGTCTTGAGATAAATTGCGTATAGGCTGCGATCTCATCGACATCCGTTGTGTATGGAAACCATGTGAAATTTATTTTTTCCTTTGTAATGCCAATTTCTGTGCTGTCCGTCCGAAATGCACGTTGAAAAAGTATCTGCTTATTTGCTATGATCTTCTGTAAATTTTCCAATGCCGTATCCGTAAGGATTTCTTTCGGAACAGCTATTGTAAGCTTGTCCTGCTGCATTGGCACTTCTTCAGTAAATTCCGTATCATCTTGAAAACCACACTCTCGTAATTGCCGAATTAAGTGTTCTACCATTTCTACCGCTACTCCCTCCGGGATGTGCAGCACTCCCTCTTTGTCCAGTCGGTATCCTGCAATATCGTAAGCACAGCTTGGTACTCGCTCATAATGTGGTACTGTTCCAAGTATTTTTCCAATCTCCTGTGCCAGCTTCGGTCTCTGCTTCGATTCTAATGTAAATCTGATTTCATTCTTCATAATATGTACCCGCCTTTCTTTTTCGGTAGTACATATATCACTCTGATGGCACAGAATAGCAAGACGTTTTTAATTATATTTCTACAAAAAAATACGCATAAAAACTGTGCTTTTTCTATCGTTTTACACATGGTTTTTATGCGTATTTTGGTATTATCCGGCAAAACAAAATCGACTAAAGAAGCGGTATTCTATGGGAATTTTCATATAATATGGATTCTATGGGTATCCCCCTGTTTAATTCTGCGAAAATTCGCACGAAGGGGGCCATCGGTCTTCAGGCAGAAAGGTTGTAGAGATTTGGATACCCCTGTCTCATTTTCATGTTTTTATTGATTTTTTCACAGAAATGTGATACCTTTATTTTATTCTGGAGGTAGGAACATGAGCGTAAGCTATAAAAAATTGCAACACATACTAATTGAGCGTGAAATATCGCATTCTCAGCTAATGAGAGCCGCTAATATTTCTGCTAATATAATTTCAAAAATAAAAAACGGACAATACATTGCCCTTGATAAAGTTGAAAGCATTTGTACTGCCTTAGATTGCACTCCAAATGATATTCTTGTATTCCTTCCCGATTCAGAAGTCAAAGATGATACACATTCAAAGAAAGCAGAAAAATTTTCACAGGAGGGATAATTGTTTAGTACTAATTCAAGCGCATATAAACTTTTTAACGAAAACAACCTTGATTTTATGAAAAGATTGCCAGACTCATCTATTGACCTAATTTTGACAGATCCCCCATACAATCTATCCCAATTTTCTAGAGGAAATATTCATTTAAATAACGGTAAAACAATCAATAACAAAATCGCCGAATGGGATAGCATTCCTTTAAATCCAAACGACTATATAGAACCGTTTACCAGAATAATAAAACCCACGGGGAATATATTCATATTCACTAGTTATTCATTACTTGGCAAATGGTATGATGCATTTAACCCGTTATTCTCAACATTCCAGATATTCGTTTGGCATAAGACAACTCCCACACAAAGTGTATACCACAACAGTTTTTTGAACAGTTGTGAACTAGTTGTGTGTCTCTGGAATAAAGGTCACACTTGGAATTTTTCTTCTCAAGACCAAATGCACAACTTCTTCGAGTGCCCATCATGTATGTTTCCCGAAAAAATCATCTCTCCGAAACATCCAACGCAAAAGCCACTTGAACTTATTGAGCATCTTCTGTTAATTTCCTCTAACCCAAATGACATCATCTTTGATCCATTCATGGGAGTTGGCACTACAGGCGAAGCTGCATTAAAGAATAACCGGCGTTTTATTGGAATCGATATAGATGAAAAATATGTAAAAGCATCTCTTAAAAGGCTGTCTATATACTAACATTTCTTATGACCAGCAAAAATACAAAAGTGACATGAACACTATCCCAAATAGTCTCATGTCACGTATTACTATGCTGTCTTTCGTTTAATAAGAATACGAAAATATGGTGCTTTACCATTTATTTTCAAATCTTTGTCATCATCACCTTTCCTAAATTTGATAATCTCAAACTGCTCAGGATCATATTTATTTAAGAAAGTAATCGGCACCCCCATTGCACCCATATAATCCATCGGAATATCTTGCGTTTTATTCACATTTATTCCCCGATAATTATCATAAAAAGGATATGATTCCTCATTTCCCTCATATTGCTTAACCAATTCAATGGGCTGATGTCTCTTCTCATTATCCAAAGAAGTTAACCACATACAATTATTCGGTGAAATTATTCTGTTTCCATTTTCATCAACCTTTGTTTCTGTTCCATATAATTCATAGCTTTCTGGAACAATAAACCCTGATATACCTCTTCCAAAGCAAACTCCTAACCATGCCTTATTGGATTGAATTAATGGAAAAACCTCTTTATAAGTAATCGCATTTATATTGCTTATAACCAAAAAATCTTTATCATATTTATCTAATTGACTGATATACTCACGGAACAAAGAAAACGGAGGATTGGTTACCACTATGTCACTCTGCTTTAATACCTGTATACACTCATTGCTCCGAAAATCTCCATTTTCTTTTAATTGTGTAATAGTTATTTCTTTTCCATCATAATTGTAGAACCTTGCATCTTCTCCAAAATATGTTGCATTCAATCCTTTTAATCCCAATTCTTCAAAATGCTCATAAAAAAATTTCCAAAAATTTGAATACTCCGGATCGTCACAATTACAATAAACCACCTTATCTCTAAAGTGTTTTGTATAATAAACCACTTCTTTTTCAATATCTATTAGTTGCGTATAAAATTCATCTTTCTTATTAATCTTCGCCTTATCTAACAGTGAATGATCGACTTCTCTTTTTTTCATTATATTTTCCTACTTCTTTATAAGCTGGTTAAACAAGTCTTTACCAAGCATTTTTAGTGATGTTCTTGCAACATCCATCATAACTTCTATCATATCCTTTGCATCCCAATGACCGCCTTCGCCTTTGGTATATATTGAAGCTGCTTGAAGCATTATTGTTGCTCCATTACATTTAACAAATCTGTTTTCACACAAATTTGTGTTGATTGGCATACCATAGTTTGCTGCAGTTAATCTATCTAAACGATTTAACATTCCATCATTGTATACTAATGTTACTTTTCTTCCATCTGGTCTTGTAACAATAACATTTTGAGTCAAAAAATTTGACCCTTCAAGAAATAGAATATATGGAAAGTAATTTTCAGACAGCATAAAATTTGCAATTTCGTTTACATTTTTATAAGCTCTTTCTATAGCATTGCCCGCTGCCATGAGATCTTGATTATTATTTTTTCCAACAAGCTTCCCCGCCTTAATATTCTCAATATCTTTCCCTTGATGCTTAGCTTCAGATACAACTACAACACGCCAATTTCCATCATCATCTTGGACTTCAATAATTCCACCATCTGGTTTTATACTCGCACTTTCCACAAAAAGTGTTTGACCTAAATACTTATCTACTCTTTTTAATGCTTCATTAATCTCTTTTTTTGATAAATCCTTTCTATATCTAAAAGTCAGCATCGGGAACTCATACTCTAGCTGTTTTTTTACAAATAAAGACGTATTTCCAACCTCTGCATCATGTATTTGAGCATCTTTATGAAATATTGTAACAGGTCCCTGACCTTCTTTTTGCTGCATTGTTAATCTGTTAGATTGTCCCTTTTTCATTTGCAGTATCTCCTTTTGTATTATATTCAAAAAAATCTTGTATATTTTCAACTTTTCTATATTGTGTATTCTGTCCCAGTTCTTCCATTAACGAAATATGCTTTGCAAAATATTCAAGAGATTTATTATCACTGTCACACATCAAACAGTTTCTTCCTTCATTTATGCAAACTCTTCCCACAGTTCCACTACCTGCAAAGAAATCTAACACGGTAGCTCCCGGATATGATAGTGCTTTTATAAATCGTTCTATAATAGCTACCGGCTTTTGAGTTGGATGACCTACACGTTCTTTGCTATTTCCATTTAATCTTCCAATTTCCCACACATTGGTTGGGTTCTTTCCTTTTCTTGTTGTCTCAGGATTTAATCTTTTATCTCTTAATGCAACTTTTAAATCTTCTTCTGAATATGGTACTCTGACTGAATCCAAGTCAAAGTAATAATCATTTGATTTTACCAGCCATATAGCTTCTTCATGCCTATTTGCAAAAAAACGATGTGCTGACATACCATTTTTATAATGCCATATGATTGTATTTACTAATTTAAATTTTGTATTTTTACGAATATACTGAATTATATCTAACAAATCTCCTGATTTTGCATCTCTAAACTGTATACCGCCAAAAATAACCATACTTCCATTATCGGATAAAACTCTATATGCCTCATAAATCCATTTTGATGCCCATTCGATATAATTTTCGTAAATATCCCACCCTGCCAATTCCAGATTATACGGGGGATCAATGCAAATCAATTGAATCGATTTATCAGGTAATTGTTTCAAAAAAACTCCACAATCAGATATACTATGTAAAAGCTTTATTTCTGCAGGCATCTCAAAATCAGAACTTATTTTATTTTTTAGGCTTTCCTCTTTACGCATTTTATTCAAAGACATTAAAGCGTGATTATTATGGGATTTATTATGAATCGCCATGAGAATCCCCTCCCTATCCTAGTAACACGTTTTATATATCACCCTGTTTTTTCCTCCCTCTCCGGAGTTCTTGCGGCTTCTGAGTATTACTTGGAATTAGCCAAAGAATACCTTTTTGAATTGCACCTTCGACTCTCCCTTCACCGCACAGTATTCTAACTCTGCGACTTGAAATATTCCATTTTTGAGCTATTTCATTTGATGTTAAATACTCCATATTTTTTCCTCCAAGCACTGTAATATTATATTCCAAATTCGGAATAAATTCAACCAAAGATAACTTCAATCAAATTTCTGGTTATGAACTTAAATATTAACTAGCAATCAAGAAGTCACATCTATCAAATTTTTTTCTTTTTTATTTTATTCTCTTTATCTGTAATAAAATAATTTATCCACAGGTAATCAAGCAAAATACCTGTAATAAAAATCTTTATACCACCATTCTCATTGATTAAAAGCAATATAAAACTGACAGATGTTCCCAAAACTGTATACAGTTGAAGTCTTTGTTTTATGTATGATATTTCTATTTTTTTTGGATTTATATATAAATGAAATGCAAAATAGAAAAAACTAAAAGCAAAAAATATTATGCAAAACAATATCTCTATATTAGGAAAATATACTTCTCGTTCCAATATAATTTCAATAACACAGACAATAAAAAAAATGATATATTCTACATTAATAGAAATAATTATTCCATATATGTACGATAAATGCGTCATATTTTGTAATAACTGTCTTGGGTTATCATATTTACCTCTCGATATGAAATGAACAAATTTGGTACCTGAATCCAAATACATAAAAAACCACAATAGCCCAAATATTACCATAGAAAGCAATCCCACTTTCACTGCAATCGTCTCATTAAATTTCATCATTATCGCTCCGATTATAAAGGGTGTCATGAGAGCAATCGCAGCACGCTTAAATCCCCATTTTGTTTCTGTCATCCAATAGTCCATCATCTTTCTGTAATTTCTTACAATCGCACAAATTAATTTTTCCATTTTCACTCCTCGTATATTTGTACATATTCACAAAAGCCAAATAGATCAGCGGTAATTACTTTATTGTAAAATATTTAAAAAAGCTGAGCACAAGTCTCAGCTTGGTCCCCAATGTCAAAAAACACTGGGCAACTCTGTTGCATTTAGTATATCCAACCCTCAATAAACATGCAATAGTTTTTATTTTTTTCGCATTTTCATCGTTACAAGTTCTACTACATTGCCTGTAAGTAGTCCCTTACTACTAAGGAATCCGCCCAACACCTTTGCCTTTATCCCACTTCCAGCCATGAGCCTTAGTAGTCTAAACCGTAGTAATTCCAAGACTTTCCGCCATATTATGCCGTACTCTGCCCCAGTCTGCAAGGGTATGCATTATCATAAAACTGGAGTGCCGTGGCAGATAAATAAAACCCTAATCATAAATTTCTCCTGTTCTGAAATGCCCTGTATTGCCCTATTTTGCAAGGGTTTATCGACTTTTCCGAGCATCGTATTTTTATTCTCTAAAACTACACTTTTTGCAAAATAATGCAAAACGGAACAAATCAATGCCTTGTGTAGTAGTCAAATCGTAGTCAGTTAAGGGGGTCAGACTACGGATGGAGGTGTGCATTATTTATAATTTTAATGTTAATCCTCGTTGTCTAATTTCAACTGATTTTCGTAACCATATAATATCTCCCTTATATCTACTCTACTCCAACAAAAATGGCCTCCCTTACTACTATTATTTAAAGGATAATGAATTCCGTCACACTTCCCAAGCAAAGTTAAATCCTTTGGACGATTTCTCCTCGAGCTCTCATAAATATGCATTTGGTATCTATTACCTGTTTTTCCTATATGAAAGCATACTCTTTTCGATGTACGAAGAGCATCTATACTTTCGGGTTTATCTTTAGTTAAGAAAAAGTATACATCTGCTACTTCATCAGCCACTCCATTTACATTCCAATCCCTCAAATATATTTTGTTCACATAAAACAAAGCATACCAACCAAGATATTTTTCATAACTCTCTATTTTCTCTTTAATTTGAAAAAAATATACATCTCCCTCTTCCCATCCCAAGACATATGGTTTATGAACAGGAATTTTTTTATATTCCGGCATCGTCTCTTCTAACTGCACTTTCAACTTGTCCAATACCTTACTTCTCTCATACCTAATTCTTTCTGTTTGCCAACGTTGCGATACTCTATCTTCTTCTATCAACTGAAGTGCTATTGTTTTAATTTTCTCTGTCAATCTTCCCTTTTTCCACAACGTATCTGCCAGACCAAAATAAAAATCATATTTGCAGTCGATATCCTCCATGTCCTCCTGATATTCTGATGATATTTCCTTCAGAGCAACTTCATCACTTTTCCCCGACTTAAGTTTTGCAATATAATCTTCTTTCACATCTGCACTTATGTCATTTTGATAAATGCCTACTCCCCATGTTCCCATCAAATCTCTCCTTAACAAAATATTTTTTGTTTTCAATTTACATTATATCGGCCAAGGCATATTTTTACCAGTCAAAAAGGCACCCAAGCTATATGCCTGAGTGCCACCAGTTTCCACCAATATTCTATTATCAAATCACCTTGAACATATTCTGTTTCAAAGGCTTATCATCCTTGTCCGAAATCCCCATCTCTTTTCTTGCATTTTCCAACCCCTGCATCTTCTGAAGTTCTTTCTCCGCATCCTCAAGTCCAACATGGGTGTAAACATTAAGTGTCACGGCAATATCCGAATGCCCCATGAGGTACTGCAATGTCTTAGGATTCATGCCAGATTTCGCCATGTGACGGACGGCTCGCAATGCTATCAACTTTTTCATTCAAATAAGCACCTCCAAAGCTTTATGTTTCTTTTTCAAACTTGCTGGCGGCGAACAGCATTTTATGCTGTTTGCGGACGGCAAGTCCACAGGGGATAGCCGCTTTAGCGGCGCAAGGGGGTGTAGCCACCTTGGCGGAACGAAGTGACGAAACATTCACGGTCGGGCAGTTTTCTTCTGCCGACCGGGAGTGAAGCTCCGCAGGACGCACATACTCCCGATAGTAGAGTATAGAAGTGCGCCCTTTCGTTACTAAAGGGCTTTCGACAAACTGGCATCAGACAAAGGCGCGTTTTAAGCACTATTGACTTACTACTGTTTTGCCGTCTTTATCAAGTAACGGCGTAAATCCTGACACTGTTCCCTTTCTGTGTAAAACATGGTTTGTGCCTGTTTGTTTTAAATAATCTTTCAATCCTTTCCATAAAATGTCATTGACTGTCTCTGTCAGATTCTTCTATGCTAGTATTTATAGGTCGAACTTTTTTAATTTGCTCATCTTTTTCGTATTTCTCAACACTCATTATTTAAGTTCAAGGGAATTAGAAATATAAAAATGGAAATCTTGCTCCTTGCAGTATTCTTTTATTTTTCGAATCAGTTTTTGATTAGTTGTATATTCCAACAGATATACTTCCAGCCCATCCGCCTTGCACGTTTCCAAATATTTGCAGAAATAATCTCTCGTCTCGCTCGTTTGTTCACCAAAAGTTCCGCTATCAAAATCAATACTGCTCCATACTGATTCCTGATTTACACCTGTCATAATCTGATCAATCGCCCCATAGCGTTCCCTATATTCCGCCACATAAGTATCTCCACCGTTGATGATGACCGCTTTTCCAAACGTCATTATGTTTTTTAGAATCGCTGTAATACCTTCAAAAATACTCTCGTGCGGATTGTAATAATATACATCACAATTATCTATAAAGAATCCGTCAACACCTTTTTCATATAGTTTCTGAGAAAGCTGTCCTATAAACTTCTGCCAGTCTGGGTTTGCTACATCTACCCATTCTTCTTCCTCCCAGTGCTCATACTCACCGATTGCCAGTTCCGCATAGGTTGTATAGTACTCCCTGAAGTTTTCAATCGACCCAATATTTAGATATGTATATACGACTGTTCCATTTTGATGGAGCAATTCAATATCCCTTTTTGTAAAATACTGTGCATCAATTACAATCGTTTCATACGTTTTAAATCGTTCCAAAGATGAGGCGTCCGCATTTAAAAACACCCCATAATCGTTTTTCTCAAATTTCTTTGCTTGATTGGCTTTCACAAAAAAACATACACCAATAAACATTAGAACAAATAATACAGCCAAGGCTACTAGTTGTTTGGTCCTCTTCCCGCACAATGCCTCCCACACCCTTTCGGTAATTCTCGTTTTTTCCTCATGACTATCACATTTTACACATTGATAGTTATGTTTTCCCAGATTTGTTGCTCAATTTGCATTCAAATTATACAATAAAACTTGTGAACAGTTCTACCGTCATTTTGGAATATCCTAATTCTTCATCCAGTTCTTCATCCAAAGCACCTTCCAAAATGACAGACATCATGTCACACATGATGCTGTTAACATCGGTGCCATCTTTGATGCTGATATCATTATTTTTCAGATAGTCACGCATCATTTCTCTCATTGCTGCTTTTTGTGGGCCGTTTTTTCTTATTGCAATAAAAATAACCTCCAAACTGAGTAATTTTATCTTACATCAGTTTGGAGGTTTTCCGCCATATTCTGCCCTGTGTTGCCCCATTCTGCAAAGGTATGCATTATCAATGCGTGCCCACCCCTACGATGCTTAGCAATCTGTTATTACTTGTTAGTTATAAATGTGTTATATATTGCCTTTATGGCTGTCTCAAAATCACTGTTCTTTACTCCGATTATGATATTCAGCTCTGATGAACCCTGGTCTATCATCTTTATGTTGATGCCTTCCTTTGCAAGTGCGCTGAACAACTTGCCTGCTGTACCACTTGCTGACTTCATTCCACGGCCTACTACAGCTATAAGTGCAAGTCCTGACTCAATCTCAACTGAATCCGGCTCTGCAAGTCTATGGATGGCAGATATAACTCTCTGCTCCTTGTGTACGAATTCATCAGCATGAACTACGATAGTCATCGTGTCAATACCTGATGGCATATGCTCAAATGAGATATCATTCTCCTCAAATGCCTGAAGCACCTTCCTTCCAAATCCTATCTCTGAATTCATCATAGCCTTTGTAATAAAGATTGTACAGAAATCCTTCTTACCTGCAATACCTGTTACAACATAATCCTGCTTCTGGCAAGTACTCTCAACTATCCAGGTTCCTGCGTCCTCAGGCGCATTTGTGTTGCGGATATTGATCGGGATACCACAGTGGCGTACAGGGAATATCGCATCCTCATGGAGAACTGATGCACCCATGTATGAAAGCTCACGAAGCTCTCTGTAAGTAATATATTTGATCGGCTTTGGATCTGGAACAATACGTGGGTCAGCTACAAGGAAGCCTGAGACATCTGTCCAGTTCTCATATACATCGGCTCTGCTTGCCTGTGCGACTATCGAGCCCGTTACATCTGAACCGCCTCTGGAAAATGTCTTTACCTTGCCATCCTTGCCAAGTCCATAGAATCCTGGAACAACCGCATGCTGTGTCTTGGCAAGCCTCTCACCAAGTACCTTCTCCGTCTTATAGCTATTGAGATTGCCCTCTGCATTGAAAAAGATAACCTCTGCAGCATCTATAAACTCAAAGCCAAGATATGCAGCCATAATCTTACCATTGAGGAACTCTCCTCTTGATGCCACATAGTCCAGTGTGCACATTGGGTCCGGATTGGTAAGATCCTCCAACTGCTTTGTAATCTCCTCAAAATCCTTATCAAGTGAAAAATCCTTAATCTCAAGGCCTTTGATGATCTCATCATATCTGGCCTTGATCGCCTTCACTTCCTCTGTGAAATCATTCCCTGCCTTCGCTGTTTCATACACATGAAGGAGCATATCTGTTACCTTTGTATCATCTGAAAATCTCTTTCCAGGTGCAGAAGGAACAACGTATACACGGCTCTCATCTGATTTGATGATTGCTCCAACCTTTTTAAACTGCTCTGCACTTGCCAATGAACTTCCGCCAAATTTTACTACCTTTTTCATAATTCCGCTATTTTCCTTTGCCATATTCTTATTTGAATGTCGTTCTTCTTAAGATTCGCTGGCGAATCTTGCCGCAAGCTGCCAGTCAGCTCTGCTGACATATATCATATCAGCGGCTCAGCAATCCTCACGGAGTGTATATCTCTGTCGAAAATAGAGTCCAGACTGAGATATAAAACATAAAAATACACATGCATTTTATACGTCTTTTTGCAATATAGCAAGAGAATTTTAGTTTTTGCTATTAAAAAAGGCAATATATACCTGATTTGTTCCTGCCGGCACCATTCTGTGCAATATTATCTTTTCCCAGCCAAGCTACTTCTCCTTATCCCGATTCTCCATATAAAACACCTTTCCTTTAGCCCTGAATGGAAGTCTATTGCCATTCGGAATAAGATATGCGTGCTCACGTCTGACCTTGAGATCATCCTCTATGTATCCGTCCGTGATGATGAGTATAGGTCCAGACAGTGGGAAATCTTTTGCCCGCTCCAGTGTATCCACACCCGGCTGAAGAACTGTGCCGCCACGGCCGGTAACTTCTACGCGGCCAGCGATGTCCTCCGGAGCCATATAGCCGACGTCCGCAGCCTCCGCATCACAGAAAATTATCCGCACAAATGGCACGTCCTTTGAGACTGCATAGCTTGCAACTGCGCCAAGTGCCAGTCCGATCTGTGACGTGCTCATGGAACCCGAGGTGTCAATGACTACGCCAAATGTTCTGCTCTCCAGTTCTTTCTCCCACAGAGCGTAGCTTGGTCTCGGAATATCAGGTGTAGAGCCCTGCCGTCTACTTGGTCTGGCATAGGTCCTGTGCTTTTCAAGTGGTGGAAACTGCTCGTCAAACCACCTGCCAAGTTGAACCTCCCACGGAATAGGCGGCATGGAAAGAGCCCTCACCTCCTCCACCAGCCCTGCTGGAAGATAACCGCGCTTATGTATGATATGATAGTCAAGGCCCTCTCTGAGTGAATTCTTGAAGAATTCTTCCAATGTGACCCCCTTACCCATTCCTTCAAAGTGTGGGCCATTCTGTCCAAATATATCTCCCTGGCCATATCCCCTGAAGGTTGCATGCTTCTTGAACTTTCTCATTTCATTCACGATCAGGTCATATATCGTCTCCGCCGACATGTTATGCAGGGATTCATCATACAAAAGCCCCTCATCCGGCATATCGCCGATGTGCATCTCATGAAGCCAGTCATTTATCACATAGTCACAGGCCACATTCCAGAGATAGTGATCGCGTCCCTGACACCTCTCATGATGGCAAAGTCCCGCATGAAGGTATTCGTGCGCCAGGACAAATTTCCACTCTTCAAGAGTAAAACCACATGATGGGTTTGCATATATCTCACCATGAGCTGCATCCACTGCGGCTATATGTATCTCGTATTTGTGGCATATATCAACATCCTCAATGATCTTAAAGGACGATGCCAGTCCACCAAGGAGGGGGTAATGTGCCAGAAACCAGCCTGCCGCCTTGGTTACCACCGTGTCCTTCTTCTTTTCGATGTCATGTCCACCCACATCACACACAGCTTTTTTGATGGAGTGGGTGATCGCCCGGGAAAATGTCTCGGCATATTCATTTCTCTCGCCCTTCTTGTAGCAGATCGGCGAATCCAGACCGATCATATCCCTGGCCTTCTCCGAATTAAGACCGTATGTCTGTTTCTGTACATCCCCATACTTCTCAACAAGATACTCGTATATCCTGAGCTCATCATTAAGCTTTATATCGTACTCTTCTTCCGGATCCGGAATGATAGGCTTTCCAAAGCCAACATCCGCAAGGAACCTTGTGACATATATATCACATGCCTTATTCCATGCAAATGTGTTCACGTCCCCTGTCGGCATCCTATCCTTATCGAAATGTCCCAGTGCCAGATGCAGCAGATTGTGAGCCATCACATACGCCCATTCATCCGGGCGGAGCCTGGCTTTCGGATTCACATATATATCCCCTGTCTTTGTCACGCATGCATAGCTGTCCTTCTCTCCCAGATGCGAAGACCTTTCAATGATCGTTCCATCAAGCAAAGAGAAAAGAGGATGCTCATTTAAAATGTCATATCCCGCATAGATTGCCTTCACTTCGTCAGGAACACCCTTTTGCCAGGAATAAAATTTCTTTCTAAAATATGTCATTAATATACGTACCTCTCGTAAACCACCTACTTGCTGCTGACAAGACGCGGAAGATCCCTTATGATCTCCAGTGTGAACCAGTCTGGAAGAGCTGTGTCATCGTCCGACGCAACCACCATCTGCGCTATCTCAAAGTTGATATTTGACAGCTCCTTGATCATCCCCTTCGCTCTGTACACAAATGACAGCATATTCCCGGATATATCCTGTTTGCTTTTTGGCAGTTCTGTGAGAAGCTTTGCCCTGAATGACTGTGCCAGAAAATAAAGAATATCTCTGTCCTCTGGTCTGGATGGCCACTTGGCAGTATCCGCTATAATATCATCCAACATGTGGTTATTCTTAATGCTCTTCGTATAGGCAAGAAACATTCCGGCATGGGATGGACTCAAGCAAGCATACGCAAGCATTTTGAGGACATTGCTGTCCACATCCCGCAT
The DNA here is from genome assembly GCF_025149915.1 of Coprococcus eutactus. Taxonomy (NCBI): domain Bacteria; kingdom Bacillati; phylum Bacillota; class Clostridia; order Lachnospirales; family Lachnospiraceae; genus Coprococcus; species Coprococcus eutactus. The sequence continues at coordinate 2,668,409 of NZ_CP102278.1, forward strand.
TCCCGCGCCATATTCTGTGAGCGCATCACTGAGCATATGCCATGATCTCGGTGTGGAAAATGGCTCCTCTGTCTTGGGTGGTTCCGAGAACAGATGATCCGGTCTCTGGATAATGTAATCAATGACCCACGGATGTATTCCGCTGCTCTGGGCCCATTTGATCCACTGCCTTGCATCGGCTTTCATCTGCACATGAAACATTCTGTTGATAAGAGCCGATGACATGGTTTTGACAATGGCAGAATCCTGTGCCCTGTTGCCAGCTCCCACGACGATACTTCCCTCTGGGAGATGGTACTCGCCAATTCGTCTCTCATGTATAAGCGAGTAGAAGGCTTTCTGTACCTCCTGTGAACATGCATTAAGCTCATCAAGGAACAACACATAGGGTTCTGTTCTTGCTATCATCTTAGGTGGCAGGAACTCCGATGTCTCCCCATTGATCCTCGGAATTCCAATAATATCCTCTGGGGCCAGCTGACTTCCGAGGAGCGAGACACATGGCAAGCCCACTTCTTTTGCGAACTGCTCAACCAAAGCAGATTTTCCTATGCCCGGCGCTCCCCATATAAACACAGGCCTTATCGGCGCTACATTTATCAATATCTCCAGCAGATCTTCCTGTGTCACTGTGATTGGCAGATTCATATATATCCTCCTATAATTTGCAGATCATTTTCGATAGTTACTCATTTAGGTTTTATTATATGATCTTAGATAAAGCCTGTCATATAACCTGTAGTGTAATTTCAGCTTCCCTTTTGATCGTTCCAAGCTCTCAGCTTTTTATTTATTTTCTTATATCTTTTTCCAGCTCTTCAACCAGATCCTGTAATTCTTTTATCTTCTCCTTGATTGTTCTTAACTTTAGCTCTACATCAGGGGAAGGACCAGTCTCTTCCTGCATATCACTCTCTGCTTCTTCGTCAGCATTCAGCTCTATAAGTCCCCTCAGCGCAGTTGCCGGAGTGACGTTCAGACTCTTTGCTATGTCAAGCAATCTGGCATGTGATCCCACGCGGAACGTGAGTGTACGGGGAGATTTTGGCAAATTTGCATCTTCTTTTATTTTCTCTATTAACTTGTCCTCATCAGATATTCCATAGCTATCAATAATCTGATTACACAGGAACGAAGCCCTGTAGTCGCTTTTTGTTGCTCCCTTATAATGCTTCTCCCTGATCTTATCGATCTTGTCATCAAAATCTGTTGCCATCTGCATGTTTACTTTCATTATGGAACCTCCTTGTTTTTATAAGTTCAAATATTCTTTATCATATCGATTGTATTTTAAGTCATAATCATGTATACTGTCAAGCATAAATACGCTTTTTATCATTAATATTTTTAATAATATTTTTTATCCCTTGATACCAACAAGTGCCAGATGCAACAAACTAGTTGCACCTGGCACTGATAATAAAGCTCTATAAACTCATAATTTGTAATAAAAGTGTGATTATAATCACATTATTATATATAATAATGTGATTCATAGGATGATGCGCCCACTTTCTCTACCTTGCCGCCATAAATTCCTTTACCGCATTCAACCCGCACACATCTTCTATCGTTCCGTAACTTGCAGGGATATAGCTTATATTAATGTTACTTATCGACCCCTTTGTATTTCCAGAGTAGGCATCACTTGTCTCGCATACATCCAACGCAACGGCATAGTCTGCGAACTGCCATCCAACACAATATTCATATGCTGTGACTTTGTCACTTCCGTATTTTTCCGGATGTCTCATCTCGTCTATGAACTCCTTTGCATCATAACTGCCACCGTACATGGTTGAATTATCTTGGTCGCAGAACCAGCCAATATAATTTGGTGTTCCAAACTCCTCATACAGCTTGTCAAGGAGTAAATATTCACCATCCGTATCCGGGTTATCATTACATAAAGTGTTATACTCTTCTTCGGTGAGTCCGAGTGTGTCATAATATACTTTTGATGGTCCCATCATCCAGTTTCCGTCTGTCACTGCCTGCTTGATAGTCAACTCGTTTTCGCTGTCTTCATCGCCCAATACCAGATCTGGAAGGTAGAGCATATTCTCACCGGTTTTATCATAGACGATAAAACTAAAATTGTTGCTGCTCTCCGTATATGTATCTATGAGTGATGACAAGGTATTTATGCCTTCTATGCCTACTCCATCCAGAGGATAATCCATAAGATCATCTATCTTTATCGGAAGCGTCAGCTTGTCCGCAAATAATGTTGCTCCGGTTGGGGCATCGAGAACATCCTTGTCTGTCATATCATACCTGAGCACCCCGGCTCCCATGCTGTCATCTGCAACACTGCCTGTGTCATTTGCATCCTTATCACTGTCGTCATTTACATCTGCAGCGTCCTGAGAATATCCAGTTTTTCCAGAATCCCCTGTATTTTTATCTGCATCGGAACCGCCTCCGCAGCCTGCAAGCATTGCCGCTATGGTTATTCCCATAGCTCCACATAAAAAGCCTTTCTTCATTTTTCCTCTCACATCATTTGTCATTATTTTTTTCATTTTCTTTAACTCCTTATTTTGAATATTATTTGAGCTTAACTATCATTATGTATTTATATTTATTCTTTTATATCACTTGCTACCGGTCTTTTCCTTTACATTCTCCTGTGTGATCTTAACCATGTCGAACTGTCCACTATATATATTGGTATAGTCGTCTATAGATATGCTTCTGTATGCCGTTTCGCCGTGTTCCGCTACATATATATCATATGTGGTAACCCCTCCATAACTCTCAGTATAATCGCACACATCTACGCTCACCGCAAATGGCTCTCCACCTTCGACTATCTCCTTATTCCCGACCGCATTGTCCTCCTTATCTAATCCCGCATCTATCATAGACGATGTTATATAGCCTGTTGTTCCCGCCATGAGACGCAGAGGAGTATCGTATGCTATGTTATCACCTTTGACCGACACACCCAGATCGTGATCCGTCTTATTTTCCACATAGAAATTCATCCATGCGCTATAATAATTTTTATCCGCTATCTCATCATACACATTCGTCCCTAGATATGTCACTTTAACCTGATCATTGTCAGTGACGACCTGTTCGCCATCAACATGAAAATTCCTCGTATAATTGACCGACTCTGTCTCGCCTTTTCCGCTCAGATCCACGTCAACCATGACACTGTCAACTGCCCTGAACGGTCCCGCATTTCCTGTTGTATCTTCCAGGGTGCAGAATAGTATCTTAGACGTGACCGTCGGCTTTCTTCCTAAGTCAAAAAATGTAACGCCGTCAGAATCCACAATATAAAACTTACTTGTAGAATTTGGCTGAACTCCCCAATTAGTTGGAAGTCCCCCCTCGTATGACTCATTATTCGAAGTCAGGAGCATGATATTATAATAAACCATGTAGTCTTTATGATTTACAACCGTATACTCAAGCGCACAATCATTTTCAGATATATCATATCTCTCTGCACTCGCTATGGTTTCATCCTCAGGACCGCAGCCAATATCGTATACCTTATCTATTGTAACCGTAAGATACTCGTTGTCGCACACAACATAATTGACTTCCCTGTAATTCTTTCCTCCACTTTCTGAATCTTTATCCCTGTTATGGATTATGATTCCTGCCGCGCCGCCGGCTACTACGGATGCCGCCACAACACCGGCGACTATCTTTGCCTTCAGCGTCTTAAATAAGCCCTTAAGTCCAAGCTTGCCCGCAGTTTTAACCCCTGCAGACGCCACACCTGTTGCGGCTCCTCCGGCTCCTCCGGCTGCAGCACCCCCAGTCAATGTTCCCACTGCAGCTCCTCCGGTTGCTGTTCCTAACACTGTTCCAGCTGCAGCTCCAAACACGGCAGAAAATACGCTTGTAAGGAAATTCGGGATCACCAGTCCCTGTGTCTCCGCCAGAAACACCGCGGTGAGAAGTGCCGTTGTTCCAGATGAATACAGTTTTACGCCACTTGTATTCTCATACCTCTGCACACCCGCTTTTATCTTTCCTCTGGCAGCGGACAGTCTGTAGCTCACTGTACCTTCCGGACACTCCATGCATGCCGCGATCTCCGACGTGCTCATCCCGTCAAAGTAATACATTATTATCGTCTGGTACTGAACCGCCGACAGTTCCTCCTGCATGATATTCAGGATTATCTTACGCTTTTCCGCATTTAGCACGTAACTTTCCGGCAGAAAATTGTCATTTTCCTCCAAAAGATTAGTGGATGTGGCTTCATCCAGCTGCACAGGCATTTTCTTTCCAAGAAACTGTCTGCATTTGTTTACAGCGATGGTATTCAGCCATGCTGTTATCCTCTCAGGATTTTCGAGCTGTTGCAAATGCGTGAGTGCCGTTATGTAGGTATCTTGCATCACATCGTACACATTCTGCTCATTCTTCAAAAAGCTCATACAGGTGTAATAAACCTGCCGGTAAGTATTCTGATATATGACCTCAAATGCTTTCATATCTCCACTCACCACTCTGGCGACCAGCGCCCTTACGTCATACTTTCCGTATTCGTCTGTCATACCTTAGTTGTCCCTCCATTTTTATGATCTCCCTATATAGATTATCCCAAGACGATTTTCGTTGGATTTTTTGGAAATTTTTTGAAAATATTTTATCCGGGTTCCTAGAACAGTTTTACTTGGATTTTATATCCCACAAATGCAAGTGCAAATATTCTTTTTAAAACCCCGCCGTAACGCTGCACGATCGCACATATGCTCCGAACGCCTTTGATTCACTGCCTCATTTTCACAGTATATTTGGACCTTCTGTGCCTCAATCTCCTTACAGATTCCCGATATATAAGCCTGCGCCTGTTCAACTTCACCATTTTCTATACATGTAGACACATACTGCAGGTGATGACGCATATCATGGCGATACTGTCTGGTCAATGTCTGCGACTCACGCAGACTGCCGATTTCCCTCACCGCCTGACTTAACTGCAGATCCAGATTATTCCTGATCAGCTTCATCTCATTCTGCATCTGTTCCTTTTTGGAGTTATATAAGAGAAAGGCCAGATATGCAACACAGCATACAAAAGGCATAGCATCCTTTACTTCATTGTATTTCCCTCGTCGCAATCTTTGCCATAATCCCCTTTATGCCTCCTTGGCGCCAAATATTTTCCAGCACTTATTATCCACAATTCGACAACAAAGGGGATATTGCATTGATTTATACGAATTTATTTTCTCACCCACCTGGCATAGAGTTTCCTGCTGCCGGTGCTGCCGGCTGCAATCTTCGTAACCTTTTTCTTGTACTTGGGATCGCTGTACCACCCCTTAAATGTGTAGCCTTTTCTGACCGGATTCTTCAAGACGATAGTCCTAGACGCGACGGTATAACCGACTGGATTGGACCGGTTGTTTGTCCCCTTGCCAAGACTGTACTGGATCTTATACTTTACCAGCTTCCACCTTGCGTATAATGTCTGATTTTTGGTAGTCCTTACAACCGAACTGCTGCCGATCCTGCTGCCGCCACTCTTTGCTGTGTACCAGCCTGCAAATGTATATCCCCTTTTGGCCGGTGTCGGCAGTGTTCCGTAAGTTTTTCCACAAATGACTATCTTACTTCCGGAGCTCACACGACCTCCATTTGGAGCAAATACTATTCTCACGCGCTTTACTGTGTCCGTATATTTTGCAGTAAAAGAAAGCTTGGTGGATGTTCCTGCCACTCGCAATGCAACCTTTTTACTTCCCGCCTTCCACGTCATCTGATTTAAGGCATATGCGATAATCCCATTTTGAATACCCGAAATGCTCGGCGGATATGACGCATTGTCAGTGCTGACTTCGAATTTGGTTTTACCTGCATTGAGATTTTTCTGAATCCTCTCAGCGTAGGCTCGCGCCCACTTTGCGGCATCTCCGTTTCTGACAAAGTAGTTGTCTGCCAGGCTTGTAGAACGTGTGCCATAACCGCTTGCCGTATAAATCTGATCATGACCGTTGTGTGCCAACGCCATGAGTTCATCCGTCAGTCCAAAATACAAATGCGTTTGATCAAAGTTATAATAATTGTCTTTTGTATCATCCCATGTACAGTCCACCTGATACCATTTGCCATCCAGCTTCATGGCATTCCAGGTATGTCCATCATAGGTATCCCTTGTCTCAGCATTTGTTATGCCGGCTGCAGTAAGCAGTTTTGAATAGGCACTCTCATAGGCTTGACATGTGCCCAGCTTTCGTGTCAGTGCGCTCTCTGCCGAAGACCATTTCAGGGAATGATCGTAATCAAGCTGCTTCAACAGCCAGTCATGCAGCCACAATGCCTTTTCATAGTCCGAACCATCCGTATCCTTGCTGCACTTTTTTACCGCAGCATTCACAATGTCACCCACGCTCGGATAAGCCCTGTCCGATACCTGTATATTTGTGCTCACACGCATATAATAGACACCTGACGTCTTGTCCATTACATAAAACCTGAAGTTATAGACTCCCGAAGCAGTCATTGTGAATTCAAAGTCGTGAGATTCACACTCATCTGTATATTGAATCCACGCTCCGCGGCTTGGATCCGCCACGGATTCAAAGCTATACTCATCCGGATTGGAATAACTCGGTGCATCCATTCTAAACAAATACCGGCCACTGCCACCATCCGCCGAAACGTGGAATGTTGTATTCTCCCCTAATTTGGGTTCGTTCCATTCAACCTTCAATACTACACCATTTTGAGGGTCACTTTCTGCACTGTACTTATATTCTGTAACTCTCTCTTGAGGATTTGTTGATGAACCAGCAGATTCTTCCTGCGCATAACTTATCACCTTGATCATCGATACGCCTGTCATCACCAGCATTAATGTCAACATAAATGTTGCTAATTTTCGTTTTATCATAAGCAATACCTTGAACCTTTCTTAATGTCAAAATAACATCGCTGCATATCAATCTCTTAATATATCCAGCATAACAGAAACACCATTTTTTTGCCACAAAAAACCCCACTGCAGAGTATTTCTGCAGCAGGGTTTTGCGGTTATTTTGGCGTTATGAACGGTTGTAATTATTAAACCGTAATCATGTTCGATAAATCATAATAAGAACGGTTATGGTTCCATAAATTTAAAACTCGCCTTTTTTTAATAATGCGTCTGACTTAATTTATCTGTTGACCGGTTCAGATAACACCATTACTTGATTTTCGCGCTGACAAGCTTGCTGAAATCAGAAGCCACAACAGCCTTTCCAGCCTTCTTGTTGGCAACAACCTTAAAGTAGTAGGTCTTACCACTTGTAAGCTTTTTGATGTCCGCGCTATTTTTGATAACAGTGAGCTTTTTGAAGCCGCTGTTTTTCTTTGTGCTGTAATATACTGTATAGCTGTTTGCACTCTTATCCTTTGTCCAGCTGATGATTGCCCTTTTCTTTCCTGCCTTGACCTTGACCGACGTCGGCGCAGAAAGTTTTGTTGCGGTCAGAAGCTCCTTTGAAACAAGAGAAAGAGACTTTTTGCCGTCAATCGTCTTATAGGCTTTGACAACAATCTTGTATCCCGTGCCCTTTGAAAGCTTTTTAAATGTGAGGGTGCGCTTCGTTGTGTCAACGCTCTTGGCAAGCTTTTTGCCCTTGTAAAGGTATACTCTGTACCCGCTTACACCGGCAACCTTTTTCCAGGAAGCCTTGATCGAGTTTGTGGTCTGTTTAACAGCGATCTTGCTCGTCGCGGCGGGAAGGATTTTAAAGCTCAGCTTTTTGCTGCCGCTATAATTGCCCTTGAAGGTAACAGTTACGATCGCCTTGCCAATATTTTGGTTTTTGCTGTAAGAAACGGTGTAATCCATTCCATTCTTAAGTGTTTTTTTGTTTGCGTCCTTAACAATGACCGCAGGTTTCTGAGCCTTTCCGTTATATGTGTACGCCGACTTTTTCAGCGAAACTGACTTAATTCTCGCTATCGAAATTGTTGGTTCTATCGTACTGCAAACAGTGCACTTCCTGGTAATCTTGCCATTTGAGGTAAGAGTAGCCTTGACAACAGACTTGGAGTACTTATGACCGAGAGCCTTGACTTTGGTCTGAGCGACTATAACGGTGTTACAAACTGAACAGTGCTTACCTTTGGTGAGACCTGTCTTTGTGCAAGTTGCTTTAATTTCGTTATCTATAACCGCATTATGTTTCTTACAGGATATGTTAACTATGCAGTCTTGACTTTCTGAATTAGTTATATATGGTGTAACATCGTAGGTTTTGTCTTTTTCAAGCCTGACTTCGGTAACTTTGCCTTTATCGTTACTAGAGACGGATTCACTAAGCTGGTTATTCTCAACAAGGTTTACTTCTGTTCCCTGAATATTTCCGCTGCCGAGATTTGACGAAGTTATGGTGATAAGATAAACCTTCGTTTCCGTCGGAGTAAAGAAGTAAGCGGTTATGTTTTTACAGGAATTGTCACCGTAACCTATTTTGGTCGGGTTAACATATTGCTTGCAGCTTTGGCAGTATGTGCCATTACATACAAGGCTCTGGTGCTGCTTCGGAATGACTTTCTGAATTGCATACTCACAGCCAGTGTGTTTGCAGTGTCTGGATTCCCTTCCATCTTTGTCGCAGGTTGCCGGCCAGTCAACCGTATAGGTGTCGCTCAAATCGTGTCCAAGTGCTGGCAGTTCGGTGTAACCCTCATAATATTTGCAGCCGAAGCATTCATAGCCGACCGTTCTTCCCTTTCTGATGCATGTTGCCTCTTTAGCAGCGAGAGTTCTGCCAAACTGATGCTCCTGGAAGCTTTCAAGAGCATCACACTTTTTACAGTACTTGTAGTGACCAAGAAGTGATGTCCTTTCCTCTAATTCAGGCTCAGAATCGTGACAGGAGGAGATAATTTTTATATCCGCATCCAACTTAACAAAGTCAGGCCAGGTATTGTATGCCCTGGTACCGTTGTGCATAATAACATAGTTCGGCTTTTCCAGAGATTGTGATAGAACTATGTCATAGAAATGAGGAGGCTGACCACCGTAATAGATTGAATTTACATTTCCCTTTTGTCCAATATAACAGCCGCCAAGCCTTACTTTTCTGCTGGATGGGGTGTTTTGGAAATATATTGTGCTGAACGGCTGTTCATTAAGAAGCTGATTTGAAATTACTTCTATTTCTGAGTTTCCTGTTATTGTAACATTGCCCTGCGGCTCCGGTCCGTATGAATATATACAAGACGGGACGCGTGCATTATTCTGAATAAGAGTACCGGTGATATAGAGATTGTTTATATCATAGAAGGAAATAACGTGGTGCCTGTTCTTATCGTTTATATAAGTGTCACTTCCGGATTGTGCTGTAAGAGTGAGATTATAGTTGATAAACTTCCCTGCTTTTCCAAGAATATTCACATCTGCGTTTGGGTTATTCACAGCGATCATCGAAGTTCCGTTGGCTGTTGAGTTAAAGATTATCTGTCCGCCGGACTGGGTTGTGGTAATTGTGAAGTCGGTGTTTGCCTTGGAACCTGAAAAAACCACAAACAGATCCCTTGTCTCCTCGTCTGAATGCATATCTGTTGTAACTTTCAGGGTTTTTCCGTTCAAGTCAAGGGTGATTTTTCCGGGATAGCTAACTGTGATTTCGGAATACCACTCCTGCTCATCCTGATAGCTCCAATCGCCCGGAACTTGCTCTTCGTAATCTATGTTGTTTTTGAGAACAACAAGCTTATCGGGTGGGGTTGTCTCGTTCGAGGTGGCCTCAAGAGCTTTTTCAAGCTCAGCAAAGTTGGTTACATAGGTTGTGTTTTCGTCAACCGAATGATTGTCCGCTGCCGAAACAGTAAATACTGATGCCTCGAGCATCAGTATGACTAATGTTACGACAGTCAAAATTTTTTTCTTTTTGTTCATAGTTTTCCCTCCTTTTTAAATTAATAATATGTAAATGTTTCCCTTCCCTGCCTTAATCGGCATTGCAGGATTTTAACAGGATTCAGCTTTTTATTTTCCACTTTTCGCTATCTCCGTGAAAGCTATAACCACAATAAGAACAGCATCCGTTTTCATCGGGCAAGAATGTTGCTCCGCAGCTAGGGCATTCCTTTTCAGCAAAGAATTCACCGTCAGACTTTCTTTTTTCTGGATATCTTGCTCTTTGCATGGTCAGTTTCTTTTTGAATTTTTTTGTAAACGGTTTCTTATTTTCAGGAAGAAAGGTTTTTGTTCCATAAACTTCAGACTTAACCGTTGTTATTTCATCTGTGTTAGAGACTTTTAAAAGCTTGATCGTGCCGATACTGAAATCAAGCAGATCATTGTCATTTTCGTTTTTGCTAAAGTATTCGTTTAAGCAGGATCTGAGGTAGTTCTCTGAATATCCTACGATCTTTTTCGCTAAATTGTCTTGTTTAACTTTTCCACAAATAATAGGTGTAACAATCGTTCCAAAAGCAAGAATCGCTGCACCGACGCCGGCTGCAAGGGAAATCTCCGTATCCTCGATCAAGTATAAGCATAGAAAGACACTTAAGAAAAGTATGAAACCGGATAAAAGAAGCTGTAAAAATCTTTTCATATTTGTACTGATCGTTTCATAAATCTCAAACGATTCGGTCTGCCAATCGTAAAACTCGTTTTTTATAACGGCGCCACAATATTCACAGGTAACCTGCTGACTGTTCAGCTTGACTCTTGCACCACATGATGGGCAGGTTATTCTCAACATATCGTGATAATAGCTTTTCTTATTCTCTTTTTTGTCTGTGCGGCGAACGTGTCTCGACTGAAGTATTCGGAGATATGAATTTTTACGGTATATCTCATGCTGAACCCTGTTGCCTTGCATTGACTCGAAACGCTCCAGGGTGCTGCACTTCAAAACCGATTCCCGCCATTCTCTGCCATCATCGTTCCATGTTTCAAAGTTATTTTTAGGAATGGGAACAACATCCGTGACGTAAATTTTGCGGCGTAGCTTATTCTTATTAAGTACGTCGATCTGACTAACGATTTTTTTTCGAAAAGCCAGGTCCATTCTTGCCGTAAGAAGCTTTTGATCCGCTTTTCCAAGCGGAATCAGTACTCTTTCAAATGCTTTTCTTATATCCTTTCGGATTTTCGAATCCTGTAGAGGAGTTTCCCTTTTTGCCAGCAATCTTTTCAGCTTAGCTTTTTTCAAATTCTTGGGAAGATATTCCGAAAAATCCATTACAAGTATACTTTTACCGATATAGAATGTACATAATATAGCAAAAGCGGCTGCAATGCACAGCGATACTGATAAATCCATAAAATCACCTCTGATTTATTCCTTGCTGACCACTTCATTTTCGCACTGCTTTTTCCGTTTGTCTTTTACAATGTCACACATCATTATAACAACAAGGAACAAGCCAAAAGGGATTGCCGCGCAGTAGAGCAGGAAATCAACGGGATTACCCTCCGGGGAAAGCTTGTAATTTCCTTTTGTAGTTTTATAGACCTCTACTTTTATTGTATCGCCTTTTCTCAATTTATCGTATGTGTATCCTTTTGCGATATCTCTTGGCCAAACGCGTTCTTCGCACTTTCCTTTATAGGTCTTTCCGTCAATTTCATATGAAATTCTGAATTTATATGTTGTATAATCTACATCGCCATTGTCATCCTTACTATCGTGGGTTGAAAAGTCAACAATAACAGCGGAAACTTTCCGTATATCAGTTGAGGCTGCATATTCTTTCTTTTCAATTCTGCTTGTGACAATTCCGAAGACACCCACAACCATCGATGCTATGCCGACGACCATAATAAATATGGTCATTTTAATGTCCTCTTTTTCTTTTCTTTTACTCATAACAAGTCCTCCTTTCGCAATCAGGACTGTGCCCGAAAGAGTTCAGGCACAGTTCCCAATTTTAAGCATATTTGTCTAAAGGCTGTCAAGAAGTCCTGTCTATTTTTTTTGAATAGGATTTCCGTCTTTGTCAGTGAATTTGCCGGTAATGATCTTTATCAGATCAACAAGTACACCGATTCCAAAAACGCCGGCGGTAAAAAGATAGAGAATGCCTGTTCCTACTTTACCCGCATAGAAACGGTGGCCACCAACTCCGCCGAGGAAAAGGCAGAGAAGAAGGGCTACAAGCCAATCCTTTTCCGTCTGCCCGCTGCCACTTACACCAACGGGTGCTACATAATCTTCAACCTGCTCGCCGTTGAGTATCTTTTTAACATTTTCGGTCACCTCATCAAGATACTCACCTCTTTGAATAGGAAGATTAGCTACTCCGCTTACTCCTTTCTGAATTACGCTGTTTTTGTCAACTCGCATACCGTTGACGGTTGTTGTATTCTCCTGGATGTTTGCCATGACTTTAATTTTGTTGCCGTCCTTGACAAATACCCAGACCGTAACGTCAAGGTTCGGTTCTTTCTCAAAGGAAATGCGCTTTCCAGGGATACCCCCTTTGATTTTGAAAGGCATTTTAAAAGCCGAAGCATGTGTGTTAAGCTTTTCGTATACGTCTTCAATTGTAGTTGTATAAGAGAGTTCAAACTCCCTCGGAGCTGTTGCAGCTGCCATTGATTTAATATCTACCATATTTTTTCCCTCCTTTTTCTTTTTTCCTTTTTTATTTTATTATTCCGTGCTTTAACTCACACGGTAAGTTATGTGGATGTTTATCCTTTTCCGAGCATCTCCCATTTGTCGTTCAAGGAATCATAATAATATATGAGGTTGTCGCATACTCCGTAATAACGTTCTCTGACGAATTGATCGTCTCTGTCTGTGCCGAGTGCAAAAATCCAACACGACCGTCCCTCAATTTCTTCAATCTGCCCCGTATACTGTACACTCATGCCAATGCTTATGTAGTATTGCACCTCCTGAGATTCCAAAAGGATTTCCCTTGCTATTGCTACATTCTTATCCTCGGACTCACCGCTGCCGCAATAATCGGTATACATTGAAAAATCATAGTATTTTCCGTCGACAAGCTGCCCGTCCATTCCTGACAGCATCGGGAATACCGAAAAAGAATCGTTTCCTTTTTTAAAGCTCAGAGATACATTTGAATGTATTTCACTTTCATTGCAGCGCAGTAAAAAATAATCAATTCCATTTCCGTTGTAATTATAGAGTGTATTGTCGGTATTTACAGAATATTCACCATTATCAGTTATTTCCGCCCGATAAACAGACACACTGTATTTTGTATCGGCAATAACTACCGCATAAAGCTCCGCACCGCCCACATTTACAAGGGGCGCACCGCAGAGAAAATCATATTTATCCGCATACTGACTGTCTTTTACGAAATTTAGGATTCCTTCCTCATCAGCCTCGTAACCAACATAACCGATATAGGCAATCCCAACCGATTCTTTATTGTCAAGAATTGTATTTTTAAGTTTTGATAAATCGGTATCTTTTTGCACAGTTGCCTCTGTGGTTGCCTCTGTAGTTGTCTCTGTAGTTGCTTTTGTAGTCGCCTCTGTGATCGCCTCTGTGGTTGCTTCTGTAGCCGCCTCTGTGGTTGCTTCTGTGGTCGCCTCTGTGGTTGTGGCGGTTGTTTTATCTTCGGTCAGATTAGAATCCTCTGACGGTTTTGCCGCACATCCAGAAACCAAGACTGGCATAATTAAAACCATCAGCAGGGTCATAATGTATTTGTTATATTTCAACATTCATTGCTCCCCCCTTTCTACTACAACTATAGTCTTACACATTCTATTGTACGGATTTTTTGAGGTCTGTCACTGGCACAAGTGCCAGTAACAGAAATACTATTTTCAAACTTTTTTGACTTTGGGACATAAAAACCCCTTGACCGTGTCAGTCAAGGGGTTCATTTACTCTATTCGTCTTTTAAAGTGGTCACCATGAGCTTGTTCTCAATAGCTGTCACAACCAACGCTTCTCGATTCTCAAAGCCACCTTTTTCAACCATGTCGTCTAAGTTCCAGCGCACACCGTTTTTGGAGATGCCCAGTTTATCGGCAATCTCCTGGTATGTAAAGCCCTTTATGTATAAGCGGAGAATATCAAGCTGTCGGGGCGAGAATGTATCGGACATTGTGCCTTCCATTTCAATTGCAGGAGAGGTGTCAGGAAATACTTTTTCGCCTGCAAGGGTACGCCTTATCACACTTATCAGCTCCTCTGTGCCGTGGTCTTTATACCACAGGCTGTCTGCTGCACCTGTCTTTGCTCGTTCCAATACCTGCGGGTCGACAAGCGAGGTTACAATTACTATTTTGATATTCGGAAAAGCCTTTTTTATACGTTTTGCGGCGGCAAGACCAGAGTGCTTGTGCTGTGTTTGCACATCCATAAGAATAAGCTGTATTGAGCTATTGCAGTTTCTCTCTGCATCAAAAGCGTCACGATATACGCCGACAAGGCGAAAAATTTCGTTTGATTTCAGTCGCTCGGCAAAATGCTTTTGAATATATAAATCATCTTCAACCAGTATTGTATTTATCATATGTCGTTCTCCTTTTATTGAACATCAGCTCATTAATAATCGTATTGGGAGAGAGCTGGTGCTGCATGTCAGGTTTTCATATAAAACTTGACGCATCCTCTGGAATGATAAGCAGCAATTCAAATCGTGGTTTATATACAGTGTGCATTTCTCCACCGGCAGATTCTATGCTGTGGCGAATCGATGAGAGTCCGCTGCCCTCCTTAATTGGGCCCGACGGTGCAGCGCCATTGTTCGTTATCGTAATATCAAACACATCCTTTCGCCCATTTACGCTGATATATACCTCATTGCCTCCGGCATGCCTGATACAATTTGTTACACATTCTTTTGCAGCGACAACGGTAAGCTCTTCGGCAAGCGAATCGGCCGGAAGGCATCCATCCATCATCACCGTTACACCGAGGATTTCCGCTGTCTGAACAACCTCTTCCATCGTTCCGCTAGCTGTCACTCGATCACTTGTAAGCACTGCGGTTGCTTCCTGTAAAGCCTCAAGCTTTTTGTCGGTGTTTTCATCACTTTCCATTATATCACGAATTGTCAGCAAGCTTCTTCCGATTGTGTCATGTATATGTATTTTCAGGTCAAGAATTTCTTTTTCTTTTATATCATCGGCCATTCGTTCATACATTTTTTGGAGCTTTCGGTTGACCTCTTTCAGCTCATCGTTAATAGCAGTTTGACGAACGTTGCCATTATAAAGTTCAGTGACATTATGCGCTGTCATTTGAAGCCAGTTTTCATCATTGTCAACGGTTATATTCTGCTTGCGGAATTGCCAAACTGTCTTATCGGGCAGTATGTAACAATCTCCGTTAGCAATAATACTTTTATCGGGGTGCTCCAACGCTTTTTCAAGATCGTCGGTAATCTGAAACTCATGCCCGCTCAGTGCAAACGACAGACGGCGCATACGGTCATTGCAAAGGACAATACGCCCGTTCGGATCGGCAAAGCACAAACCCATAGGCAGCTTGTCTGTGGCATCTTTAATGGAAAATGGGGAGAGCATGTTCTTTCGGCGGCGATACTCTCTCGTCATAGCAAAGGCAAAATGAACAACAACAACGAAAATTACTGTAATGAAAATCAGCCAGGGCGCATCTAATAAAAACGCATCCTTGCCATTGAACGGATCCCCCTGTGTTACCGAGAACAAAAGCGTAAGCAAAAACGCAAAAATCACAAGACTCGGTAAATTATCATGCAATTTTGAACGATGCGAAAGTTGATATATAAAAAGTCCCAATTCAAGCACAGCTTCCACAAACAGCAGAAGTGGTATTAAGGTTTGCAAAAAGACCGGAAGTGAAGAAAAGGCACTCATACGGCGGCACCTCCTTCAATAATAAATACAAGATGCTGGTATCCTGCGTCACCGTCCATTTCATAAAGAACGTTACCTTTATTTGAAAAAATCGACAGGTCAGCTTCGCAACAGACATTCAGCGACAGTCGCAGTCCGTTTATATTTGCGAGGCTTATCTGCACACTTGTTAAATTTTCAAGATCTGCTTCAATTACTTCTTCATAAAAATCTAATATCGCAGCAGCATTTTTGCCCGAAAGCGCGGAAAGTTCACTGTCCACATACAGAGTATTGCGTACATTTAAAAGCTTTAATGTCTGTAACGATTCGGAAAAAGCTCTCTCAAGCTCGCTGACTGCAACCTTACAATCTCGGTCGGCAAGCAGTGTCAGATGCTTACGGCGTTTGATATAACTGCATAAAACGGCAATCTCGGCAAGTAGCATTTTAACTCTGTCTGTATCAGATTTTGAGATTCGGCGGTATTCCTGTGTCAATGCCGAAATGCGGTTGATCTGTTTCTGTGTTGCCGACTGCAATAGATCGAACAGTCGGTTTTGCTCCTCCACCTTGCGGCGTTTCGACTCCCGCCTGTATTCATAACGAAGAATCTCATTTCTTTCGGCAAGCTCTTCTGCGAGACATTCTGATTCTTCCTTAATGGCAAGCAACGCCGACACATCCTCTGTCCATACCGCATAACCGCCGCCGATGGGCATAGTATGTACGGTCAGCCCACCGTCTACTGTGACAGGAGCTTTCTCGGCTTTTCTCATTGTTTCCTTTGATATAGGTTCAATATTCAACGCTGCATAGCGAATGTTGAAGTCTCTGTCAGTAATTTCTGCCGATGTGCCGACAGATGAGGCAAAAAGATCTGCGTAACGGCTGTTTGAATGAATATATCCGCAGGCAATGCAAGCCTCGAAACCGAGCATATACATAAGACTTTGAAATGCCGTAACGTCACCGAATAAATGTTTCAGCCATGGCGTACCAACATAGTTCAATGCAAGATAAGCCAGTGATATCGCAAATGGAATTACGGGCAAATAACGATGCTTACCGTTCTTTAACCTGCATTTAAAGAGCATAAAAATAAGCGCTGCTACGGCACAAAGCACCTGCCATGCGATCACGGCAAAATAGCACACACCGTAGCCATGATCTGCATCAGACCAGACATCTGCATCTTTAGGAAATGTGAAAACTAATTGATGTAGATCATTCGTAAGCACAAGAATAAGCAAAGCTCCCGAAACGGCAGACAATAGCCAGACAGATTTCGGCAGTTTATATTCATCGGGCTTGCCCAGAGACATTGCGATCAACAGTGCAAGCATGGGTACAAACAGCATTGGCAGATAGAATAGATACCACTGGTATCTTATTGCAACCGGCTGCCAGAATATAAAGTATTTTGCTGAGCGAAAGGTAAACCACAAAATCAAAAGCACCGAAACGCCTACCAGATATTGTCCGACCTGTTTCTGCACGATACGTTGGCGGATTGAAATTCCCCAGGCGGCATAAAGCCCGATATAAATGAAACTACGCAGATAAGAAAACAGAGTAGGATAGAAGCTTCCTCTTCCAATAAGTCGAAAAGAATATGCCAAAATTACGGCAAACAAGATCAGACTCATAGGAAGCAAAGGTTCTTTGTGGAGTTTTTTGTGAAGATCTTTATGAAGTATGTTGAAGGTATACGATCTACTCCCCATGCCTCTTCACCTCAATCCTGCCTCTTCCACTCTCCTTAACATCATAGAGGGCGTTATCCGCCTCCTCATACATCTCATTGAATGTCAGTTCAGTTCTTGCGATCACCGCACCCATGGAGATTCCTGTTCCGCCCTCAGTGGCCTTCACAGTCAGGTTCACCTTGTCAAATATCTGCTGGGCACGTTCCCTTATCACGTCATCAGACACACTCTTGTTGAAGAACAGCATGGCTGCAAATTCATCACCGCCCATACGGCATGCATGGTCATCACCACGGAGTGCCGCCTGCAGTGCCTGTGCCACAAGGACAAGATATTTGTCGCCATTGTGATGTCCGTAGGTGTCGTTGTACTGCTTGAATCTGTCTACATCCATCATGATCATCACCGCTGTGTGCGTACACTCAAGAAGTCTCTGCTCCATGTCACTTCTAAATGCCGCATGGTTCAAAAGTCCTGTGAGGGGATCTGTACGATAGGTATTCTCCCAGTTTCTGAGTCTCACATCCGCCTTATTCTGCTCCGCATCTGTCAGCATCTTCAAAGCATATGTACTTGATACATCCACTATTACTATTTCTCCTCTGTCTTTCTGAAGTGCCGAATCATAAAACATTCTTCCAGTGCATAATACATATATATCCCTGCCATCCTTCCTATGTATCTTGTGTTCCTGAAATACAAATGTGCTCTTTGCCAGATTCGCATTTACCTGACAGAGATATTCTGTTTTATCCTCGTCCGGTATAAGGTCGATCTGGGTTATGATATTATTCTCTATGTCCTCCTTGCTGTAACCCGTAAGTTCCTCAAAATTATCGTCTACAGATATGATCCTCCAGCTTTCATCCACCAGATATCTGCTATATTTGACTGCATGTACACGAAACGCATCCTTGCCATATTCAGTAGAATCCACCATCTGTCTGCGCGCCATAATCCGGATCTCTGTCTGTTCGTCGTCTGTGCTGGTGCCATCACCATCAGAGTCCGCCAGACCATCTCCTGGAGCAGTTCGATCACCAACATTCTCTCCATTACCATCTGCACCGACACCACCATCAGCAGCCCTCTGCTTTGATTCATTTTCCAGTGAATTCGCATACTTCTCTGAGACAAGCCTGATAAACTCAGAAACTATATATGGATCAAACTGGCTGCCCGCGCAGCTCTTTAATTCTTCTATCGCTTTTGATATCGGCATACCCTTTCTGTAAGGTCTGTCATTGATCATTGCGTCAAATGCATCGACCACCGCGATCACACGTGACAGAACCGGTATGCTTTCACGGCTCAGTCCATCCGGATATCCATTTCCATCCCATCTCTCATGATGATGCCTTATCTCCTCCGCGATCTGTCTGAGTTCTGTGTTGCTCATGGCGATCTCATAACCCTTCTCAACGTGGGAACGCATGATCTTCCATTCCTCATCCGTGAGTTTTCCCGGCTTGTTGAGTATCTCCATAGGAACTCCTACCTTCCCTATGTCATGGAGCAGACAAAGCAGCGCCAGCTTGCTCTGCTGGATATCTGACAGCTCTATTCGTCTGCCAAGCTCAGCCCCCATCTCCTGTGTACGACGCACATGCTGTTCCGTATCGCTGTCACACTCCTCAAGAGCCCTTATGAGTGATGTCAGCATATCTGAGTGCGATGATTCACTGTCCACAAGCTTTTTTGTCTTCATGGCTGTTGCCGCATCAATGATTGCAGCGACGATGCTCTGTCCCTCATCCGCAGCCACCCCCACTGCATACTGTATACTTCCATCATACTGTTCTTTGACCTTTTCGACACATGCCGCCATCTCTTCCTCACTGCTGTGACTGCAAAGTGCTATCAGGTGCGCATCAATACCCCTGACATAATATGTTCTCTCCGGAAAGTTCTTTCTCATGATGCCCGCAAGTGCATTTATCCTCTGGTCACCCGCCTGATTACCGCGCGTGCTGTTGATCACAGACAATCCGTTGATATCGCATATTGCCACTCCAACCGGAAACGTAAAATGGTCCACCTCTTCCATGGCAAGTCTCTGAAAGCTATCCCATTTCTGAAATCCTGTAAGCATATCCGTCTCCAGAGATATATCAGAAAATACAAACATCTGACCAAGTCTGCGTCCTTCCTTGTTGTCAAGCCTTCTGATATCGCACCTTAAAGGTCTGTCTCCATCATCACCTTTTATATAGCACTGCAGAGAAAAACTGTCGTCATCAGCTGCAAGATCAACGGACAGATCATACGTCTCAAGAAACTGCTGCAGATTCTCGCATTTGCAGAGGAGTTCCTTTCCAAGGAAATCATCCGCCCTGTCATTGTGCAGGATCAAATGATTGTCATAATCAAACAAAACTATTCCCTGACCTATATTCTCGAATATGTTTGTCTTTAGTTTGTTGAGCATTCCATGGGTTGAATAATTAAAGCAGCTCCAATACAGAATATATGATGTAAGACTGTAGCCACAGATGGAATAATCCAGAAGTTTGTACACCTCCGCTCCCGGAACGTAGAGAAATATTGCATTTATCCCGACAAGCGCAAGAAGTCCCAGGATGACACTGCTGTACTGCAAACGATATTCATGTGGGATCTTGCAAAGCTTCTTTAAAAGGAGTATGAGTACCACTCCCACCAGCGCATATGAAAAAACCAGATGCATATCATACAGCGGTTTCATATCATAGCTGTATTTTGCTATCACGGTGTCTCTTCTGACATACCCTATCGCTATATTTTTGAATGGATTTATGGCAAATATTACAAGCTCATACAGGCAGTAAAAAAAGCATACGCCTATCGCTGCTCTTCCATACTTTGAAAAACGTCCTTTTGTAAAATAAACAATAAATATGAGCAGACATACCAGCATATAATCAATGCTTACGAAATATATACTCGACATGACGGACATGGCCATATACGAATCACTTATAATGCTGATAAGATAACTGATATCGACTATAGCTGCTCCTATGCAGGCAAGTCCCAGAAACCTTCCCGTCGTCTTATTCTTTTTTATGGATTTCATCGCCAGTATAATATCCATGACGGCTATTATAATTGACGAAAAGACATATATCTTTAAAACGACTTCATTCATACTCATTCCTCCTGAATCGCAGCAAAATATGGTTATATTTTACTACGTATCAAGATATGGGGCAATGCGGAAATTTTACCTATTCTCTCCCTTTTGCACATAAATTTCACTTGATCTGACGGAATTCAAATATTGAACACACCTGCATTTGATGATAAAATTTACTATATTTATTGAATTTGGAGAACTAAGATGCAGAAAAAAATCGCTCTAATAAATGATGTTACAGGATTCGGAAGATGTTCCATCGCTGTCATGGCACCGATAGTGTCCGCCATGAAGATCCAGGCAGTCACTGTGCCGACGGCAATACTATCTACACATACACAGTTTCCTATATTTTACTTTGATGACTACACACCAAAAATGCGGGATTACATCCAGACCTACAAAGATCTGGAGCTGCAGTTTGATGCCATATCCACAGGATTTCTCGGCTCTGAGGAACAGGTTGATATAGTTATCGACTTTATCAAATACTTTAAAAACGAGAAGAATTTTGTTATCGTCGATCCAGTCATGGGTGACTACGGCAAGCTGTACCCAACCTATACCGCGTCTATGTGCAGCAAGATGAAGGAGCTTGTAAAATATGCCGACATTATCACTCCTAATCTGACGGAGCTTTGCACCCTCCTTGATCTTCCATATCCGGAGCACACTGTGACCGTGAACGAGCTAAGGCAGATGTGCATGACCCTGGCGGAGCAGGGACCGGAACATATCGTTGTGACAGGAATACATTTCAATAAGACTCAGATAGCCAACTTCATCTACAACAAGGATGAGGATTTCCAGATGGTCATGGTTGACAGGATCGGCGGCGACAGGAGCGGCACCGGAGATGTGATCGCAGCCATCATTGCGGGTATGTATCTGAACGGACACAGCGTCTATGAGTCCGTGAAAAAGGCCGCTTCATATGTATCAAAGTGCATAAGCTACTGCGTTGAGAACAATGTTCCGGAGAACTGGGGACTGTGCTTTGAAATGTACATGAAAGACCTGACAGAGGCATGACATTTTTCATCCATTTTTACGCGACATACTTTTATTGTATGTATATTTGAACTGTGTTCTATCACAGCAATATCACAATTTTAATTATATGGAGATACTAACTATGGTTTTATACACTGTAACCGGAAAAGTCGGTGAGGAAGGTTACCTCGACATTGCAAAGAGCGGGGATCTCACAGGCAAAAATATATATGTAAACATGACAAACAAATGTCCATGCAGCTGTGTGTTCTGCCTGAGGCAGACAAAAAAGCAGCAGGAGAACAATACTCTCTGGCTGAAGGATGGCGAGCCTTCTATAGAGGAGGTTCTGGAACTTTTCTCAAAGTATGACCTGAATATCATAAATGAACTTGTATTTTGTGGATTTGGCGAGCCTCTTGAGAGACTTGAAGATGTGTGCGCGGTGATCGATTCACTGAAAAACACATATCCCAATCTCAAAGTCCGTCTCAACACCATCGGGCTTGCCAATCTTATATATGGGAGAGATGTCACACCAGAGCTTGAGGGTCGATTCGACACTGTATCAATATCCCTGAACGCCCCTGATGAAAATGAATTTCTTGAGCTGACCAGATCACGCTATGGGATCCAGTCCTACGCGGCCATCAAGGATTTTGCCGTTCTTGCCAAAAGGTACGTGCCACACGTTGTCATGACAGTTGTTGACAAGGTCATGCCCGAGGATAAGATCGAGCTATGCCGCCAGATATGCAAGGATTTAGGCGTGACTTTGAGGGTTCGCCCATTTGAAAATTAACCGCATTTTACAGTGACACTTACAAAGGAGGTACCGCTATGTTTCAATCTCTAGAGTTAAAACACCCAAGATTTTATCAGGCATTCCGCCTGTTCATCGTCGTATTTGCATCTATACTATACGCATGGAATCTCCGATGCTTTGCCAAGACCGCAGGACTGTTTCCAAGCGGGTTCTCCGGAGCATCCCTGCTTCTCCAGAACATTGGAATAAAATTTCTGCACATAAGCGTGCCTTTTGCTGTGTTCAACATTGGACTGAATCTGTTTCCCACATACATATCATACAAATATATCGGCAAAAGATTTACCCTCTATTCGATCATAGTCATTCTTCTGTCGAGTATATTTGTGGATATTCTGCCATCATATGTATTCACTGACGACATAATGCTTGTAAGCCTGTTCGGCGGTCTCATCAATGGACTCGCCATCAGCCTGTGCCTGAACGTTGGAACCAGCACCGGGGGAACTGATTTCATCAGCATATTCCTGTCCCACCAGAAGGGTATAGATGCGTGGAACTACATACTGCTCGGAAACATCGTGATGCTGATCGCAGCCGGAGCGCTGTTCGGCTGGTCAAAGGCTCTGTACTCCATCATCTACCAGTTCTGCAGCACACAGGTGATCCAGCTTCTATATAAGAGATATAAGAAAGAAACGTTGTTCATCATCTCCGACAAATCAAATGAGATATATCATGCCATCAAAGATCTGACAAATCACGACGCCACATTATTCACCGGAATTGGCTGCTATGAGGAGAAGGAGAAAACCCTTATCTATTCTGTCATCAACGCTGAGGCAAAGCGTGAGCTCATCCCGATGATCCGTGGAATAGATGAGCACGCATTCATCAACGTGGTGAAGACCGAAGAGCTGGACGGAAGATTCCATGATATTCCGCACGACTGATGATCAATGAACTGCCACTTGTATCCGAACGATCAAATACCTTTACGAAATGAATGCACAATAAACATTCCTATCACCAATATACATATCTCTTATAAGTTGGCCTTATACAGCGTACCGCGCCTCTCCATCCACACAAATGCTCCCACGCATATCACTATGGATATAAATGATCCCGCCGGCGCCGCAAATCCCATCGGGAACAGAGTGTCAGGATATTTGACAGATGCCAGATATGATCCCGGGATTCTTGCACATACTATGGCTATCAGGTTGTGAATAAACCCTATATAGGATTTGCCATAGGCACAGAAATATCCGGTGAAGCTGAAGTGGATTCCTGCTAATACACAGTCCACGATATAGCTGCTTATATACTGGACACCCATGGTCACAACCACCTTGTTCTTGCTGAAAAGTCCCACGAGCTCAGGTGCAAACAGTTCAACAACAGCTATTGCAATGACTCCATAAGCCACTATGATCCCCAGTGCATACCTTAGTATCTGTTCTGCCCGGTCATGCTTTCCTGCGCCGATATTCTGGGCGGCAAGCGCGGACACGGTCGCCAGCATGGAGGATGGCACTATGAATATAAAGCTTATCATCTTCTCCACAACTCCAACTGCGGCGGCATCATTTACACCACGGTTGTTGGCTATGACTGTTATCACGATGAAAGCGATCTGTATGCATCCGTCCTGTACTGCCACCGGGAGACCTATCTTTACGATCTCTCCGAGCACAGATCTTCTCGGAACGAAATCATTTTTCGCAATTATCAGCCCTGTATTCATTCTCCTTATCGCCACAAATGATATTATAACGCTGAATGTCTGCGCCAGAGTCGTTCCTAGAGCAGCGCCAAGAGGGCCCATGCCACAGGCACCTATAAATATGTAATCAAGTGCTATATTAAGGCCACACGCAACCGCAATGAAATACATAGGACTCTTAGAATCTCCGAGTCCTCTGAATATCGAGCTTATCACGTTGTATGCTGTTATAAATGGAATTCCTATAAAGCAGACTATCAGATAATCCGTGATTCCTTTGACAGCCTCCTCTGGGGTATCCATGACCGCAACTATTGGATTTATAAAAATGAGCAGCATTACTGTAAGTACTACTGATATTATCATGAAGATGGTGACTGTATTTCCTATGGCCGCCTGGGCATCCTGAAGCTTTTTTGCCCCCACTGCTTTTCCTATGACAACAGTTGTTCCCATGGCAAGGCCAACCAAAATCACCGTGAGCATATGCATGACCTGAGATCCATTTGCAACCGCTGTGGTGGCCCCGGCATCCTTGCCACAGAACTGTCCTATGATGAACAGATCCGCCATCCCATATAATGTTTGCAGAAAATAAGATAAAAGATAAGGCAGCGCAAAATACGCCATTGTCTTTGGCACACTGCCGGTCGTAAGGTTCTTCTCCATTATATATGTCCTCGTCTTTCATGTTGATGTGGACGGAGGTACCTGTCCCCTCCGTCCACACATGATATTAAACCTTACAACAATTGTAATGTCAACACATCAACTCTACCAAGGATACTGACCCTTCTTGGCATATGGCAGGAGTTTTCCGTCAAACTTGATGATGACTCTGTGGTTGCCCTCGGCATCCTCAGTCACATCCACGTCAAGGCCAAAATCGATGGCACTCATGATGGCATTGCCGCCCTGCTCATGGATTATGTCCTTGATGGCAGGACCATATGTATCAATGACCTCATGAAGTCTGTAGAGAATAGGATCCGTGTTGCCCTTATATGGGTGCTCTGCAAGAAATGCCGTGGCTGACTTGTCTATTCCCAGTGCTTCTGCAAGCTTATCGCAATATTCTTCAGGCACATACTGCTGTCCCTCAAATGCTGATGCGAGCCATACTTTATTCACACCTATTTTCTCTGCCAGCGCCTCATATGTGAGTCCGTTTGCCTTTTTTGCTGCCTTCATAGCGTCAAGTTCATCTGCGTGCTGCAATCTGATAAGATAATCTGCATTGTTCATCGGTGTCATAATATCATCCTCCTCAAAAATCTGTACGGATATAAAATCCATCATAAAAAAATAGAGGCACTGCAAGATTATGCAGTACCTCTTTGTACATCTGAGCTAATAATAGTCCTCTATCCCCAATATTGCAATACACAATATTATTTATTTTAATTTAATTCTTCAAATATCTATGCCAATCTGAACATTATCATTCTCTTAATCGCATACTTATCATGCAACTATTATGGACATAAGATAGAATGGTGTTGTACCCACACTCTCATCATCAAGAACCGTTATCTCAAGTGTGTGTTTCTTCTTCTCACTATGATGAAGCACAGGCTCTATATGCAGACAGTCACCCCAGTCCTCATCAAAATTGCCATCCAATAAAACCGGATGCTCGACGTCCCCATCAAGCACAGCCTGAGCCCTGACAGCAGGTCTTGATATTGTCTTTCTGTACTGTATTCCTATGCAGCTACCCTCAAGTTCAAATGATATTTTGTCGCCTGCATTTGTTCCGATCCATCCATTTTTGAAATGATCAAGGTGGCCCATCTTCTCATTTGTATCCGCTCTGAAACCTGAAAGTTTTGGGCTAACCTCGCGTATCGTGAGCCTTCTTGCGCCCTCATATGCATTTGCGGTGACAAGGGTAGGAAGTACACATGAGCAGACCGATTCATCCTGTATATTTCTCTCTATGTCCGCGCCAATATCTACGGTATCCGTCTTTGAGTCATCAGACAAATTCTCAGACTGTATGAGATCACCCACAATACTCTCAAGAAACTTTGTTATCTCATCCGCTACCAGGCCATGTCCCTTGTCATTTGGATGAAGTCCATCCGGGGTTATGTCGATCCTGTTATATTCTCCCGCCTTCATCCGCCTGTATATGGTGTCATGTACACTCACATGCGGCACTCCGTAATGATCTGCAAGTCTGTTGTGAATATCCTGGGTGCTTACACCCGTGTCGTAGAAAACGTTATTGAGTACCACCACCGCCGGCCTTGATGACCAGCAAAGCAATTTTCTCAGCACACCCTCAAAGGTCTCTTCACAATATATGTTATCCACATCATTTACACTGAAATCCACAACCACAAAGTCCGGCTGATACATGAGCACATCAGTGACCGCTCTTGACACCCCATAATAGGAATCCGTACCGCCGATTCCGCCATTCACATAATTGAACTTTGCCTGTGGAAATGTATCACACCACCACTTGTATACCCTGTATGCATAAGTATTTTCATGCTCCGTCGCCAAACTTCCCTGTGTTATCGAACCGCCAAGGAAACCTATTGTCAGCTCCTGTCCACTCTGGGCGCGCTGTATAACTGACTTTATTCTTTCAAGATCATAATTTTCCATGGTTCATCCTCCATATTTGAACATCAGCTCATTAATAATCCTATATTATCCCTAGGTTATGATAGCTTTTAATTCCATCCCTCAATTTCAAGACCTTCTATATACTCTGCAAGCTCCGTTGCCATCTCGCATGCCTCAGGTATACGGAGATGTCCCGGAGTTCCAAATCCGTTTCTTCCATATACATAATGAGTTATCATTTTATCATTCATATTGCCAACCACTTCATCTATAGCCTTGTCCCATGAACAGTCATGGCAGAGAAGTGTGGTACAGCAGATTATGTGTGCATCCGGATATGTCTTCCTGAGTTTTCCCAGAAATTTCATGTAATGGTCACGCCACGTTTCCGCCTGCCTGCCGTTATAGTCATTTTTCATAAAATCATACGGATGGTTGTCATTCTGTCCTATAGCAACTATAACAACCTGAGGTGTGTACTGGGAGAAATCCCACTGTGTCACCGGACCAAATGTAGGGTTGTAGTGAACCTTATCCCACACACTTTCCATGCCAATCTGATTCGGCTCTTGGAACCATCCTATCCTGTCCATGAGAGCTATCCCTCCCTGGGCTATGTCATGAATCTGTGCTTTCAGCTTTCTTGCAGTAATCCACGCATACGAATACCAGCTATTAGAATAACCGCCATTGTGTACCGGGTCTTCCTTTCCAACAAAGTCGACAGCCTCAGATACTTCACCCGCTGACACCGAATCTCCATACACCTCTATTCGTCTGCCTGACAGCGGTTTCAAAGGAAGAAGTCTCTCCCCATCTCCAATCTCATACTCAAGTATTGTTACCTCATGACATGCATCCTGTCTCTTGAAGAACAGCACACAATGTTCATTTGTATCGTTATCCGGAACAACTATATCAAGTTCCGTAATTCCCTCTTTATTTAAAAGATAACTTCTCTGCGACTGATCGATTATACATCCAAGATAATTGTCCCAATAGTTATTCCTGTTGGACACCTTTATCTTAAGAGTATTGCCCGTAAATTTCATCTCCGCAGACGTACACGGATATACCCACACCGGCTTTTCCTCATCTGTCCAGTCGATACGCCCTGTGTACCTAATCATAACATCATTCGGTTTAATCTTCATAACATTGTCCTCTGTCATTATAAATTTTCTTATTATTTTTTCCGCAAATGTATAGACCCTATGATGTCTCCATTGTTCAGTCTTTTCACTTTATTCCATTTACATTTCTATTTTATATTAGTTATTTTTTGCTTTGCAGTCAAACTTAATTTAGCTAATTATTAATTGTTTTTAATTGCAGATAAAGTTTTAAAAACTACGAGAAGAACGCTCCTCATAAATAAAAAGATCCAACGGGTAAATCCTATAATGTGATATATCCGTTGGATCTTTATTTACACAATTACACTATTGTGTAATTGATCTGATTTTATCTATGCTACCTTTTTATCCTGAGTCATATCCTGTGCATCCTCTGATTTTCTATGCATCTTCTCGCCCCAGTTCTCATCAACAAAACATTTGATTGCTGCTGCAAGTGCTATGATTCCGAACGCATAAGCTAAAATATCCATTGCCATAATTATCTCTCCTTCACTGGTGAACGCATTTCGCGTCGATTCTCAACAACATAGTCTCAAACTGCCAATGAAGACTCAGATGACATACGCAAACGCCTTTATCTGCATTTGCCCAATCCTATTTTACAATTCTCTATGACTTTCTATGATGCAAATTCTCATCTGAGATACCCTTCACCGGCATATTCCAGACGTTTTTTTCCATCTTTTTTGTGTATATATTTGAGGAGCAGCCTGCTGTGGCTGTACACCAACTCCACATATCTGCCAGTAAGTGTACATGCACAGACTATCAAACTTAGCAGCACTGCGGCAAGAACCGCAGCAAGCATCCATGTATCTTCCAGAGATTCTCCCATGTTTCCAGTCTTGATATTTCTCGTTTGAACTGTCAGACCGGCTGTGTTATCTACCATCAGCATATCATTATTTCCTGCTTCTATCCCCCTGCTCTCGCCGAGAGATGCGACAGAATGTGCGGAATAATTTTTAACATTCGGATTGTAGAGTCCGTATATTCCCAGATAGGAGACGCACATTGCAAGCACAATTAGCCATGCAAATATATCGTATTTTTCTCTGCGTACCAACATATGCGTCACCTCCTGAATATAATAAGTGTTCCTGCGATCACACCCACGACTGTCACTATCTGACAAATACTTATGTCGTCTGTGTTCTGTAAAGTATTATATTATATCAAGACGTTTTTTTCTTCCAATGTCACTCTTCTTTAGCTGTATCTTTGCCATATATTTAAATACAAATTTTTTAATTCGTCAGATACGATTATATACCCTAACTTTTTAATCCTTCATTCCCTTCATTCTCATCCGGCTGAATAACCTCTATCCTGAATACATTTATCGTATCAACATCAGGGCAGCAAAACACCGCTGTACCCGGCTCATTTCCCGGAATACTTCCGCCATATCTGAGGATATCAACATACGGGAATGCCACATGCATAGCCATAGGACAGAGCTCGCCTCTCTCCGTA
Source organism: Coprococcus eutactus (assembly GCF_025149915.1). Classification (NCBI taxonomy): domain Bacteria; kingdom Bacillati; phylum Bacillota; class Clostridia; order Lachnospirales; family Lachnospiraceae; genus Coprococcus; species Coprococcus eutactus. The sequence continues at coordinate 2,697,658 of NZ_CP102278.1, forward strand.
TCAAAGTCATAGGAATCACCAATCTTGTGGCCTCTATGACAGCCATGTGGTCCCTTTTGATCTATGAGTGTAATCCTTATCTTTGGTCTGGTCATTTTGTTATCACCTCTATGTACTGCTCAAGCGGGATTCCCTTATACTTATCGACATTGTCCTTGTTCAGATCTATGAGCTTTTCGACAACTTTCATGGCCGACTGAACACTGTCCTCTATGCTGTTGCCGCCCCTGTACTTTCCAATGAGTACGGCAGAGAATATATCTCCGGTTCCCGGAAACCTCACAGGAATCTCCGTGTAGGGGAACACATTCATCTTGTCAGTGTCACCGTCCAGCATAAGGGTGCTTGTCTGTCCGTCTATATTTACACTGGTTATAACCACTGTCTTTGCTCCATATCCGTGAAGTGTGTGCGCAAGCTCCTCTGCCTCTGTCATAGTCAATATCTTCTTGTCTGTGTATTTGCCCGCAAGAAATGCCGCCTCAGTACAGTTTGGAACTATCAGATCCGCAACCTTACACATCTGCCTCATATATCCCACAGTATTTTCTGTGACACCATTGTACAGTACGCCATCGTCACCCATGATCGGATCGACAAATATAAACGCTCCCTGAGATTTCTTCTTCTCACAGTACTCAGCCACCAGCTTCGTCTGGTCCTCGGATACAAGAAATCCTGTTGCTATAGTGTCAAATGCAAATCCAAGTTCATCCCACACTCTCATGCTATTCTTCATGTAGCCGGTGGTCTCAAGAATATCGAATTTACCGTAGTCCAGTGTGTTTGACACGAGGGCTGTCGGCAGGTTATACACCTGAAATTTCATGTTGGACATGATCGGTATCATGGCTGACAGTGCCACTTTTCCGTAGCCTGCCATATCATTTATAAGAAGTATATTGTTCATAGTCTCTTCCTCTTTTCATCTTACACTAACATCAGCACAATTAGCCGTGCCTTGACTCACATGCATTTATCTGCAGATGTCATATCACATATGTCTTCATCTCTTATAACATATATTTGCTGCCGGATAAAGTCTGCTTTATAAACTCATATTCCTCATCCGTGACGGAGTACAGATTCCTCACTATATCATCTATCTCATCATACACTTTATACTGCTCAATTTGGTCTGTCCCATGCATACTTGTTCCCGCCAGGATCAGTTCATCGACCTTTGAGATTATATCCCGTTGTGTATTTTCATCTGTTTCCGGAATAGGCAGTGACTCTATATGTGATCTGAGCACCTTCACCGCATTGTAGCGTTTTTCATATATATACTGCGCCACACGAGAGTTCAGCACCGCCATAATGTACTTCATGTCAAGTCCCGCCACACGCGGTATCACCACATTACAGCTGTTTAATGTGAGATGTCGTCTGTCATCGTAGGCAAATACAAGCTGGCGGTTGATAAATCTGTATATCAGTTTCTCCGGCGCGCGGTAAATTCGTTCAGGAGCCGCCTGCTGATAAAGTGAAATATCCGATGCTATGAACCTCTCCGGCTCACCATATCTGTATCTGTACACGTCTGCACCGGTAATAACGCCTTCCATACCATCTGCACACTCTTCCGACAGGTATCTATCATTATCTCCGGTCACTATACCAAGCGCAAAATCTGCCTGTCCGCGCAAAAATATACAATCAGTTACTTTATCAAGCTTATCAAGCAGCCTGTATTCATCATCATTAAGTCTCAGCAAGAATCTGTCGATATCAAGTGGTCTGTCTGTACCAATAACAAATTCTTCACCGGCTCTGGATATTCTTGCCCCTATGCTATGTCCCGGATCCGCACTCTTTTTGAGATGCATCGCAACCGCCGGGCACTGTACTCCGTGAAACACATTGTCGAGGAATCTCACACGTCTTACATTTGTTGTGTTCGCTATAATCTGCCGCGCAGCGCTGTGATTTCTGACATCCAACACCGCCTCTGGCAATACAAATGCCAGCATTCCGTCATCTCCGAGCAGCCCCAGCGCACGCTCCACAAATATATCATACGACTCCGCACCTCTTCCGGCCGCAGTTTTATAGTTTTCTCTTAAAGCCTTTTGTGCTGCACTGTCAAATTTATATCCCCAGGGCGGATTACCTATGATTACATCATAATTCACAGTATTCGATATACGATCCTCTGATTTCGCAAGGAAATCCCTGCACTCTACGTTTTCACATATAGTCCGTATATCACCCTCTGCTTTCACGTTCTCCCTTCCAGCAAGCCTTGTAAGTGCCAAATTGAACCGTGCAAGCTGCACACTGAGCATATCTGTATCAAATGCATGTATATTGCATATATCCACATCTTCTGAAAACTGTATTAGAAAATTGCCAGTTCCACAGCACGGGTCAAGAACTTTCTTTCCTTTTAGTCCGCCCCCCAGATCCTGACTGATATCCATTATCATATTCCTGACGATTTCTGTTGGCGTAAAATATGATCCTGCAGCTTTCCGTACACCGATATCCCGGACAGACATGTATAGCAGACCGAGAACATCCTCTCCCTTTTGAAACTTATAGCTGATATCCAGCATATCATCATGCTCACTTATCCATGTCTCTATTTCTTTCTTGTCCTGAATTATATCGTCAAGCAGAATGCTCCACACACCTACGTCAAGTCTGCCGTCTATATACTCTCTAAGTATCTCATTTGTCTCCGGGATGTCTACCAGAAGTTTAAGCGCGCAATCCGAAAGCAACGCCCTCATGGCTGTTTCTGTCACACAAATATTTTGTTCCGCAAGCATTCCGGCAAGCTTTTTCACGACATCCGTGCTCTCACAGTCCTCTGATACATACCTGTCGTAAAAGCCTTTTCCGGATACATATCCCTTGTTCCGCCTGCTGCGAAGTGCATTCCGCTTACCAGTTTTAAGCGACCGCTGCAACTCTATGACATAATCTTCAGTAAAATACACCTTTCCATCCGTCATGGCTCTCTGTGATTCAATTTTCCCAAGCCTGAGCCAGTTGCGCCCTGTCGCCTTCGATATTGAAAGCATTTGGCATACCTCATCCAATGTTATGTATTTCTCGCCCATATACAGCCTCTCTACCTATGCTTTGAACGGATTTTAACACCTCACCCATAACTTGTCTACACTTTGAGCAAAACTTGCCAAATCGGATTGTCATGCCTCCGTCTGAGGCTCATTTGATGTCTCAGCGCATCCTGCTCCCGAAAGCTGTTTCTTAAATATAGTTCTAAATATCAATCTCACAAGTGGTCCGCAATAGCAGAGCTGCCAGAGCAGTGCAACAGGGAGATTCATTCCCCATGTCTGGATAAATGTACCAACACTTGGTGAATCCTTGAACAAAACAGTTGCTATAAGGCTCATGATTGGACACATCATTATGCAGATGTAGAATGATATCATGAAGGTTATCACCTGTGGTCTGTCAGTCGGTCTCACGATCTTGAACGCAAGCATTGGTGCAAGCTTTCCAACCACGAAAAGCTCAAGCACAATAGCTATCGGCCACATGATCGGCATCTCATGAAGTGCCATGACAAATGTCTGATTGGTGAAACCTCCTGTGCTTAATGCTACATTGTAGCAGATCATTCCATAGACCATGAACATGGCCATGATCGTTGTGAATACGAATTCCTGTAATTTGTTTTGTGGCATAATAATTTCCTCCTTACGAAAATAATTGAACATGCGCATTCAAAGGCGCTTCGCGCAGGCGCATGCGTACTTCGCAACATGTCGTCAAGCGTAGCTTGATGACATGCGCGCACATCAGTGCGCTTCCTCGGCAAGGAATCTCCCGCCTTGACGGCGGGTACCCCTTACGAAAATAATTGAGCATGCGCATTCATAAGCGCTTCGCGCGGGCGCATGCGTGCTTCGCAAGGATTCCTCCCGCTTACGCGGGCCCCTCCTTACGAAAATAAAAAGCCCAACGAAACTTTCATCTCGTTGAGCTTAACTGCGACTACCATTAATTGCCCTTATGGTAGCACATACATTTTTAAATTGCAAGTAATTTTCTGTTTTTTATATACAATTTCTATTCATCTGGGGACGGAGGTACCTGTCCCTCTGGGGCGGCTTGTGGGGACGGAGGTACCTGTCCCCCGATACATGTCCCCCGATACAAAGTGGAGAGGATTATTCAGCCACGGCCTTCTTGCCAGTGTACAGCTGATAATATCTGCCCTTCATGTCAATGAGCTGATCGTGGGTGCCTCGCTCTATGATGCGTCCCTGCTCCATGACCATGATGCAGTCCGCGTCCTTGACCGTGGAAAGTCGGTGAGCTATGACAAATGACGTTCTTCCCGCCATGAGGGCATCCATTCCCTTTGAAACCATAGCCTCGGTTCTCGTATCAATGGATGATGTAGCCTCATCGAGGATCAGAGCCGGTGGATCTGCAACCGCCGCCCTCGCGATAGCCAGCAGCTGTCTCTGTCCCTGACTGAGATTTGCCCCGTCTCCGGTGAGCACTGTGTTGTAGCCGTCAGGAAGACGCTTTATGAAATCGTGGGCATTTGCCAGCTTTGCAGCCTTGATGCACTCCTCATCCGTGGCATCTAGTTTGCCGTATCTTATGTTGTCCATGACTGTTCCTGTGAACAGATGTGTATCCTGAAGAACTATACCAAGGCTTCGCCTGAGATCCGGCTTTTTGATCTTGCCTATGTTGATATTGTCGTACCTTATCTTGCCGTCCTGTATATCGTAAAACCTGTTTATCAGATTGGTTATAGTCGTCTTGCCCGCACCTGTACTTCCGACAAATGCAATCTTCTGACCAGGCTTTGCATACATATTTATGTCGTGCAGAACTATCTTATCCGGGTTGTAACCGAAATCAACATTCTCAAATTCAACCTCACCTGTGAGTTCCCTGTATGTCACTTCACCTGTCTCATGCCTATGTCTCCATGCCCAGAGTCCGGTTCTCTCCTTGGTCTCCGTGAGATTGCCATTTGCATCCTTCTTTGCATTTACCAGCTCAACATAGCCCTCGTCCTCCTCAGGCATCTCGTCTGTCATGGTAAATACCCTGTCAGCTCCAGCCGCCGCCATAACTATTGCATTGATCTGCTGACTTATCTGTGTAACCGGCATCGTAAAGCCCTTGTTAAGCGTCAGGAATGCCACAAGTGTTCCTATGGTAAGCCCTGACCAGCCATTTACTGCAAGTACACCTCCAAGTACAGCACAGAGAACGTAGCTTATGTTTCCAAGGTTCGCATTCACCGGCATGGTAATGTTGGCTATCATATTTGCCTTGTAGGCGCTGTCCTGAAGAGATCTGTTCAACTTGCAGAAATCATCATATGCCTTTTCTTCGTGGCAGAACACCTTGACAACCTTCTGGCCGCTCATCATTTCCTCTATATAGCCGTTGACCTTTCCAAGATCCTGCTGCTGCTTCATGAAGTATCTTCCCGACTTCGCGCCCAAGCTCGACGTCGCCTTTATCATGATAAGCACCATGACGACTGACAGCACCGTGAGCGGTATATCAAGAACTATCATAGCAATGAGTGTTGAGATAAATGTGATGCTTGAGTTGATAAGCTGCGGCATACTCTGACTTATTACCTGACGGAGTGTGTCAACATCATTGGTGTACACCGACATGATATCTCCATGTGCATGTGTGTCAAAGAAAGATATCGGAAGAGATTCCATTCGCTCAAAGAGCTGAACTCTGAGCCTCTTCATGGTTCCCTGAGTCACATTTACCATGATCCTGTTGTACGCGTATGCGCAAATGATTCCCAGCACAAGTATAAGACCAAGCCCCAGCATCCTGTGGGCGAGAGGTCCATAATCAGGCGTGCTCTGTTTCATCATCGGTTCAATATATACATCAATAAGTTTCTGCATGAACATCGATATACTCAGTATTGCAAGTGCCGATATAAGTATGCTGACCACAACTGTAACGCATGCCAGCTTGTATTCCTTGAAGACATATCGGAGCAATCTTCCAAGTGCCTTCATGGGATTTTTCCCTTGATTCTTTCCCGTTTTCTTCATGTCTATATCCATATTTTCTTCCGCCTTACTTCTACTGTGTTTCTGTGAATTTTCAGCCATTTTACTTCCTCCTTTCACTCCATTATTTTTTAATTCATCTTCTCATCGAAATCTCCGCCGCCAGACATTTGGACGTCGTAGATTTCCTTATATATCGTGTTATTCTTCAGCAGATTCTCATGTGTGTCAAATCCACTCACCATTCCGTTATCCAGAACTATGATCCTGTCGGCATCCTGCACACTTGATATTCTCTGGGATATGATGATCTTGGTGGTGTTCGGTATCTTGGTTGCAAATGCCTGCCTGATCTTCGCATCCGTAGCAGTGTCAACTGCGCTCGTGGAATCATCTAGAATGAGTACCTTCGGACTCTTGAGCAGCGCTCTGGCAATACAGAGTCTCTGCTTCTGACCACCGGACACGTTGCTTCCGCCCTGCTCGATCCAGGTGTTGTATCCATCCGGCATCCTGTCTATGAATTCATCCGCACAGGCAAGCCCGCACACCTCACGGCACTCATCCTCCGTGGCGTCCGCCTTGCCCCATCTCAGGTTGTCAAGTATCGTACCCGAAAACAGCACATTCTTCTGGAGCACAACCGCCACTTCATTTCGGATGACCTCCATATCGTAATCACGCACGTCATGTCCTCCGACACAGACAGAACCACCATCCGGCTTCACATCGTAAAGTCTGCTTATCAGATTGACAAATGTGGACTTACCACAGCCGGTTCCACCTATCACACCAACTGTTTCTCCAGACTTTATGTGAATGTCGATATCCTTCAGCGTGTCCTCTGCACTGCCAGCCTTATACACGAAATCCACATGGTTGAAATCTATTCTTCCATCAGGCACCTCCATGATAGGCTCATCAGGATTGGTCATGGTCGGGGCCTCCTCAAGAACCTCAGATATACGTCTCATACTTGCCATACTCATGGATATCATGACAAATACCATGGACAGCATCATCAGCGACATCATCATGCTCATGACATAGCTGAAAAGTGAGGTGAGATTACCAGTCGTCATACTTCCGCCGACTATGAAATGTGCTCCGATCCATGAGAGGAGCATCATGCATGTGAAGATGACGAACATCATGATAGGATTGTTGAAGGCCAGCAGGCTCTCAGCCTTTATGGACAATTCCGCAAGGACCTCTGCTGCCTTTCCAAACTTCTTATCCTCGTATTCTTCCCTGACAAAAGCCTTTACGACTCTTATCGCTGATACATTTTCCTGAACGCTGGCATTCAGGTTATCGTAGTTTCTAAACACCTCGTCAAATATAGGTGTTACCTTGAATATGATGAAGAACAGACCAAATGCAAGAACCACAAGTGCCGCCACAAATATAAGTGACAGCTCCACGTTGATGGTAAAGCACATTATCATGCTGCATATGAGCATGAGCGGTGCCCTTACCGCTATTCGTATGAGCATCTGATATGCATTCTGTACATTTGTCACATCAGTTGTCATTCGTGTTATAAGACTTGCGGTGCTGAATTTGTCAATGTTGGTAAATGAAAACTCCTGCACATTCCTGTACATGCCCTCCCTCAGGTTGCATGCAAATCCTGTCGATGCGCTGGCAGCGAATTTTCCCGCCATCACTCCAAAGAAAAGACTCAGGAAAGCCAACACAAGCATAAGTCCGCCATACATATATACCTTGCTCATGTCCTGTCCGTTGATTCCCTCGTCGATTATCTTGGCGGTCACAAATGGAATGAGGATCTCCATGAAGACCTCTGCCGCCGTAAATACAGGTGTGAGTATCGAGTCCTTCTTGTACTCGCCCACCTGACCAAGCAATGTTTTGATCATTCTATTTCCTCCTTGTTTCATTTTGAAATGCTGACAGAATCCCCAGATGTACAAATCAGGAATTTGATTTATGATATGCGATATCTGATCGTCAGCTATATATGATTTGACGCAAGTTGCATAAATATTAATACTTCTATTTTTTAATGTCAATAGTGTACAGAGGCGTTTCATTTGTGAAATTTCTGTGTATTTAAAGTATTTAAAGACATATTAAAATAAGGCATATGAACATCTTTTTAGTCCATATGCCTTATTTTATAGAGATCTAATATCTAATTTCCGCTCTAACAGCCATTTCATTCAAAGCCATCAATGGGTCTTGAATCTTTTCTTAACACAAATTCCTGCAACACCCACTATTGAAACAATCATAAGAATCACATACAACTGCAAGTCTGTACTGTCACCAGTTTTTGGAGATGATTGTGTTGCTTTATCCATTGTACTTGTCTCCTGTGTTATACTGGTTGTGTCTTCCGAAGGCTCCTGTGTTGTACTGGTTGTGTCGTCTTCCGAAGGCTCCTGTGTTGTACCGGTTGTGTCTTCCGAAGGCTCCTGTGTCCCCGTTGTCTTCTCGTTTACTGTAAAATGAGCTGTCGCTGTTCCGCTCTCAGAGACAATGCCAAGTGTATGCTCACCCTTCGAAAAACCGGCAACATAATCCTCTTTCAATGTTACGATTATACTTCCAGATTCCACCGTATAATTACTCTCATCTATGGTCTTTCCGTCAACCTCAACACGAATAAAATCCCTGTATGCAGCATCAGATGTGAATGATAGTGCATTCTTCGCACCTGCTGTTACTGTTGCTCCATCTCCCTTGATAATAACAGGGGCGAGTTTCGCAAGCACTGTGTCTTCCTTTTTAATTTCATTTTCTGCTTCTTCATCACTAAAATACTTATTACATTTATCACAGAACCAATATGTGCTGTTTCCTTCTTTTGCAGCAGTAGCAGCTTGCTTTTCTACTTTTTCCATATCGTGACCGGCGTTTTCTGCTGTCCGTACATTTTCCTTTGTTTGAGATTCAAAAGCAGAATTTTCAAATGTCACACTGTATGTAGTTAATTCTGGCAATACGCAGTTCTTTTCCTGTATTACTGTTGCTGTTGTATCTGCTGTCTCACTTTCTACGCCATCACATGCTGTACATTTTCTTTCTGCTGTACAGTGTTGATTGTCTGTGCTCCATGTGTATGTTACATCTCCATAACTATGACCTGCTGCCGGAATCTCCGTATAGGTGGTGTAATCACAGTTACTGCAGGTATCGTAAGCTTCCCAACCGTTTGCGGTACAAGTCGCCGCCTGTGCATCGTGATGTACGAGGTCGTGACCCGTAGCTTGGATCGTCTCTGTTTTTATTCTGCCGCATCCAATGCAAGTATACTTTCTCTCCCCCTCTGTTGTGCAGGTTGGAGAAATAGTTATAGTGCCATTATCCCAAATATGTACTCCAACATCGCCCTTTTCTGCGCAGACATTACACTCATGCCAATGATTGTTTTCATCCGAAATCCAGTTTGAGTTCCAATCATGTCCGGGAGGGGTGGATGTTCCTCCGCAGATCGTACAAGTCTGTCCGCTTGTGCAGGTTGCCGTTCCGCTCCACACATGCGCAGAACGCGGATTGCTGATATTAGTGCCACATTCTGTGCAATAAACATGATTCCAATGATATCCAGCGTCTTTATATTCATAAGTTCCGGTTGTACTTACCCATTTACCACAGATGTCGCAATAGGCTCTGCCCGCATATGCCGGTATCCGCAGCAGCATCAGCACCATGCACATAGTGAGCAGGGTAGTCAAAATTCTTCTCTTCATATAGTTTCCTCCCTTAAAAATAAATCTGAGTTTGGTTAGTGATTTCTGTATATAAAGATTTTATCATTTTGACTTCTTCCATGTAATCTCCGTTTCGATACGAAAATGTATATTTTCCTATTTCAGCATATAATTTTTCAGCTCATCCCTCTTATTTATATTCATTTTTTCATAAATCCTGCTCAGATAAGTTTTAACCGTATTGGGTGAAAATCCCAGATAATCTGCAATTTCCTGATTATTCCAATCTCGGCTTGCCAGCATTGCAATCGAGAATTCCACTGTGGATAATGCATCCGTCACTGAATTTCCTGACATAGGATTGTGGATTGACATCCATCCCCTGCTAAAGGCAATGACTTTATCAGATAATTTGTTATATAGTTTTGAATCCTCCTTGCGGATACATGACTCCAGAAGTCCCTGCAGCAAACCATGATGTTCAATGAAAGGTTCCAGAAATTCGTCTTCTTTCGCCACGTTCCACGCCAGCATCAATGAATCTTTTGCTTTCTGCTGATTTTTCAGATTCATCTGACACATTGCAATCATACAATACAGATAGATCATACTAATAGGATATACATCATCCCTGAACATCAATGCTGCCTCGCAAATTCCAAGTGCCCTGCCATACTCGCCTTTTAAATATGCCATGTGAGCTATTACATAGGCAGAAAACAGCTTAATTCCAGGCGGCAATGTTACTGCATAAAGCTCCACATCCGGAAGTTCATCCACCGAAAGATGCAAAAGCACAGAGGACATATATCCCGCAAATACACTGACAGCCCTGTCCTCAGCGGATGAAGGATTTTTCGTCTCTTTTTCAAGACATTCCTGAATCTCCCTCAGTCCTTTTCTTGATGCAGCTTCTCTGCCAAGTGTCAGATTAGAATATACATATAACAGGCAGGATGACATCTTCAATTTTATATTATGGCTCATCAGATAACGTTCTGCTATATGATTGCACTCCTCCGCCTGCCCGGTAAAATAATAGTATTCAGCACGTGCTATCTCCTGAAAATCCCTATCTTCAAAACTGTCTACCATCTTTTTCGCTTCACCCGGCTGAAATGCTGCATTGATCAACGGCAGTATGGTATATTCACTCATAATCATATTCCTCCAAACCAACGATCCGCCAGATCATGTTGCTCCTGGAAATCTTTATCATCACAATCTGGTTTTCAATGATTCTCTATATCTGTGCCTGCCGCCTTGGCTGCAAGTTTCTTATCAATCGCTCTAAGTATAAATCCTGCTGCCACTCCTGCTGCCACTCCTACCACTATTCCGCCAATGATATCTGTCGGGAAATGCACATACAGATACATTCTTGAGAACGCTATAAGGATCGCTATCACGCAGGATATTGCGCCCAACAATTTCTTTCTGCTCATAAACAACGCCGTAACAGCCGCAAATGATGCCGCCGTGTGTCCCGATGGGAAGGAATAATCCTTTGGTTTCTTCACTATCAGATCTGTAAAGTTCGCCACATCATACGGTCTTGTCCTTGCGACCAGATTCTTGAGCAGACAATTGGTTATGAGAAGATCAAGGATAAGTGCGATGACCATGCAAAGCCCTGCCTTCCTCGTCTTTGGAATGATCAGCAGCACCGCTGCCAGCACTATCCACAATATTCCCGCATTTCCAAGGGATGTGATCGCCACCATGATCTTGTCAAGCCATGGAGTATGTATATTCTGGAGAGCGTCAAGTATCTCTATTTCCCACATCAGAAGTTACCGCCATTCCAGCCCCAGTCATGTACGCCGTGGTAAGTCACGTACACCGCATTTCCCGGGATTCCAAGCACATCCGCAAATATATCGCAGATTTTTCCTGTCATGGCATCACACGCTTTAGAAGTCACATCACCGAATACGCTGACTTCCACATATGCACCCTTATCAAGTTTCTTTCCGCCCATGAACAGGTCGTATCCATCGTTGATGCCGACCATAAGGTAGCTCTCCGTCTTGTTCATCGTTGTTATCGCCTGACCGAGACTGCTCTTAAGAGTCTCCTTCTGGTCATCGCTCATCTTCACTGTAACCTTTGAATCTATAAATGGCATATTTTTCTCCTCCTTTGATGTTGGATTTTGCCAATATCTAAGTTAATATTACATGAATGTCAATCATACCCATCAGGGGTCGCTCCCGCTTAACTCAGCCTGCAACGGTACTAAGGTGCCGCCTGCTGCGCCACCTAAGGACCGGCGGCATCGTATTCCCCTGATTGGGTTATGTTTGAACATTCATGTAAAAATATAATTATTATATATGGCAAAATCCTATAATTCCGCTATAAAATATGTCTACAAAAAATCCTCAAATTCTATCTCAGACGGCAGTCTCAGATCACCTCTCGGGCTGACCGACACGGTTCCGACCTTCACACCGTCCGGCATGCAGTTTCTCTTGAACTGCTGGCGGAAGAATCTCGTGTAGAATACCTTCTGCCATTTGTCGATCTCGCTGTCTGAGAAATTGTACTCGTCACTCTGTCTTACAGCCTCCTTGCACAGCTCATTTACCTCCTCAGGTGACATTCCATATCGCAGTGTATAATATAAGAAGAAATCGTGCAGGATGTATGATCCCACGGTGTCCTCCGTCTTCTGCGCGATGGTTCCGTCCGGGTTCGGTGGAAGCAGCTCCGGGCTGACCGGTGTGTCTATGATATCGTCTATGATCGGCGCGATGCCCGCAAATCCATCAACCTCCATGAAGTGTCCGACTTCGTTCACAAGTGAGCGCACCAGCGTCTTTGGTATACTTGTATTCACCGCATACATGCTCATATGGTCGCCGTTGTAGGTGCACCAGCCAAGTGCCAGCTCCGAGAGATCTCCGGTTCCAACCACGAATCCGCCCTCCTTGTTGGCGACATCCATGAGTATCTGTGTTCTCTCCCTCGCCTGACAGTTCTCATAAGTGACGTCATGCACGCTCTCGTCCTGTCCGATATCGGCAAAATGCTGTCTCACCGATGCAGCTATGCTTATCTCTCTGCTGTCACAGCCGAGCAGTCTCATGAGTTCCGTGGAGTTGTTCTTCGTCCTGTTTGTCGTTCCAAATCCCGGCATGGTGATTCCCACGACAGTTGTGGATGGAAGTCCCGCATTCTTCACCGCCTGTGCCGAAACCAGCAGAGCCAGTGTGGAATCAAGTCCACCTGACACTCCCACGACCACACATTTGCAGTGGGTCGCCTCTATCCTTCTCTGAAGTCCGGCAACCTGCATCTTGAATATCGCCATGCACCTCTCAAGCTTATTTCCCGATGGGACAAATGGTGTCATCTTCACCTTCATGAGCACATTCCCTTTGTCCATGAGTGGGGTATCGCACACCACCGTCTCATACTTTCTGAATGCGAAATCACGCTTACAGTCGGCAAATGACTTGTTTGCTATCCTGTCGTGTCTGATCTTGGTAAGACTTATATCCCTGATCAATACTCCGTCCTCAAATGGCTTTACCTCGCCGAGGAGTTTGCCGTTCTCGTACATCAGATTGTGTCCTGAAAATACCAGATCCGATGTGGACTCGTACATTCCAGCGGACACATACACATATCCGCACAGGCAGTCCGATGACACACTTCCTATCAGCTTGTGCCTGTATGCAGCCTTTCCGATGACCTCATTTGACGCGGAAAGGTTGAGTATGACCTCTGCTCCCGCCATGGCGAGAAGTCTTCCCGGCGAAACCGGAGTCCAGGCATCCTCACATATCTCTATGCCAAGCTTGACTCTCTGGTCTCCGCTGCCCATCTCTATCATCACATTGTTGCCAAACAGCACTTCACTGCCAACACCCCTGCCCCCGGCTTTCTTTGAACCGGCATTGTATTCAAGCTCATCTCCATCATCTTCCGGATCCATGAGATTGACCATCACCGCATCATACTTTCTGGCTGAGAACCATCTCTTCTCGTAGAACTCGCCATAGTTTGGAAGATAAGTCTTCGGCACGATGGCCATGACTCTTCCGCCCTGCAGGAACGCCGCACAGTTGAACAGCTCCCCGTCCACCTCAAATGGCAGACCGACCACCAGTGCCGACTGACCGGTACAAGTCGCCATGGCAAGCTGAAGAAGACCTCTTCTCGCACCATCTATGAGCTTTCTGTTCTCAAACAGATCCGCACAGGTATATCCCGTGATAGACAACTCTGGCGTCACTATGATATCCGCAGCATCCTTATACTCTTCATATATATCCATTATCTCTCTGACATTTCCGCTGACACTTCCGATGTGAACCTTCGGCGTAACGGCTGCCACACGCAGCATATTCTTCATTGTTACCTCCTTGTAAAATCTCACTTGATTTTGCCTTTTCATAACATTTACACTTTACCACCCGGCGCCATTTATTTCAACGAAGTTCACAAAACAAAAACAGCTTCCCCACAAGATAAAAAAGGAGAAACAGCTTAAACGCTATTTCTCCTGAAAATTCGTATAATTCGATATTGTAATTACTTTCCAAGTGGCTTGCCTGTGAGCTTCTCGTAACCCTCAAGATAGATGTCGATGGTCTTCTGTGCGACATCTTCTGGAAGCTTCCAGCCCTTGTCCGGGTTAGCCTTCAGCCAATCACGGGCGAACTGCTTGTCAAATGATGGCTGGCCATGACCTGGCTCATATACATCTGCTGGCCAGAATCTTGAGCTGTCTGGTGTGAGCATCTCATCGCCGAGAACGATGTTGCCGTTCTCATCAAGGCCAAACTCAAACTTTGTATCTGCAATGATGATTCCTCTTGTAAGTGCATACTCTGCACACTTCTTGTAAAGTGTTATAGTATACTCCTTGAGCTTTGAAGCGTACTCCTCGCCCTTTCCTGGGAAGTACTTCTCGAGGTGAGCAATGCTCTGCTCATATGATATATTCTCATCGTGATCGCCAATCTCCGCCTTTGTTGATGGTGTGTAGATAGGCTCAGGAAGCTTATCTGACTCCTTAAGTCCCTCTGGAAGCTTGATTCCACATACTGTGCCATTCTCCTTGTAGCTTGCCCAGCCACTACCTGTGATATATCCACGTACAATACACTCGATTGGAAGCATCTCAAGCTTTCTGCACATCATGCTATTGCCATCAAACTTCTCCTGCTGGAAGAACTCAGGCATATCCTTTACATCAACTGATATCATGTGGTTAGGAAGTATGTCCTGTGTCATGTCAAACCAGAACTTTGACATCTGTGTCAGAACTGTTCCCTTCTTGGAAATTACATTGTCGAGGATGACATCGAAGCAGCTTATACGGTCTGTAGCTACCATGATCAGGCTGTCTCCATTGTCATAAATCTCACGTACCTTACCTTCTTTGATTGGCTTTAATTCCTGCATTTTTTTATCTCCTTGATATTTGTATTATGTCATCAGGCATCGGTCTGACAACCCTCGCACATATAAATGTACGGATTTTGAAAATACCCATTAGAAATTGTATTCATATAAGTGTGTATCACTTTTTATGGTGGCTTGTCAAGACTTTGACTGCCCACAAAATTATTTTATCAAGATTTATCAATGTTTCTGCGCTCCTGCCGGTTCTATTATTCTAAAAGATGTTTTTTCATCTTTACAATGTCATTTGTGATGGCTATAATAACAGAGCACAATATCTAGTGGGTGTTTCACATTATCCCCACCAAATATATTGTGTTTACATTAATTGTCGCAAGCGCAAGCCTGATGACCTACGCATGCATCAGCGTGCTGCATATTTATTTTCTTTACAAATAATTCCATGCGGAATGGGCAGCCGCATCTAGTATATTATTTCAAACCAGACCTTAACGGCCTGATTTCAATTAATTTAATGATTGGATTATTATTATAGAACTTTTATCGAATTGGAAGAGGGAGGCTATTGCTGTGTCAGAAGAAGCAAAAAAACATGTACATGTAATTAAAAGAAATGGAGAAGAGGTTACATTTGATCTGTCAAAGATAGAGAATGCCATCCTTGCAGCCAACAACGAAGTTGACAATCTCCATCAGTTAAATGAATATCAGGTTCACGCCATCGCGGACAATCTGGAGAAGCAGATTGAATCCATGTCCCACGCAGTCCACGTTGAGGATATACAGGATATGGTAGAGACCGGAATCATGGAGATGCGAGGATACGAGGTTGCACAGAAATATGTGCGTTACCGTTATAAGAGAGAGCTTGCACGTAAGTCCAACACCACGGACAACGGAATACTCGCACTCATCGATCATATGAATGAAGAGGTCAATCAGGAGAACTCCAACAAGAACCCTGTGATCAACTCAACCCAGCGTGACTATATGGCCGGTGAGGTTTCCAAGGATCTCACAAAGAGAATGCTGCTGCCGGAGGATATCGTGGAAGCACACGAGGCCGGAATCATACATTTCCACGATTCAGATTACTATGCACAGAAGGAGCATAACTGTGACCTCATCAATCTCGAGGACATGCTGCAGAATGGAACCGTCATCAGCGAGACTATGATCGAGAAGCCACATAGCTTTTTCACCGCCTGCAACGTAACTACCCAGATCGTGGCTCAGGTGGCCAGCAATCAGTACGGCGGACAGACATTTACCCTGTCTCATCTCGCCCCATTTGTGGATGTCAGCAGGAAGAAACTCCGCGCACAGGTCATCGAGGAGCGCACTGAATGCGGTGAATCACTTGACGAGGATATCATCAACAAGATAACAGAAAAAAGGCTTCTGAACGAGGTCAAGAGCGGAATACAGACGATACAGTACCAGCTCATCACACTGATGACTTGTAACGGTCAGGCACCCTTTGTCACAATGTTCATGTATCTGGATGAGGTTCCAGAGGGACAGACAAGGGAAGATCTGGCACTCATCATAGAGGAAGTCCTGAACCAGAGGATCAAGGGTGTCAAGAACGAGAAGGGAATCTGGATCACACCGGCATTTCCAAAGCTTATATACGTGCTTGATGAAGACAACATCACACCCGACTCAAAATACTGGTACCTCACCGAGCTCTCAGCCAAATGTACTGCCAAGCGCATGGTTCCGGATTATATTTCAGCAAAGGTCATGAGAGAGATGAAGGACGGTGACGTATATCCTTGCATGGGATGCAGATCATTTCCAACCAAGGAAGACGGCATAAGAAATCCGGATGGAACTCGCAAATATTATGGCAGATTCAATCAGGGCGTTGTCACCATCAATCTTGTGGATGTAGCGTGCTCAGCCGGCGGTGATATGGACAAATTCTGGGAGATCCTGGAGGAGCGTCTTGAGCTTTGCCACAAGGCTCTGAGGTGCAGACATGAGCGTCTGCTCGGAACCATATCAGATGTCGCTCCTATACTGTGGCAGCACGGCGCACTGGCAAGGCTTAAGAAAGGCGAGAAGATTGACAAACTGCTCTTCGGCGGCTACTCAACTATTTCCCTTGGCTATGCCGGTCTTTGCGAAATGTGTGTCCGTATGATCGGCAAAACACATACATCCGAGGAAGGCAAGAAATTCGCGCTCGCTGTAATGCAGAAGCTCAACGACAAATGCGCCGAGTGGAAAGCCGCAGAGAATATAAGCTACTCTGTATACGGAACTCCAATGGAATCAACCACATACAAGTTCGCCAAGAACCTGCAGAAACGTTTCGGCATAATTCCAGGTGTAACCGACAAAAATTATATAACCAACAGCTATCACGTTCATGTAACCGAGCATATTGACGCTTTCAGCAAACTGAAATTTGAATCTGAATTCCAGAAACTTTCACCGGGCGGTGCCATAAGCTACGTTGAGGTGCCTAACCTTCAGAACAATATTGATGCAGTTCTGGAAGTTATGCGATTCATATATGACAACATTCTCTACGCCGAGCTTAACACCAAGAGCGACTATTGTGAAAAGTGCGGCTACGACGGAGAGATCAAGATAGTTACAGACAACTACGGCAAATTGGTCTGGGAATGTCCTAACTGTGGCAACCGTGACCAGAACACCCTCTTTGTTGCAAGGCGTACCTGCGGATATATCGGAACACAGTTTTGGAATCAGGGACGTACCCAGGAGATCAAGGACAGAGTCCTTCACCTGTAAAATCGGCTATTATAAAAACAACGGGCAGTCAAGTTATGAAAACAACTTACTGCCCGTTATTTAGGAATCCCGGGGACGGAGGTACCTGTCCCCTCCGTCCCTTAGTTATAGTCATCCCACAATTTCATCTGCTTGGCATCCTCTATAAGATCTATATAACTTCCATCTATCGCATTTATGCAGACGATCTGGGAAATCTCTCCCGATATGTCTCCGCCGCGAAGCTCCTCGCTCTCTGTAAATACCCATGCCGGGATATAACACATCTTACCGGATTCGTCCACAGATGACACATATCTGAGTGCCACATTATTGAACTCTATCTTGCCATACCTTGTCTGGTATTTCTCGTAATATGCTGCAATGCTCTCATTTGCCTTAGATATCATGTCGTCCCAGCCCAGTATATCCACGTCCTCATCCTTAAATGATGCCGAATCCGAATAGAGAGTTGAATACATGTATACGACTCCTTCGTCATTTACACTTATATGCGCCATATCATCTATATCGTACATATATCCCTTCTGGGTCTGTAAGTTGTCAACATTATAAAGCTCTCCGTTTCTGATCGGAACACCATTTATTGTGCGGTTTAGTTCCACATAATATCCATCTACCTTTGCCTGCTTTACATCGCCGTTTTCACCTGCCCATACTCTCACAAGCGGCTCCACTTTTGAGTATTCCATGCCGTCTATCCCTACGCTTGAAAGGAAATTCATAGCCTGAGATATGGCATCGCTCTCCGTAATACGGCACTCATTTTCCATGTTCGAGACATCCACATCTGTGACACTGCTCTCTCCGGTGACATATGTATACGTGGCTCCGGCAACTCCATCCAGAAGTGCGTTCTCCTCAGTCTCAGCCAAACTGAATGCCATATACATTCCGGAGTCTACTTTCTCATTGCTGCTGTAGCCTGAAATAGCTACCGTATAATCCTTGTCTCCATGCTTTCCTGTGTATGCTGCATACGGATCATCATAATTTTCAAGCAACGGCAGACTTTCAGGTGCCTCCGCCATCTGGCTCTTGTACGTCTCGATCTGTGCATCATACCATGAATCAGATGTGTCATCGCCCTGACTGGCAGCCTCCTCCTTGAACTTCTTTGTCATCTCTATCATGTTCTTCAGCTCATCTTTGGTGGACACACCCTCCTTTCGCACGTATATCCCCTGGGATCTGTCCAGAAGTCCTTCCACTATGGTCTGTCTCTGCTTGGCATCAAGCTTTGTCGTGGTGTAATACACCTTTTTCAGCTTGTCCGTATCCGGCACATCCACCTTGTCAGCCGTACACCTTATCTCTGAAAGTCCTGATTTTCCCACGTCAAATGTCTCATCGCATTTGTCAGGTATACCAAGTGACTTTGCAAGGCCGCTCCGTCCTCCGTCATCGCTCTCACTGTATCCTCCGGATGTCCCGTCACCGTCCAATGTATAATCCACCTTTTTACTGCCACAGCCTGCAAGCTGAACAGCCATAACTCCAGCCAGCACACATGCTGCTATTCTTACCACTCGTTTACTCTTGCTCATATTATTTTCCTCCTTTTTTGACACCCCAGTACCGGGATTTAAATCATGCTCATTGTGGCTTAACCGCGCCCCAAATTTTTATTATTTATCTGTGATCATTTTTCTGGTGCCTTACATAAGTCACATATATAAGACATTTCACATGATGCAAATACAACAAACTATTTTGAAATTGTTTTTCCAGACTCATAACCACCCCACGTGCCAAGAGCCTTTGCTGTCTCCGCAATGTCAATATATTTGCCGTCTAACGCATTTATGTATACCACCTGTGATATATGCCCATTTGCCATCCCTGCATCTAGAACATCTCCACCTTCTGTCTGTGTAAATACCCACGCTGGCACGTACTGCATGTCTCCGGCAGAATCCACCTCTGGCACATACAACAGCTCCACGTTGTTAAACTCCACTTCAGAATATGCGGTGGGGTATCGCCTGTAATATTCAGCTATGCTCTCATCCGCAGCCGACATCATCTCATCCCAGCTCAAAAGATCAGCCTTCTTTCTGACATATGAATTCGTATCTGTACACAGTCTGGCTCTGGCATAGAACACACCATCATCATCGATAAACACGGTCATCTTATCGCCCTCCTGCATGACATATCCCTTCTCAGTATTCAGATTGTCCACAGCTGTAAGGTCCTTATAGATCACATCTATTCCGCCTATCTGGCAGCCAAATTCGATTGCATATCCGTTCTTTTCCATGTCTACAGTGTCAAATGTGCTGTTCTGCCATCTCCTTATCACAGGTTCACAGCTCTGGCTTGCAAGTCCCGACAGACCAAGCTTTGACAGAAAAACCATCGCCTCACTCTCGGCCGCATTCTCCGTCATGGTACATTTATTCTTCATATCTGCCACATCTGCCCCGACAGAACTCTCAGGAACCGTCTCCACATACACCGAGTCGTCAACTCTGGACAACTCATTCTTCTCCTGATCCCCCGCCGGACTGAACATAATGCTTATTCCACGGGATGTGCTATCGTCATCATTTGCCGATACCCACAAGCTGTATTTCTCTCCATCTGCCTTGCCTGTGTATATCATGTTCGGTCCATAATCAGACACCGGAGTGTATGTATCAGGTGCTTCTTTCTGCCTTGCCTGCATATTCTTGATATCACCGGCGTACATCTCAGCTGTTTCTGCCTGTCCATCTTCCAAAGCCTGCTTCCGATATATCTCAGCCATATCTATGTCACTCTGTATCTCATCCTTCGTCATGTACTCGTCGCCATCATTCCGGCAATATATGCCAGCTGACTTGTCAAATACCCCCTCAACCATCTTCTGTATTTCCTCAGCTTTGATCTTAAGATTGTCATAATCCACGACGTATGCTGCGTCAGTGTCCGGCACCACTATGTTTTCAGTGGATAATCTTATATCTCTCAGCTTTGACTTTCCGGTGTCGAATTCAACGTTACAA
Organism: Coprococcus eutactus; assembly: GCF_025149915.1. Taxonomy (NCBI): domain Bacteria; kingdom Bacillati; phylum Bacillota; class Clostridia; order Lachnospirales; family Lachnospiraceae; genus Coprococcus; species Coprococcus eutactus. The sequence goes on from NZ_CP102278.1 coordinate 2,718,466, forward strand.
GCACCGGGAACACCAAGTCTCACAGACAGGAGAGCTCCGTCATCTCCCTCCTGTATGGAGTCGCCGTATATATATGTTGTCCTCTCCTCCTCGGCAAATGCATCGCCTTTTTTGTCACTGCATCCGCCAAGGCAGACACAGATAAGTGTTCCCAAAACTGCAATGGACACCACTACGGTCTTTGACCTCTTTCTCATATTCCAACGCCCCTTTCAGATCTTCTGTCAAATACACTGCAGTAAACCCACACACTCTGTATGCGTTGTCCCGTTCTTGTATCAATTCTATTGGAAACACGCATTAAGAAACAACCTGCCGATTCCTTAAGACTTTATTAAGGTCTATTATCAAGAGAGCAAAAAGCTCCGTGCAGCAAATCCACTGCACGGAGCTTTTTGTACCTCATATATTCTTGTCACTATATCAATACCAGGAGAAGCACAATTCCAATCAAAGTAAGAATAATACCCGAAAGAAAAGCAACCTTGAACCACTGCTCTTCCCCTGTTATATGTCTAAACGTATCATCCTCTCCCTCAATGAAGCTGAGGGCTGTCAACGTCAGAAGTCCCAGTCCTGTAAACACAACCGCAAGTGCCGGTATCTTTATTGCAGGTATGACCCAGAGAATAAAGTACACCACATCACAGCCTAAAAATATAAATAGCTTTTTCCCATATTTATCTATCATTTTCCTGACTCCTTTTATCTGTTTTTTTAGAAAGCTTCTTGATTATATCATCACACCCACACACTGCACTTATACCAACTGCAATACCGAGAACAAACATCATCGTGTCATTTCCCCAGCTTCTAGCTGCCACCCAGTCGGAATCAAATGCAGAACTTAATGTATAATATAGTGGCGCGCCCGGAAGAAGCGGTATGAGTCCAACGATCAGATATTGATTCGCCGGAGCCTTCATAACCCTGGCTGCCACCTCCGCAAATACCGCCGCCCATAGACTGGCAGCAAGTGACGGTACGAATACATCATCTATGACATTTCGAACAAGAATATATACGATCCATGTGCACATACCATTTATCGCCGCAGGTATCACGTTCCGCTTTCCGAGATTAAACATAAGCGCAAATCCAAGAGACCCAAACAGCGCCGTTACTATCTGTACTATAACCTGCTGCAATCTACACACCTCCCACAACGTACACCGCCAATGCAAATCCACACGCAATCGCCACCGCCCAGAGCAACGACTCCACCAGTCTCAGGCTGCCCGTTATGGTATCGCCAACGAACATATCCTTAACTGCATTTGTGAGGGCAAGTCCCGGAATCAACAGCATGATGTCACCTATCATAACCTTGTCCCCGTGTATCGGGAAAATGTGCCCCGCCACTCCAATGAGAACTCCCGTGACAAATGAACACACAAAATTAAAAAGAATATTATTCGTACACACCGGAGCAAAATACACCTGCATCAGCCATATAGCTAATGCGAAAACCGCTGCAAATACTCCGTCAAGGATATTTCCACCGAAAAATACCGCCAGCGTTCCAGCTGCCAGCACGCTTCCGAGGCAGACTCTGAATCTCGGGGCAGAGCTATGCTCTATGTCCTCAATACAAATCTTCAGCTTGTCCGTATCAATCTTTTTCCTGCAATATTCCCTGCTGAGAGCGTTTATACGCTCCAGTTTCCAGAAATCTGTCTTTGTTCCATCCCTGGTGCCTCTGGTCATGGAGCACACCGTTCCATCCGGCATGTTCATAGTGCACACGAGTGTTGAGGTTATGGCAAACACATCCATGCGCTCTGCGCCATATGCCTTTCCCATTCTTCGAAGGGTATCCTCCACTCTCTTAACTTCGGAACCATTTCTGATCATCATAGCGCCAATGTCCATGAACAATCTGAGCGTATTCACATCTTCATTATCGCACTGGCACCTGCTCAAAGTACTGATGTCTTCTCTCATCTACTATTCTCTCCAGTTCCTGTGGATTTTTGTTATATAGGCTATTCACTTCATCATTATATCCCAATATTATGTACGGAACCATCTTTTCTATGTATGCAATGACATCATCGCACATCTTCTCATTCTTCATCGTCAGGGCCATTCCACTTCCGTCATTCAGCTTCACTTCAATCTGATATGACTTTCCGGCCTTAATTCCGTAAAATCTGTTCTGGGTAACAATCTTAAATACCCACATCAGTTCCCTTGTCTCTGCAAAGTTTACTGTGTCACCCTTTATATACAGAAAGAACTCATTGTTAAGTCTGAGTCCACATACAGAAGCTCCCGCCTTGTAGAACTGCTCAATACGCTCCATCTCATATTCCGGGTGTGGCTTTTTCTTACAATAGTCCAGAACATCTCTTATATTGCTCTGTCTGACTGCAAGTGATATGAACCATACTGCAAATCCCCAGAAAAGTGCTGCTCCCAGTCCAATCCACACCTGTCCTTCATCTATGCCCATCGCGACTCCAAATATAACCGCACCTATCACGCCAAATATAACCGCACCTATACTGCAGCTTATCCTGTATCTTACTCCAAGCTTCTTTATCATCTGTATGACCCCTTTTACCCTTTATTCAAATATTTATATTTCTCCCAGCCTATGCTTTAACAGCCCTGTTGCCGTCTCAATCATACTCAACCTTAAGCAGACATAGTCCATGTGGCGGAGCCGTAGGCCCGGCAAGCTGCCTGTCCATCCCCACTATGATCTCCGGCATATGCTCCGCATCCATATGTCCATATCCTATCTCCACCAGAGTTCCAGTGAGTATCCTCACCATATTTTGCAGGAATCCATTTCCATGAAATCTCATGCGGACATAGTCTCCCTCCTTGACTATCTCCACATCATATATGGTTCTCACCGTTGACTTCTTCATTTTATTGTTGCCACAGAAAGATCTGAAATCATGCTTTCCGACAAGATACGATGCAGCCTTTTTCATCGCATCCACATCAAGCACACTTCCCTGAGGTACACACCACACATAATTTCTGTCAAACACAGGTTTCTCTAATCCTACATACAGTGTATATTCGTAGATTTTGCCGGTCGCATTCAGCCTTGCGTGAAACCTGTCTCCAGCCACAGTAACATCAAGCGCACATATATCTGCAGGCAGATATCTGTTCAGATAATCCTTTATCTCATCCGGTGTCCTATTGGTATTCAGCCTTCCGCTTGCGACCATGGCTCTGGCATGCACTCCCGCATCAGTCCTACCTGCGCCATGGATATCCACCTTTGCTGGTGTCTTCGTATCCCGGATATCTGCGGACATATTCTCCCTACATACATCCGCTGTCTTACCGTTATCTCCATCCACCATTTTCGACAACACCGCCTCTATACGGCCTTCAACCGTATCTGCATTTGTCTTGCTCTCCCAGCCATGATAGCGGGTGCCATCGTAGCTGAAAGTAAATCTGTAATTTGTCAAATGTATATCCTCTCTAGGGACGCTTCTTTTGTCACAAGGAGTGTCCCTCTGTCATATAAAACCAATCCAGGGGACACTCCTTGTGACAAAAGAAACGTCCCCACTACAGCACCTGCTCGCCTGTGTCTGCCTCAAATTCCTTTACCTGTTCAAGCCAATATTGCCTATCTTTTTCTGTTATCTGTCTTATGACTTTACATGGATTTCCGGCAGCTATCACACCATCCGGAATATTCTTTGTGACAACCGACCCTGAGCCTATGACAACATTTGAACCTATGGTAACGCCCGGATTGATGACCGTATTACCGCCGATCCATACATTATCGCCTATTGTGACCGGCTTGCCAAGCTCAACACCAGCATTTCTGATCATCGCATCTATCGGATGACATGCGCAGTATATATTGACCCTTGGTCCCAGAAATGCATGATCTCCAATGATGACGTCACACTGATCTAGAACTATCAGCCCTGTATTTGCATAGAAATAATCTCCCACATGTATATTTGTTCCATAGTCGCAATAAAAAGGCGGCTCTATGTAACACTCCTTTCCCATGTGTGCGAATAATTTTCCAAGATACTCACCGGTTCTTGTCATAGTCTCAGACCTCGGAGCACTGTTGAACTTATCTACCAGATCCTTCGCCTTACCCTCCGGATCCCAGTCCACACATCTGTATAATTTACCTGCTTTCATTCTGCCAAGCATTTTCTCTACTCTATCCATAGAATTTTCTCCTCGTATTTATAATATTTACTCATCATGTTTATATCTGACTAAAAGATACCATTGTTTAAAGTTTCAATCAACCGCAAATAGAGTTACTCTCCAGATATTATAATAAGCCGCGTGCCTGTATTCTGAATCGATAGCGTAATCGACTGAACTTCAGCGCTTATTGCCGGAGCGGCACGCACAAACGCCCTTATCGTGCGCAGAGCGCAGTGCAAATATAAGCAAGCTGAAGTGACGGAAGATTAGTGTGATTCAGAATACAGGCACACGGCTTATTATGTCTGGAGAGCAGTTTTTCGTCCGTCCTCAATACACATAAAGGTACATCCCAAACCAATGCAGCGCAGCCCCCAGCATCACAAAGATATGCCAGATAAAGTGCGCCCCCTTGGTGTCCTTCACAAATGGAATCATGCCAAGCGTATAGACAATGCCACCGCCCACGATCCATCCCAAAAGCGGCTTGTCATTTCTGAACCAGCCCGGAATGAACATGATGGCACTCCATCCGATGACGAAGTACAGCGTATAGTGTATCGGTCTGAACCTGCCCGGTCCGAACACACATATGATGGTGATTCCCGCTATGATAAGTGCCCACTGCACACAGAACAACACTATTCCAAGCACATTTCCCCAGTACACAAGGTACAGTGGCGCAAATGTTCCGCCTATCAGCAGATATATCGAGGAATAGTCAAATCTTCTCCAGAGCCGCTTGACTGCCAGCCCGGATTTGTATGAGTGATACAGACAGCTCATGAGAAACATCAATATCAGTGATATTCCATAAAAACACGATGCCATCACTTTGAGCCCTGTGTCCGACTTCAGGAGAAGAAGGACAAAGCCGGCTATGGCAAGTCCTGCTCCTATTCCATGGGTAACAGCATTTCCCACCTCCTCAAGGACGGTGAGCTTTGGCGGCTCATTTAATTCCTTGTAGTGCTGCCTTTTTACTCTTTTTGCCTCTTTCTTCTCTTCTTTTCTTTTCTCTTTGTCCAGTTCAGCTTTCTGCTGACTGCTCATATCTAATTCCGAGTTCTTTATTTCTGCCATATTTAATCCTGAAACTTCTTTCTATCTATATTTCTATCTATAATTTATTCTGCCATCTATAATCTACGCTGTATTACAACCACAGTCTCCAGCTCCCGTGCAGAGCACAGCCCTGAATTCATCATCGCAGACAACTAGAGTGCCTCAAACACCTGCACCCCGCGTCTCTTCAGCCATATCCTGAACAACGCGGCAATGACAGATGTCAACACTGCGCTTATTATAAGATATAATGTCGATCCAGTCAGGCTTCCGAGGGCTACGTATCCTGCTACAAGTACTATAATATACACAAAATTAGATAAAAGAGCAACAAGTACTCCCATGCTCTGTTTCACCACCGCTGCCTCCGATGTCCAGTCAAGTTTTGGCATCTTGAGATTCACCGCGAGCCCGATATAGGCAGTCAGACATACATAAAGGCATGGTATCAAAAGCATCATCACTCCATTTGTCAGGGAAGGTTTCACCACAGCCATCAAAGCCACATCGAGCACCATCGCCGGAACCATCGTGAGTATAACATGCATTCTTATTTTGGCTCTGAGTATCTGCCATGATGTGACTGGAAGCGATCTTACTATCCACAGCGTTTTTCCTTCCAGGGATACGGACGGTGCGGTCAGATCATTCATGGAGGCTGCCGCGCACACCGCTATACATGCCCCAAATACAAGTATACCATCAGGAAGTCCTGGCATTTTCGAGATCATATCCGTTACAGAGTGTCCCTTCACAAGACATATCACCGCCAGAATGAGCATGAGCAACGTTCCAAGCGAACAGTTCAGCATATATATCGCCGATGATGCCAATCTTCTAAACTCTCTGATAAGCAAAGCCATCTCCTGATTCTTTGCCCTGCTTCGCTTCGCCACAAGTTTCTTTGCCGCATGACCTGTCTTTGTCGTAACTATACCGATAAAACTTCGTTCCAGAACTATCCACACAGCCAGTGATACCACCAGCGTTCCGACTGCGGCAAACGCAAGCTGCATTATGTTACCCGTGGCTGCGCATCCTATGGAATAGAGAGGATACACTGCCCCCTTTATCTTTGCGCTGTACATTTCACTATTTGCCAGAATATTTGTAAGCATCTTATTTGCATTCATGTATACTGCGTAATAACCCACTATAAATGCCAGTGAGAGTATAACCGTGACATAGCTCTTATTCTTCGTCTTATTGCCTATCTTCCCCACTACCCAGCCAAGTATGCACGAAAGTACCAGAACGACAAATGTCAGGAGGATCATAACTATGACCGCTGAAATCACAGCACCTATCCCCGGATGCACCACTATCCCATACACTATTATTCCCGGAACCATGGCTGTTGCCGAAAATATCGCGCCCATGACATACACACCTGCCAGTCTGGAAAACAGTATAGCTCTGACCGGTATTGGAAGTGACAGCATCAGATCATTGTCTTTTGCCTGATAAAGGCTTGCATATGTATTGAACACGCTTCCAAATATACCTATGGCAAGGGACATCATAGCCATCATAGCCATATACATCCAGTCTAGTCCCACGGCGCAGAGCTGAGCACACATTGAGTATGCCACGCTGCCAAACATGCTGCCCATGCAGCCGAGTATGAGCGCGATATATATGACTATTCCAAATACCGCAGCGCCTTTGGATTTAGATTTTCCAGTTTTCCGGTCAACAAAAAATCCACTAAAAAGCTGCTTGAGCTGTTTTTTCATCAGTATCTTTATCATGACTCGCCCTCCAGCTCAAGAAACACAGACTCCAGAGATTCGTCACCCTTAACCTGCTCCATTATGCCTGCCTTTATAAGCCGTCCGCCTTTGATAATCGCCACTTTATCGCACAGTTTCTCAGCGACTTCCAATACATGTGTGGAGAAGAATATCGCCCCTCCGTCATCACACATTTTTCTCATCATCTGCTTGAGTATATGGGAAGCCTTTGGATCAAGTCCGACAAATGGTTCATCCATGATTACAAGTTTCGGCTCATGTATCCATGCAGATATGATTGCCAGTTTCTGCTTCATACCATGAGAATACTCGGATACCAGCTGTCCTAGGTTATCTTTTATCTCAAATGCGTCAGCATATTTGTCTATGAGCTCGTCCCTGACTTCCTCCGGCACGCCAAATATATCGGCTATAAAATTCAAATATCCGATTCCGGTCATGAAATCATACATATCTGGATTGTCAGGAATATATGCCATCTGTTTCTTGCATTCCAGCGGTTTTTCCTTTATGGACACGCCATCTATAAGGATATCTCCCTCCTCAAAATTCAGGATCCCTGTACACGCCTTTATGGTTGTTGTCTTTCCTGCTCCGTTATGTCCTATGAAACCATATATCTCCCCCGGCATTATATGTAGGCTTAGATTGTCCACCGCCAACTTATCTCCGTATCTCTTTGTGAGATTTTTTATTTGCAGCATATTATTTTCTCCTTTTTCAAAACAGTGGATGGAGGTACCTGACCCTTCCGCCCCCATAGATTATCGCGCTCTATGCTTATTTCGCTTCATCCTGCCCCTAAACTCATCAAGTGCCGCGCGTCCAGGTCCTGTCATAGGTTTGATCCATCTTCCCTTCAGTAGATACGGCGTGAGTATGACAAATCTCAGAAGTTCATCCGTGTAAACAAATGAGAACACTGCGAGGAATGGCAGCTTGAGCACCATTCCTGCTACCCATGTAGCCGGGACCGAAAACAACATCAGTCCACTGATCTCCATAACTGTTCCAACGATGGCCTCACCGCCTGCACGGAAGCACTCGTTCTGTATATAGCAGCATGTTCTGACTGCTCCGAAGAACAGATATATTATAAGCATATACTTTGTGTACATCATCGCCTCAGCCCCGAGTCCAAACAATCCGAACAGCGGATTGTGCAGCAGCATCGTGATGAGCACAATTGTGAATGTGATGGCAGGACATACCAGTGCAGCTCTCTTGGCATAGGAAAGTCCCCTGTCCAGATTACCCGCGCCAACTTCATTTCCCACTGCAACGCTTGACGCATTTGCCAGACCTCCAAAGAACGCATATACAAATCCCTCGCACACACGGAACGCTGCCATGGCTGCTATGGCCGAATCGCTCTGATGTCCCATGACGACATTGATTATCATCTGTCCCACACCGTAGAGTATTTCGTTACACACGATTGGAAATGCCTTTGACGCATAGGACTTCACAAATCCCATATCAATATCAAATGCCTTTCGCGCGCTGAACTTTATCTCGTGACTGCTCTTTGCAAGATACAGAATGAGCAATGCTATATTCACGATTCCTGACACCAGTGTACCTATAGCCGCACCGGCAACTCCCATCTTTGGAGCGCCAAATCTACCGTAGATCAACACAAAATTTATACAAAAGTTGAGTAAAAGTGAGATGATGGAGCATACCAGTGGCACCTTCACCCTCTCCGTTGACTTAAGAAGTGCTGTAATTATTGCGGCAAATACCTGAAGCGGATAAGACCATCCAACTATTCTCATATATGGCTTCGCAAGTGCTATGATCTCTACTTTATCTGTATATATTCCAAGTATCCACCCCGGTGCAACCACAGTCACCACCGCAAATGCTATTCCAAATATTCCCGCACATATGATCGCCAGACCAAATGCCTTGTTCATTCCCTCTGGATCCTTGGCTCCCCAGTATTGAGACATGAACAGAAGGGAGCAGCTGACAAATCCCCAATATGTTGAAAACAAAAGTGATCCTATTTGTGCACACACGCCAACCGCCGCAACGGCGATCTCGCCCTCACTTCCTATCATGATGGTGTCAACCATACTAGCGGTGGTCGCCAGCAGATTCTGCATCGCAATAGGCACAGCAAGCACAGCCAGCATTCTGGCAAATTCTTTCCATGTCACCTTTTTATTATTTTTTACAAAGCCTGTAGCAGCACTTCCCATATCGTTACCTCTTATTCCATAGTATACCATTATCCATATTTTTTGATGCGTCCGACTATTGTACTCCCGAATAACTGTATTTGCAATGGCTTTATACTGTAGTGTAAGGTATTTTCTTATTAATTTTAATAAGCGCACCACATTCATTCCATCTGTGATGCGCCAAGCCTTGTTATTTTCAAGTATTATATTTTTGTGTGCCATTGTTACATACTGTTGGTTGACAAATCTTCGAGTTCACGCTCTACTCTCTCAAGCTCGCCGTCACTCCAGTTCTCCCCCAGTGCAAATACTGCCCTGCACACACTGAAGTTCACCTCGTCATCTGCGTTGATCTCCCCGGAGATCACTCTGTGGGATATCTTCTGAAGTATGGAAAGTATGTCTATCCGCACGTCCGATATGACAGAAGACTCTGCCACATTGCCATCACTATTGCCTTCCTCGTGCTCTGTCCGCTCTTCTCTGTACACGCTCTCCCAGTCATAATCTGCAGTCCTGCCACATGGTGCACCGCACACACTGCAGTCAGGGACAATTGTATGCTTATCAGCATGCGCCCTTGCGATCATCGCCTCCATGTCTGCATCAGAGATGCCAAGAGCAATATCAGACATGTGCAAACCTTCTATTATTATGTTATTTGTATCATCAGTCACATGCATCATCCCATCAGTGGCTCTCACCAGCCCTATCAGAGCACCGACCAGACGACTGCCTGTCTCAGTTGTAATTCTTATTTTATCTTCCATTGTCTTTACCTTTCATGGTGCCGTGAAGAGAATGTCAGTCAAGGATTCTTCCATCTATTGATATTGTTGCAACCTGCCATGGGATAAACTTGCCGCTGTCCTGAAGTGCCTTCTTCGCAGCCATCTCCAGTCCTCCACAACAAGGAACCTCCATACGGACTATTGTAACACTTTGTATATCATTTCGCCTGATAATCTCTGTAAGTTTCTCTGAATAATCGACACTGTCAAGTTTCGGACAGCCGATCAGAGTCACATGTCCCTTTATGAATTTCTCGTGGAACGATGCATAGGCATAGGCTGTACAGTCCGCCGCTATAAGCAACTTTGCACCATCAAAGTATGGCGCATTTACCGGGGCAAGTTTAATCTGCACCGGCCACTGTGTGAGCTGACTCGGGCGCTCATAATTATATATGTCACCCGCCTGCTGGTTGACTGTTTTATCAGTTGTATTCTGTACGCATTCTACTGCTGCCTGTTCATATGAGCTTGCCTGTACTGCTTCACCCGAAGCTGCTGCCGGTCTCCTGAATATGCTTCTCGCCATAGAACCAGGGCAACCAGAGTGTGCCGGACTTTTTTCATGCATCACTCCTGAGCCAACCATATTTATGGATTTTTCTGCATCGAGTCTTGCCTGTTTGTTTGCCATGACTGCCGCCTCATCATACGCAGCCGCCTCTCTCTCCACAAATGTTATGGCTCCTGTAGGACACGACGGCAGGCAGTCGCCAAGTCCATCACAATAATCGTCTCTGAGCAGCTTTGCTTTGCCGTTTACCATGCCTATAGCACCCTCATGGCACGCATTTGCACAGGCTCCACATCCATTACACTTGTCCTCGTCTATCTGTATAACTCTTCTTATCATATATATTTCCTCCAATCTTTTTCCTGCTTTTAACGTCATTATATTCAGTCAGAGCATTTGTGTATGTTGAATTTTCAACATTAGGAATGTTATACTCTCCAGGGACGCTCCTTTTGTCACAAGGGTGTCCCTCTGTCATACAAATCTAATACAGGGGACACTCCTTGTGACAAAAGAAGCGTCCCCACTAAGAGGTAATATGAACAAATACATGGACACATTATTGAAATCCAGTCTTTTTTCTGGTATTATCGCCGACGACGTTGACTCCATACTGGACTGTCTGGGTGCAATCATCAAAAAATACCAAAAAAATGAGTGTATTCTCATGGCTGGCAACACAACAGAATATATAGGATTGCTGCTTACAGGCAAAGCAATAGTCATCCAGGAGGATTACTGGGGGGGTCAAAGCGTCATGTCTGCCATCCTGCCCGGACACACGTTTGCGGAATCATATGCCTGTACCCCTGGCTCCGTACTCGACGTCAGCGTATATGCTGAAGCTGCAAGTTCTGTATTGTTTCTGAATGTTCAAAAAATGCTTACCACCTGCCCGGTAACATGTGGCAGACATAATCAGATGATAAGAAATCTCCTGTGCGATCTCGCCGGCAAGAACCTGAGACTCGGCGAAAAATCAAAGCACATGAGCCAGAAAACAACCAGGGATAAGTTGCTCTCCTACCTGTCATCGGAGATGCACAGACATGGCAGCAACGAATTTGACATACCATTTTCCAGACAGCAGCTCGCTGACTTTCTGTCCGTGGACCGCAGTGGACTGTCTACTGAACTTGGCAGGATGAAAGACGAAGGTATGATCGACTTTCACAAATCTCATTTTATTCTTAAGTCGCCTGCCCAGGGGTGGACTGATGTATGATGTTGATGTATCATATAATTAACTGTTCAGGGAGATTCATTAAAGATGGGGGATTTTCCCTGATTCAGGATTTATCAATATAATATGATCAGGAGGGATTTCAATGAAACCAATGAAAACTATCAAAGACGGATGGAACAAATTCACTGTTGTCGTAAAGGATAAAGACTACTCAACAAGAGAGGCCGTGCTTTTCGCTATCTGCACATTCCTCACAGGGCTTGTGCTCGGAATGCTCTGCTCTCCTAGAAAGAGCCAGACATTTGGCTCATACAACGGAAACTGCAGCGATGGCGGCTGTGGCTGTGACTGCGACTATGGCGAGGACGATTTTGAGTAGGCTGTGAGCTGATATCCAGTTATTTATAGCAAACAAGGGCAAAAAGGGGCTGCGAAAAAACTCAATCGAGTTTTTCACAGCCCCTTCTGTTCTACACGAAATTATTTGTATACCACTTTGGTACATTATTCGACAATTCAACAATACGTCCTTTTTCATATACAGCAAATCTGTTGAATACATTCGTATTATCATACATTATTGCCATATCACACTTGCCTATTACTTTCTTCAAGTTAATAAAGCTTTCTGTATAACGTCTCTCTACATCCTTGTCCGGGATTCCATGACCTCCATGTTCTACCCTGTATGCAATTCTCTGCTTTGCTATATCAACAGAATCTACTCCAACATAATGAAGTTCAAACTCCAGCTATAAGAATATATTTTTTCACTTAAAACAAATTCCCCTCTATAACTTCCTTTTGCTTTTTCTGCAACAAATAATTACCTATCAATTCAAAGAATTCTTTTTCATCCTTTGTCTTTGACTCTAATACCAATTGCAAAGTGTCTTCAGGCTGTAAATTCTTTATATCTTTATACATCTTAGAGTATTTAGCTACATCACACATATAACCACCTCCCAATATTGATATCAGTATAACAAATCGCAGCCAATCCTGCCACAATTTTATTAGATACGCTTATCATTGAAACTTCTTCACAAGCTCGTCGAAAGTGTCATCGGCGATCTTCACTTCTGCAGCTTCAAGCTCATCGCTGATCTTGTCGATTATCCTTTTCTTCATGTCCTCCTCACGCCAATCGGACATCCCAAGGTCCTGAATATCATCGGCGCTGATGCAAGTGAACTCAAAAGTCTTGCTATCTACCAGATTGTGTATCATATCTCCGTACTTTCCATTGTCGCTGCACCGCAACAGTAGTTTGAAATTGTCATAATGGTCATATACATAATTCACCATTTGATCCATTCCGTCACCAAATGCGCTTGCCATGTTCTCAGTCTGCTTCTCCGGTGGCAGACTCTGGAACTTCTCAAGCACGCTGTCATATATAATATTTTGATAAAATATGTGCTTTACCTCTATAACAAAACAACCACCTGATATAGTCTGTTATATCAAGTGGTTGTTGTATAACCTCTGTAGCGCATTTAAAAGCCTTAACAATCAAATCCAACTACGGATTACAGTTCTTACAAGGCTCATATCCCTCAGATATAAGTTCATCCCTTGTGGTCGTCCTCTCAGACTTGTTGGATTCCTTCATCTGTTTCACACTCCTGCATGACGGCTTATGAAACTTGCCTGTATTGGTGTTTACTATATATGTATCTTCATTTGCTGCTTCCGTCTGAGCTTCCGATGTATCATCAGCCTCTGACCCTGTGTTTTGAGTTTCCTCGCTTGTTCCAGCCTCTGCTGCCTGGTCTCCATCTTCACCGGATATCTCCGAACTCGTATTTTTCCCCGGCACCACATATCCCGGATCCGCCTCACTACCACCGGTTGCATAGTCAATCAGCACTCCAGGCTGCACATTGTACACATACACGTTAAAGCTAACCCCAGCGCCTTTGTCCTCCACGGACTCAGCCTCCATCTGCACTCCCGATGCGACTAGGTTATCACCATCGTACACAGGCGTCACCCTGTACAGCACATGGTTTCCGGTGCTCTCCACATAATCAGCCACTTCATTTTCAAATGGAAGCATGCCTGTCACGTTAAGATATCTGGTTCCCGTTATCAGATTCTTCTCATTTGCATTTTCTCCAGCCAGCTGATATCCGATCAAATGACATCGATTGTATAGGTAATTACCATCTATACGATCATTATACTTCACCGTATGCCAGCCCGAAGGCTTGACCATACCTATCACTCCCCGCTCCTCCGTCGGCATGATCTCTTTACAAATGTTGGCATAAGCAACTCCGCACCTTCCAAGTGAGTCCAGATCACTATAATTCTCAAATGCATCCGTCACCAGCTCATCATCGTCAAATGCCGGCACATTGCCATTTATCTCACAATATGCACTTCCAGAATATGCTGGAATATCAGCAAGCTCCATATTTGAAGCTGCCTTTCCTTCGATGCTTGCGTCTGCTGCCCCACCAGAATCCGAAACTGTCGTATCCTCAGTGGTTTCTAAGCTTTCTGATGAAATATCGCTTTGGGTTTCCGTAATCTCCTCTGTTGTCGTAGTCTCCGCAGAAGTTACCTGTTCAAATACAGTAGTTCCCCCATCAGAAGCAAGATTACCATTAACCGCCGATTTACTGCCATCTGCAATTCCTGACAGACTGCAGCCTGACAGCACCAACGCAAATACTACCACATATAGCGCACTATAGAATTTTCTTTTCACTTTACCTTTCTCCTCTTCGTTGTAAACATTCCAAATGTGCCTTACTAATATTTTGCTCATCATGAACTGTATAACAGTATACTACATTTTTAATCCGTTTTGTCAAAAGGGGGACGGGTACCTCCGTCCCCTTTTGCCCTTTTTTTCGCCTATTTACGGTCAAATTTGCCCCAAGGGGTCAGGTACCTCCGTCCCCATCAGTAAGCTGCCTACACCATTCCATTTGCAACCTTGTACTTGTAGAGCATCTCGGCGTGATTCTGTTCCTCGATCTGTATGTCTGCAAGCAGCTTTCTGACCGCACTCTCGCCAAATGCAAATATCTCGCCATTGTACTCGCCTGACACAAGTTTCTCCGTTCCGATACAGTCTGTTGCAAGGAACTTGTCATTCTTCTTATCCTCTGAATCGTCCATCATCTTGTATGTCTGCTTTGGCTCATAATCTTTTCCATTGCTGTCGTTGCAATCACACTGAGGGACCTGTCCATCGAGCACCTGTGTAAGTGAATCATAATGCTTCTGCTCTTCCTTCTGAATAGTCTGGAACAGATTCTTGAGCTCCGGATCTTTCGCCTGCTCGGCATATCGTCCATACTTCTCCACACAGGACTTCTCCTGTGTCTGAAGATCCTGGATAACTGTTTTCTCTTTTTCCTTTAATATCATAGCAATACCCCTTTCCTGTGAAAAACTTTTCTAACATTTCATATTGCATAGATATTATTGACCCAATATCATCATTTCTATTCTTATATCTAAAAAAAACTCAACTGACCTCATAGCCACTCAAAAATTGGCATTGCTTTTCTGGTATTGAGTATCACATCATCCCGAACACAGTCATTATATTGATTACGCGCAAGATATTAATCATAAGTTTAATGCAACAAAAAGGATGGCCGTAATTTTCACGGTCATCCCAAATCAAATTTCTAATCGTATTTACTTCTGCAGTTTCCTGAACTCTCTTCCATACGCCACATACATGACAAGCAGAATCACTCCCACTGCCAACACCGGCATCACCCCTGTTCCAAATGCGAACATACTCATAAACATGAGTATCCACATGACAAATCCCACCTTGATTCCAGACATAAATCCCTTCTTAGAGGATTTTGCTATCATGGTAAGCTCTGCCTCGTCCGATGTACTCTCCCAGTCACGGCGAAAATGCATATCGAATATATTGCCGCATTTCTCCGGGTTAAGCTTCTTCTCTTCATCGATAACAAGCTTTTCTGCTACACAGTACAACGCCAACGATATCACGAATACCAGCTCAGACACAATGGCCATAACCATACCACCATCATCCCCATAAGCTCTGTCTATGGCATATATACATACCGGGAACAATACAAATCCCATAAACACAGCTACACATGGGAGATATGAGGCAGTTGATATCTTTCTCTCTATATCCGCTATTACATCCTCATCTTCTCCGTCCCAGCCACTGATCGCCCTCTTTATCTTCCCATACATGACAAATGACACCACGAACACCGTCAACATGAGCACTCCATATGCTATAGGCAGCGTATCAGCCACTATACTCCATATATTATCCCAGTTGATTCCATCCAGTGTATCCTTGTTCACCGCTGCAAGCCTTCCAGCCAGGAACCCTCCAAGCAAACTTACCAGGATCATTATCGCAAATATTATATATATCTTCAGATTACTTTTCTTGTTCACTTTTTTATCAGTATCATTCATCTCATATCCTCTTTTCATTCTATGAATTAACACGACCTTATCCATATGTCAGAAGTCACTCCTCATCTTCCTCATATTGGAAGATATCCTCTACTCTGACACCACACACCTTCGCGATCTTGAGTGCCAAAGTCACCGACGGACTATAGTCGCCCCTCTCTATCTGGCTTATCGTCTGCCTCGATGTCTGAACCAATGCCCCCATCTCCTGCTGGTTCACCCCCAGCTTTGCCCTGTATTCCTTTAGCTTGTTGTACAGCGGCATCTATATCACCTCCAGCTTATTCATCCGTATCGTCATCATCTACCATTCCATGCTCCACATAACTGTGGGTGGATGTCCCCCATATCATGCCAAAGCTTATTCCAAAACAAAACCCGAGAGAGATTCCAAGTGCCAGATTGTCAAATAACATTCCATAGATAACGCCTAGTGCTATCCCAATCACCAATCCATACGGTATACCTGTCGACTTCTCTCTCTTACACACGTATACCCTGTCTTTCCACATAAAACCATCAATTTTCCCATCACCCAAAACATCAAGCACACTCTGGTACACATTGCTGTGGGCCACCTCCGCCATATCTTCGTGTACGTTCTCCGCATCGGGGTGAACATATGACTTTCTTAGCTTATATATAGCCAGCGTATCGTTTCCACTTTCAGGTTCAGGTGACAATTCATTTCTTAAAATATTAACCTTGTCAAATAAAAAACAACTCCACATCTTCTTTTCGCGAAAGAATCCATACACCGGCAGCCCCAATTTCAAATTTTCCCGAATCTCTTCCTCGAGCTCTTTCTTGCTGCACACCGCAGTCATGACATCTCCAAGCTTGTTCTTTTTTAACGTTCTCTCTGTGATGGCTGTCACAGAATATCCTTTAACCTGAGTTTTTAATTTATTTACAGAATTTCCATCGTCTTTGATCTCAAACATTGACCTTATCGCTTCACTGACAGATTTCTTATTACCTTTATCAACATCTTTATCTCTAGCCTTGTCATTTCTTTTTCCCATATCTTCACTACCCCATTTAA
Organism: Coprococcus eutactus; assembly: GCF_025149915.1. Taxonomy (NCBI): domain Bacteria; kingdom Bacillati; phylum Bacillota; class Clostridia; order Lachnospirales; family Lachnospiraceae; genus Coprococcus; species Coprococcus eutactus. Next base: position 2,735,611 of record NZ_CP102278.1, read on the forward strand.
TTTTCATATACTGAAATTTCCAATACAATATATATTTAAAATTACATATGTCAAATGACAACTATAGTTGTCATTTTTCTGTATAATGGAGTATAACAAATGACAAGGAAAGTTGTCAATACTTTTTGACAACTTTCCTTGTCATCATTCTCTATAGGAGATACAAGAAGCACCTTATGACCATCGATCGCGAAGAAATCCGGGCACTCCCATACCCCGCCATAATCCTTATCGTTTCTTGCCAGAACACTCTCAAAATTCCAATTCACAAGATCTTGACTGGAAAGTAGTACGACTTGCCCTTTCTTATCTTCATCGACAGTTCTGGCAACCATATAGTATATTCCGTCTTCATGCCAAACCTTAGGATCCCTGAAATCCTCTCTGCTCAGACCATAAGGAAGCATATCTCCGTTTACCACCGGATTGCAGCCTATCTTGGTATACTCTGTTCTGTCTCCGACAGCTATACTCTGATTCTGCAGGACGCCTTCACCATCAGGATTCTTCATAACGCTCGTATATATGAGTATATGTCTCCCCTTATCTTCTATGGCCGTACCAGAGAAGCAGCCATCCTCATCATATTCCGTGTCCGGAGCCAAAGCCGCTGGAAGCTGTTCCCATTTTATCATATCTTTAGTCACTTGATGCCCCCAGTGCATAGGTCCCCATTCTGAAGTCTAACATCACATTATCCTTATCTCCGAAAATAAAAACAGAGACACTTTCAATGTACCATACACATAACCTATTGAAAATGTCTCTTTTTAATTTATATACAATTTTTATCTCTATAAGCAGAATACTATAACAGACCTACACTGAAGTATCTCTCAGCCCTGTCCGCCATAACTGTAGCTATGACCTTATCCTTCCCATACTTCTCCGCCATCTGCATGGCTGCCCACACATTTGCACCTGATGAGGTTCCAACAAGAAGTCCCTGCTTTCTAGCAAGATTTCTTGCAGTTTGTATTGCATCCTCATCTGATACCTCCACAACATCAGTTATCATATCCGTATCAAGCACATCCGGCACAAATCCATCTCCAATGCCCTGTATCTGATGGATTCCCGGGCCATCTCCATGTAGCGCTGACACTCCCTTAGGCTCAACGGCAACAATCTTCGTATCTGGATTTTTCTCCAACAGATATTTAGCTATACCTTGGAGAGTACCCCCACTTCCAACACCAGACACATATATGTCTATCTTCTGACCAAGCTGTTCGCACATCTCGACCGCAGTCGTGTGATAATGCGCATCTGGATTCGCCTGATTGACAAACTGCTGCGGCATAAAATACTTCTCCGGATCAGATTCCGCTATCTCATTTGCCTTATCAACAGCTCCGCCGATACTGAGAACCGGATCTGTAAGTACCAGATCCGCACCAAATGCCCTGATAACCTTCTTGCGCTCCTCACTCATATTCTTCGGCATCACAATTATCACTTTATAGCCTTTCTGAACACCACAGAGTGCAAGACCTATTCCTGTATTGCCGCTAGTAGGCTCTATAATAGTCATTCCCGGCTTGAGTTTTCCCTCAGTCTCTGCTACCTCTAACATGTTTTTTGCAATCCTGTCCTTAATACTTCCGCCAGGATTAAGAAACTCTGCCTTTGCAAATATATTGTAACCTGTAGACTTCCTCAGACACATAAGTGGAGTATTTCCTATCAGATCAAGCACATCATTGTAATACATATTAATCCCTTCTTTTCCTTGCTTTATAATATACTATTTTACATATTTTTTTACTAAAGTCACCATAAAATATATATGGCAGCACTACAGATACAAAAAAACTCAGAAAACTTGTAAAGCCAAGCTTTCTGAGTATTAATCAGCAGGGGATGAGAGAATCGAACTCCCACCAAAGGTTTTGGAGACCCCTATCATACCATTTGACCAATCCCCTATATACAGAAAAAATTTAACACCTGTTGCAGCGTTAAATTTTCCTGGTACTCTTTACTTTTGTACCTTCAGAATTTCACACAGAAAGTTGTTAAGACTTCTATCTTTTGTCTATCTTTTTGTCCATTTCCAAGTAAACTTTTTTCTTCCGCTTTTTGCGTATCTCCAAAGCTTATCTCTTAGAAACCTCTAAGGATAAGTCCTCGACCTATTAGTACTTCTCAGCTCAGTGCGTTACCACACTTACACTCAAAGCCTATCAACCTTGTAGTCTTCAAGGGGTCTTACTCCGAAGATGGGATATCTTATCTTGAGGGGGGCTTCACGCTTAGATGCCTTCAGCGTTTATCCCTGCCAAACTTGGCTACTCTGCCATGCCTTTGGTAAAACAACAGATACACCAGAGGTTTGTCCATCCCGGTCCTCTCGTACTAAGGACAGCTCCTCTCAAATATCCTACGCCCACGCCGGATAGGGACCGAACTGTCTCACGACGTTCTGAACCCAGCTCGCGTACCGCTTTAATGGGCGAACAGCCCAACCCTTGGAACCTGCTACAGCTCCAGGATGCGATGAGCCGACATCGAGGTGCCAAACCACTCCGTCGATGTGAACTCTTGGGAGTGATAAGCCTGTTATCCCCAGGGTAGCTTTTATCCGTTGAGCGATGGCAATCCCACTTTATACCACCGGATCACTAAGTCCTACTTTCGTATCTGCTCCACCCGTCGGTGTCGCAGTCAAGCTCCCTTCTGCCTTTGCACTCTTCGAACGGTTTCCAACCGTTCTGAGGGAACCTTTGAGCGCCTCCGATACTCTTTCGGAGGCGACCGCCCCAGTCAAACTCCCCGTCAGACATTGTCCCCCAGCCGGGTCACGGCTGCAGGTTAGAAACCCAGTACTGTAAGGGTGGTATCCCAAGGTTGGCTCCATGGCAACTGGCGTCACCATTTCCTAGCCTCCCACCTATCCTGTACAGACAGTACCGAATCCCAGTATCAAACTGGAGTAAAGCTCCATGGGGTCTTTCCGTCCTGGCGCAGGTAACCAGCATCTTCACTGGTATTTCAATTTCACCGGGTGTGTTGTTGAGACAGTGCCCAAATCATTACGCCTTTCGTGCGGGTCGGAACTTACCCGACAAGGAATTTCGCTACCTTAGGACCGTTATAGTTACGGCCGCCGTTTACTGGGGCTTAAATTCAAAGCTTCGATTGCTCTAACCTCTCCTCTTAACCTTCCAGCACCGGGCAGGCGTCAGCCCATATACCTCACCTTTCGGTTTTGCATAGACCTGTGTTTTTGCTAAACAGTTGCTTGGGCCATTTCTCTGCGGCCATATTTCTATGGCACTCCTTCTCCCGAAGTTACGGAGTCATTTTGCCGAGTTCCTTAACAACACTTCTCCCGCCGGCCTTAGGATTCTCTCCTCATCCACCTGTGTCGGTTTACGGTACGGGTACTCATGAAACAATAGCGGCTTTTCTTGGCAGCTGGCTCACACGCTTCTCTACTAATGTTCGATCCACATCGCGCTTTACATTTCTCACACGGATTTTCCTATGTGACTGCTATACGCTTGTACCGGCTTTTCCATTTCCGGCTCGTGCTCTCCTTCTGCGTCCCCACAGTTCTGTTCATAAGCAGTACAGGAATTTCAACCTGTTATCCATCGACTACGACTTTCGTCCTCGCCTTAGGCCCCGACTTACCCAGGGAAGATCAGCTTTACCCTGGAAACCTTAGATATTCGGCCTTTAAGATTCTCACTTAAATCTCGCTACTCATTCCGGCATTCTCTCTTCTTAACTCTCCACTGCTCCTTACAGTACAGCTTCATCGACTTAAGAATGCTCCTCTACCATCCTTTCGGATCCACAGCTTCGGTGTCGTGTTTTAGCCCCGGACATTTTCGGCGCAGGACCTCTCGACTAGTGAGCTATTACGCACTCTTTGAATGTATGGCTGCTTCTGAGCCAACATCCTAGTTGTCTTCGAAATCCCACATCCTTTACCACTTAACACGCACTTTGGGACCTTAGCTGGTGGTCTGGGCTCTTTCCCTTTTGACTACCCAACTTATCTCGTGCAGTCTGACTCCCGTACATCATCTACGCGGCATTCGGAGTTTGATAATCTTCGGTAAGCTTTGACGCCCCCTAGGATATTCAGTGCTCTACCTCCGCAAGACTAATACGAGGCTAGCCCTAAAGCTATTTCGAGGAGAACCAGCTATCTCCGGGTTCGATTGGAATTTCTCCCCTACCCACACCTCATCGCCACCCTTTTCAACGGATGTGCGTTCGGTCCTCCATCGCCTTTTACGGCGACTTCAACCTGGACATGGGTAGATCACCCGGTTTCGGGTCTTCTTGTACTGACTTTACGTGCTCTTAACACTTGCTTTCACTTCGGCTCCGCACCTTAAGTGCTTAACCTTGCCGGTACAAGAAACTCGCCGGA